>JAYUBY010000201.1:0-14373 GCA_043740635.1 Alphaproteobacteria bacterium
TGATCTGCTCTTCCGTGAACCTTGATCGTTTCATTCGTCCGTCCCTTCCTTGGGGCGGACTCTAGTTATTCCTGGCGGAGTTTCAGGGGGTCACGTCAATGGGCTTGCCCGCTGATTGCGAGTGCAACCGCGGTCAGGCTTGTCCACATGAACCTTTTCATAATGACGGCGTGCGCGGCCGCGAAGCCGCCCGCGATAGCGGCGGGCGCGGCGATGCGCCCCATTTGCCCGGCGGACCTGGTGAGGGCAGCCGTTGCGGTCTTAGTCGTACCTGACTTCATCTCGAAATCCTCCAAGCGAACAATATACCGCGCGCTACATGGCGATCGCGGCGGGCCCCAGCCCGCGATGGTTCACGGACGCCCAGCGCCATGTCGCACGCGGCGAAGGCCGGCCGCGTCATCCATCTGAATGAGAACGGTGATTTTCAAGGCAGGCCAATGAGGGTCGGCTGCGACGCGGCCGCAAGCGCCACCACATCGAAGACCAATTGACAGCGTTGTGCGAAGAACCGCCCGATTGTCTGGTCGCCTTCCAGGCGAAATGAGTTGAGGTTTGTCGCCGCTTTGCTGATGGTGTTCGTCTCGCGCGGGTTCGACCCGGTTCTTGAGTGTGCAAAGCCCGATCGGCCCCGGGAACAACCGCGAAGTTTTTCTGGACGAACTCTACGGGGCCGCGGTGGACGCTACCCTGGGGCCCCGCGTCCTGCGTCGTCTCGCCGACCTGACCGGCGGCCACGACGCGGTGCTGCGTTCTTATGATCTCTACAACGAAGCAGGACTCGTGGTCGCCGGCCGCACTGACCCTTCGGCTTTAGAAGCCAACTTCCGCAGGTTCGCGACGCAAAATCCGCTCAAGACGCCGTTGGACCAAATCGCGCACACTAAGTGGGCTCCAGGCTATAAGCGGGATATCGACTGGCTCCCCAAAGAAGCCTTTGTCCAAACCGCCTACTACAATGATTTTTATAAGAAGTTCGATATCCATTCCGATGTCTCCGTTGGATTCGAGGGTGTAAATTCCCATTGGACAGGCGTGGATATCTATCGCTCAGAGAAGCAGGGCGCCTTTACCGACATCGACCTGTCGCTCTGCATGTCACTGCGTCAGCATATGGTGCGGGCGCTGCGGCTCGCGCGCAGTCTTTCAGGCACGCTCAGCGTGGGCGACGGCCTGGCGGAGGTCATCGACAGGTCCCCGGCCAGCCTCTTCCTCCTAGAGCGCACCGGGGTGGTCCGCCATATCAATGCGGCCGGATATCGTCTGATCGCGCAGGGAAAGGGCATAGCGGTCCGCAAGGACCGTCTGGTCTGCGCCGCCGATGACGCCACCCAGCGCCTCAAGGGCCTGATCGATCGCGCAGGGGATGCCGATCGGCGGGCCGGCGGTTCCATGGGCTTGATCGCCAAAGACGGCGAGCACCGGCTCGCCATCGAAGTGGCGCCGCTCGCGGCGAAACATGCGTGGCCGTTCGCCGCCGGACCGGCGGTTATCGTCAGCATCGCCGATCCGGAGGCGAGCGGCGAGCTGTCGGAGCCGATGTTGCGAGACCTTTTCGACCTGACCCCGGCCGAAATCCGCGTCGCGGCGGCCCTGTTCGCGGGCCTGGAGCCGGCCAAGGCGGCGGAGCGACTGGCGGTCGGGATGCCCACGATCCGAAGCCACTTGGCCCACATCTACGCCAAGACGGGCGCGACGGGACAAAGCGACCTCTGCCGCCTGCTCGGTCGGCTCACCCACCATTGAGGGCCAGGGCCAATGGCCGGAAGCCGCCGGAGTTGGGGGCCGAGTAGTCCATCAGGGTTGCGGTGTCGTAGAAGCTGTCGGCCTTCACCGTCACGCCCGGGGTGAATCTCACCGAGATAGTCAGCCCGCAAACGCAACGTGCCACGTCGCCCGGTACCGTCCCGCCAGCGGCTGATTGACCTAACGTTTACGCCCGACTGCACATCGCGATCAGCTCAACCGTCAAGCTGCTACCAAAGGCGGCGGCGATCAATTACGAAACCCCGGCACTCCCACGATCTGTCACCTAGGTCTCGGGCTACACAGACGAGTTTGGCATGCGCATCTACATCGACGCCGACGCTTGCCCGGTGAAGGACGAAACCTACAAAGTGGCCGGCCGGTATGGGCTTTTGACCACCGTGGTCTCCAACAGCTTCATCGCCATCCCGCCGTCCAAGCTGATCGAACGGATGATCGTCGACGCTGGACCTGACGTTGCTGACGACTGGATTGCTGAGCGAACCGAGCCCGGCGACATTGTGGTCACCAACGACATTCCTCTGGCTGACAGGGTTCTGAAGGCGGCCGGGACGGCGATCGCGCCAAACGGCCGACTGTTTACACTCGACTCGATTGGTTCGGCGCTCGCCCAGCGCTCGATTATGGAGCATATCCGCTCCACAGGAGAGATCACCGGTGGGCCGCGACCATTCGCGGCGACTGATCGCTCGCGATTCCTGCAGGCACTCGACGAGGCCGTGAACCGCGAGAAGCGCAAGCGCAGCTAGTATCGCGAATCCGAAGTTCACTCCGAGATCTCCGCACGATTGCGAACTTCAGATCCAGCACACCAGGCCAGGGACGGCCTTGCGTGGCGCCGCCCCGCCCGGGTAAGGGCGTCCCATAGTTGCCCGTTCGAGGAGATGAAACGCATGCGCCACCTGGGTTTGACCCTTGCCGCCGTGTCCCTGACCACCGCGCTGAGCGCTTGCAACAAGCCTTCGACAACGCCCCCGGCGGAGCAATCCGCTTCGACCGTCACGGCGCCCGCAGCTATGAGCGATGCCGACAAGCAGAAGGCGCTGGCCGCGCTACCCGCGCCTTACAACACCGCCGATCTCACCAACGGAGAGTCGAAGTTCGCCCTTTGCTCGACCTGCCACACCTTGCCGGAAGGCGGACCCAACATGACCGGGCCGAACCTGCACGGCGTCTTCGGACGCAAGGCGGGCGTGCTGCCAGGTTACAGCTATTCGGATCCATTGAAGGCTACCGGCTGGACCTGGGACGCCGCCCATGTGGATACCTGGATCACCGATCCCAAAACCGTTGTGCCGGGGACCAAGATGACATTTGCCGGTCTCAAGGACGCCAAGGACCGCACTGACGTCATCGCTTATCTGATGATCGGAACCGGCTTCAAGCCGTAGCGGAGCTAACCACGTCGGGTAGAGCTGTTCGCACTCTGCTCAACCTTGACGCGTGATGTGGCAACGCGCATTCTGCCAACCTGCCGACGTCGATCCATCCCGGGCGAAGGCGGCTTGCGCGGTCGCAACCCCAATGCGCCCGCCTCGCGCTTGTCAGGCACGACGTCCCCCACGTCTTTTCCTGTCGCGCATCTTCAGGCCTTCCCCGGCGACGGGGGAGGCCTTTTTACGGCGTCACTGCGCCTTCGGACTAAGCGTCGTAGCCCGGTAAGTCGCGGTCGAGCTTGCGCAGGCAGCCTGGCCAGGCGAGCGCGCCGCCGATACCGCGGGCGACCTGGTTCCTGACTTCGGCCTGGGAGGCATCGGGTGCGATCACCACGCCTTCCGCGCCGCCCGAGAGCGCCTTCACCTGCATGGTGCAGGCCCGCTCCAGATAGTACATGTTGACCCAACAGTTGGCGGCGCTATCGCCGACGGCCAGCGTGCCATGGTTGCGCAGCAACATGAGGGTTTTGTCGCCTATATCTGCAACCAACCGCTCGCGTTCGTCATGGTTCAACGCGATACCCTCGTAGTCGTGGTAGGCGAGGCGCGGCAGCACAATCAGGGCATGTTGTGACAACGGCATAAGGCCAGACGCCTGGGCGGCCACCGCAACGCCGTCATCAGAATGCAGGTGCATGACGAACTTGGCGTCCTCTCGCGCGGCATGGATCGCTGAGTGGATGGTGAAACCCGCCGGGTTGATGAAATAAGGCGTCTCCTGGAGGATGTTCCCGTCCAGGTCGATCTTCACCAACGAAGAGGCGGTGATTTCCTCGAACAGCAGCCCGTAGGGGTTGATCAGGAAATGGTGTTCCGGCCCTGGAATTCGAGCGGAGATGTGGGTGTAGATCAGATCGTCCCACCCATAGAGCGCCACAAGCCGGTAGAGGGCGGCCAGCTCCACTCGGGCCTGCCACTCCTCAGCGCTCACCTTGCCCTTGAGGGTCGCGACGCCGGCAACCGATCCGTCCGCCATGGGGTGTCTCCCGTTCAGTCTGTTGGGCGCAGAATCCTCTCCTGACGGAACGACGTCAAGGCCGCTTGCGGCCGACCCGAAGACCGGTTGACCGGATCAGTTGTCCTTATTTTTCGTCATTGCCGGGGGTTTAAACATGTTTTCATCCGCTTCCCGCATGTTCACCGCCTAAGCCTCACCGACAGAACGGAGGATCAGGCTTGAGCGTCGCGATAAGCAGCGAAAGCCTGCTGGAACTCGCCAAGAGCCGCGCGCCCGCAGACCGCGAGCGCCTGCTGCTTGGTATTGTGGAACTGTGCGACGCGGGCGACGGCGCCTCGGCCATGGGTTCGCCGCAGATCCAGGCCCTGCTGAATTCAATCTTCCTGGGACTTGTAGCCGGCGCCGAGCGGGAAATCCGCCAGCGGCTGTCCGAAAAACTGTCCACTGTCGACTGGGCGCCCACTGCACTGATCAATGTCCTGGCGCTCGATGAAATCGAGATCGCGCGCCCGGTGATCGCCATGAGCCCGCTTCTGAAGGACGCCGATCTCGTCCGACTGTTGGTCGAGGCCACCATAGAGCACCAGATCGAGGTGGCTCGTCGGCCGAATATCGGCCCAAGTGTCGTTGCCGCGATCCTGCGAGGCGCTGAGCCCGCGGTCATGACGGCGCTCGCTGGCAACCATTCCGCAGAACTGGCGCCGGCCGACATGAAACGGCTGGTCGACGCCGCTCGCGAGATCGCCGCTCTGCGCGCGCCGCTTTCGGGGCACCCCGGCCTTACCGGCGAACTGGCGATGCAGCTCTACATTTGGGTCGGCCAGGCACTGCGCCAATCGCTTTCTGAGCGCTTCAGGCTGGATCCCAAGCTCATTGAGGCGGCCCTGGCCCAGTCCGTCCAGGAAGCGCACCTCGGCGCCCCGATTGGCCAAACTCCGATCGTACTGGCCAGAGACGGCGAGCGCGAGGCCATGGAGCAGCGGCTGATCGAGAAGCTGCACTCCGCCGGCCAGCTTCGCCCTGGCTATTTGGTCCGCGCCCTGCAGGAGGGCCGCCTTTCCTTGTTCATTGTATCTCTGGCGACACTGGGTCGTTTTGAAACTGATCACGTGCAGCGCGTCATCGACAGCGACCGGCCCGAGCTACTGGGCCTGGCCTGCGCCGCGGTCGGCATCGACCGCAGCGTCTTCCCGAGCATCCTGGAGTTGGTCCGTGGTCTGAACGGCGGGCTTCCAGGCGGCGGGCCGGATGGCGCACGCCGAGCCATCGGCGCCTTCGGTCCGGTAACAGCGCAGGTCGCCGCTACGGCTTTCCGCCAGGCCGCGCTGTCGGTTTGACAAGCCCTCCGCGTTGACTGCTTTTGCCTGACAACGACCCGTCTCAGGGTCTCAAGTCACCCAAGAGCCGCCAACGTGACGCGTATCTTCTTCACCGCCAGCGACCGCCCAGAAGCCCAGGAGGGGCTTACGCGGCTGGTGACGCGCTATGGCGCGACGCCGGTGGAAGAGGCCGACGTTATAGTGGCCCTGGGTGGCGACGGCTTCATGCTGGAATGCTTCCACGACTACATGGCTACGAGCCTGCCGATCTACGGCATGAACCGCGGCTCGGTGGGCTTCCTGATGAACGACTACAGCGAAGCAGGCCTTATGGGTCGCATCGCCGCTGCCGAACGCGCGGTGATCCACCCGTTGCGAATGACGGCGACCGATACGCATGGAAAGAGCCACGTGGCCCTGGCGATCAACGAGGTAAGCCTGCTGCGCCAAACGCGTCAGGCCGCCAAGTTGCGAATTTCCATCGACGGCAAGCTGCGCCTTGGCGAGCTTTCCTGCGACGGCGCCCTCGTCTCGACCCCCGCCGGATCGACTGCTTACAACCTCTCGGCGCACGGCCCGATCATCCCGCTGGACGCCCGCGTCCTGGCGCTGACGCCGATCAGCGCCTTCCGGCCAAGACGCTGGCGTGGCGCGTTGCTCGCCCACACGGCTAAGGTGACTTTCGAGATCCTGGAAGCCGCCAAGCGACCGGTGAGCGCCGTAGCGGACAACATCGAGGTGCGAGACGTCCTGGAAGTTCACATCGCTGAGGATCGCGACGTATCGCTCAACATGCTGTTCGACGAGGGTCGCAGCCTTGAAGAGCGGGTTTTGGCCGAGCAATTCTCCGCATGACGGCCTGTGGACGCCTGCGGCAGGCTTCACGGAAAGCTAGTCAATACCGTGGCTTGCCTCTCATCGGTTATTAACAGGTTGGCCCTAGCCTAGGGCGGTGTCACCTGGAGGGCGTATTGTGAGTCAGCAGAATTCCGGTCAAATGATTCAGCCCGCGACCGCATTGCGCCTAAAGGTTGGCGGCAGCCGGTTGGGCACGATTGATCCGTCGGCGATCGCGAAGGCCGAAGCCGCTCTGAAGAGCCTCGCCAGCAATTTTTCCCAGTGGCTCGCCGACGAAATCACCAAGCTTGAAGCCGCACGCCAGCAGGTGAAGGAGCAGGGTATCAGCGTCGAGACGATGGCGAATCTCTATCTCCGAGCCCACGACTTGAAGGGCCTCGGCACCACCTACGGCTACCAGCTGATCACGCGTATCGCCGGCTCGCTCTGCCGGATGATTGACGACAAAGAAAAGCGCGCGACGACGCCGCTGGAGCTGGTCGACGCCCACATTGACGCAATCAAGGCCGCCGTGCGGGACGACATCAAGTCCGACGAACATCCGGTCGGCCGCGTCCTGGTCGAAGAGCTTGAGCGCCGCGTACAGGTGATGGCAACTTAAACGGCGACCTCGTTGATCTACATTACATTTCCGAGCGGCTCGGCCACCGCGCCGTAACCGGCGTCTGGCGGCAGGACGAGCACACGCCCGCTCTCCCGAAGTTGAATCTGCGGCTGGACAGTTACCAGGGTCCGCGCCGCTGCGCGCACCACAGCATCTTTGGCGCTGCTCGCCTCAGCCAACAGTTGCAAGTTCATCCGCGTGGGGAAGATCACCTTGCGTTCGCCTACCGCCGCGAGCCGCAGCGCTTCTGACGGCGCGATCCACTCGGCGTCCACCGTCTCGCGCCCGTCGCAAGCCGCGAGCTGTTCAGCCGGCGCGTTCACGGCGTAGAACCATGTGTCGAAGCGCTTCGGCGTCAACGGCGGAGTGATCCAGCGCGCAAATACGGTCAGGGCCGCCAGATCCAGCCGCGCCTCCAGATCGCTCACGACATCGATAAACCGAGTGGCCCCGGCGTCGACCGCCTGGCGAACATCCATCGGACAGGCCTCCCCGCTCATCGGCGCACCGTCGCGGCGTTTGGCGAGCAAGATGCCGGCTTCCTCGAACACCTCGCGGATCGCAGCGATCCTCAGGCCCCGCTGGTCGGCGTCATAAGCTTCCCAGCCAACGGTCTGCTCCGCCCATTCCGGGTCATGGTCGCCAGCGTGGCTTTTGCCCCCCGGGAACACCAGTGCGCCGGACGCGAAGTCGATCTGGTGATGGCGCTTGACCATCAGGACCTCAAAGGTCGGGTCGTCGCGCAGGAGCAGGATTGTTGCGGCGGGCTTGATCTCGGCGGTCGCAGGGGTGTCGCTCATGTCGCCAGCTTGAGGCGGCGAGCGCCAACACGCAAGCGGCGCAGAGTGCTAGGCCGTTGCGGCGATGTCGGCCTCGGCGCGTGCTTCAGCGGAGAGCTGGTCCATCTTGTCGAGGAGGTAGTCGACATCGTCCCGAGCGGCGGTCTGCGGCTGGGTCAGGAAGCGCTGCAACATGCGTTCCTGGAAGCGTTCCAGGTCGCGTGCGCCGCCGTCGAACTCCATGGCGTGGAAGGTGTCTACCGCCGCGCGGAATGCCGGGAACAGGCGCGCCGGGAGCCCTGCCCTCTCGTAGATTGCGCGCAGCCCCAGGGGGCCGGCGTCGTGGATCATCAACCAGGTACGGTGATGCGGGACGCCGGCCAATTCAGCGACGCCCCACTCAAAAAAGGTCATGTGGCCCTGCGCAAGGGCGCGCAGCAGCAGCGATGCGGTCAGCCGTTTGGAGCCGGCCAGATGGCACACAAACCCGCGCACATCGGCCGTGCGGCCGGCCTGGTCGACGAGATCGACCGTCGCTCGTTCGGTCGTACCGATAGATATCGCCAACGCCGTTTCGGGCGCCAAGGCGTGGTGGGTGATCAGATGATCCCGAACCTGATCGCTGACGAGTGAAGCCAGTCGTTCGCTCACCGACAGAGGCAGGACATTGCGATAGGCGACAGCGGCCAGCACCTTTTCGTGTCGCTCGAACCGCGTCATCACCTGCTGCAGGGCGTCTTCGGCGAAGTCGGCATTGTCGTTGGCGCAAGCCGCGGTGACCGCCCGCTCCACGCCGTGCTCAGCGATGGCGTCTGTGACCGTGCGCGAGAGCCGTGGCCGCCGCGCGATCGCCAGCTGGCGGACAGGGCCACCCAGCCTGACAATGTCCACGAGATCGGAATCTCTGAAAACTGGTGACCAGTTCAGCATCGGAAGCGAAACAGTCTCAACATCTCTTGCCAGCTTCAGGGCCACGTCTCGCGGCACCAACAGCGACTCCTTCAGCGTCACGGATAGGGCGCGGCGCACGAGTTCGGCGGCGTCAGCGGCCATGACCCGCAGGATCTCTGCGGCGGTCGCACGGTCTTGAATGGTCAACGGGGCGGTTTCGATAACCTTGCAGAGCTTATAGGCGGCGCCTGCCCGCTCGTCGGCGGTCGCGCCTTTCACCAGCGTACGGATATCCTCTTCCGTCAGCGCTGATCGCGTCGTCGCCATAGTTCGCTTGCCGTCCCTGATGTGGGCTCCAGACCCATCCACGGATCGGAATTCCCACGAGTCTGAGTGTCGATGATCATGCTTAACGCAGGGTTAGGAATCGAATCTGTGGATTAAGAATTTCCCACCTGAGTCGCTGGCCCTAGAGTGCTCCGGCTTGATTATCGAGGAATGCGCGCGTGCTGCTCAAAGGCCTAAAGGTCGTCGAATTCGCCTCTTACATCGCTGCGCCGGGCGCAGCCTGCGTCCTGGGAGACTGGGGCGCCGATGTGATCAAGGTGGAGCGACCAGGCGGCGACTCCATGCGCCACGTCTTTGCCGACCTGAAGACTGAGCTCAACGGCAATCCTACCTTCGACCTCGACAACCGCGGAAAACGCGCCGTGGTTCTGGATGTAGGCAAGCCAGAGGGCCGAGAGGCGCTGGCCCGCCTGGCCGCCACGGCCGACGTCTTCATCACCAACGTTCGTCCGGCCGCCCTGAAGCGCGCTGGCCTGGATGAGGAAACCATCCGTAAGGCCAATCCGCGCCTCGTTTACGCAATCGTCACCGGCTACGGCCTGGACGGTCCTGACGCGCACAAGCCAGGCTTTGACGTCACCGCCTTCTGGGCGCGCGCCGGCGTCGCCCACATGACCGCTCCTAAGGGCATGGATCCCTTCATGCTTCGCTCTGGATTCGGTGACCATATCACCACCCTGGCGACGGTTTCGGCGATCCTGGCGGGGCTCTATGAACGGGAGCAGACCGGTAAAGGCCGGCTGGTGCAAACCTCACTCTTGGCCACTGGCGTCTACACCATGGGATCGGACTTGGCCGTTCAGCTGAAGTTTGGTCGGCTCGCGTCGATCCGTACCCGCGAACGGCCGATGAACCCAATCGCCACCTTCTTCAAGAGCGCAGACGAGAGATGGTTCGTCCATAATCCGAGAGGCGGCAACAAGGACTGGCCAACCTTCGCCGCCATAGCGGGGCGGCCGGATCTTGTCGACGATGAACGCTTCGCCACAAGCCGCGCCCGTCGGGAAAACTCGCCCTTGCTCGTCGCAGAGCTCGACATAGCCTTCGCCGCGATGCCCTTCGAAGAAATTGCTCGACGCCTCGACGAGGCCGATATGGTCTGGTCGCCGGTGCAGACGCCTGCCGAGGTCGCCGCCGACCCGCAGGTCATGGCCTCCGGCGCTATCGTCCAGGTCGAAGACGGCCAGGGCGGGACCTTCCCCTCACCAGCCGCCCCCGCCCGCTTCCCAGGCGCGGATGCGACCATCCGGCCGCGCTCGCCCACGTTGGGCGAGCACACACGCGAGGTCTTAGCCGAGATCGGTTATTCGGAATCTGAGATCGAGGCGATCTTCGCAGCAGAGGCGGCGGCCTAGGTGTCGAAGCGCTTCGCGCGCCTAGCCTTTTCGGCTATCGGACAAGACCTTGAGCATGTCGGTTGTGAACAGCGAGCCGGTGAGCCGGCTGCCGACCCCCATTTGGTCACTGGGCTGGGTCCCCTTGAGGATCAGCGAGATCAGTTCTTCCTGCTGCAGCCGACGATCCATGTTGCGCGCTGAGGCGTACTGGATGAAGCCGCCGTCTTCGGACGGCGCAGCGGCAGGCGCGGCAACCGGTGCGCTGGAGCCAGCCGCCTTGGTCAGGTTGGCATAGACCTCGCCCACGGTGGCTGGTCGGCCCTCGCGGTAAAAAATCGACTTGTTGGCATGCGCCGCGTCCGGAAACAGCTGGGCGGCGGCTGCGGCGGGCTGTTTCTGCACGGCCTCGATGAGTTTGGCCGAGCCTTGCGGCCCAAGGAAGTGTGCGGCGTAGAGCTCACCGGCGGTCGGATTGCGGCCCGTGCGCCCTTTGAGGTAGGCGGCGGAGTCAGACGTCAGCTCGCCGGCCATCAGCGACGCGGCGTGCGGGTCGAGCCTTAGGTCCATCACCGCGCGGCGCGCCTCATCGCCGGCCACATGATAGCGGCCGTCACCACCCTTGTTGATCAGGTCGGCGTAGCGCGCGTAGCCATGCTTGGCGCCATGCTGCTTGAGGGTAGATAGCCAGGTCTGCTCGACGAACTGAAAGAGACCGGCGGCCGACGACGAACTCGCCTTAGCGCCGGGATTCATCCCGCTTTCACGCCCAGCCGTCTTCATCAGGAACGAAAAGTCGACTCCCGTCGCCTGGGATGCGCGCTGTATCGCGCTCTCCACGACTCCACGGATTGCCTCGATCGCCATGGCCGGAGTCCTGAACGGTCATGGTTAACACCGCGCTAACCATCGTAAACAAAGTCGGCTGATCACGGCGTAGACGGCGGCGCCTCTACCCGCTTGCCGGGTATGTCACGGCCATTCTGATGCAGGACAACGCCCACGACCTGCCCATCCGCCGCAACGTCGAAAGTCAACTGGGCGTCGACGACTTTCGAGAAAAAGCCATTGGCGCTTTCGGGAAAGATCTCGACGGGAGACTGCCTGGTTAGTTGCGCGTACATCCGTTCAGAGTCCCGCGTCACGGTCAGAAACGCCTGGGGCGAAAATTGGTATCGGCCCACGAAACGGGCCTTGGCGGCTGCGTCGAGCGCGACCTCGGTATGCGTCTTTGGAGGGGGCGGCGGAACCGATAGTGCAGCTCCGGTGAGGAGGTGGAAGCCAATATCGTCATCGCCCGCCCCATTTGATGTGTTCGTCAGCACCACGACGCCGATGCGTGTCTTTGGGTCGAAGCCCATAAACGAGCGATAGCCGCCGGTCCCACCATTGTGCCAGACGACTTCGTCCGTCCCGGGTGGCGAAAGGATGTGCCAAGCTAGCGCTACCGTGAGGTTGGGTGTGTCCGTCGGGCGACGGCCTTTACGCTGCGCCTCCATCGCGCTTCTTAGGGGCGTATCGTCGTATCCCATCTCCGCGCCCAAAAAGGTAAGAATGTCTTTGGCATCGGACCGCAGCGCGCCCGCGCCAGCCAGCGTCGGCAGGTCCCAGTTGGAAGTCGGCTCCAGGTTCGCCGTGTGTCCCTTGGCCAGGCGACCTCGCAACGCCGAAGTCAAGGTGATCGCCGTGTCATTCATCCGCAGCGGGCCGGTGATCCGTCGGCGGACCAGGGTCTCGTAGTCCGTTCCGGCACGGCGGGCCAATGCGTGGCCAAGGAGCCCGCCGCCAAGGTTCGAATACTCGTACTTGCTGCCGATATCACGCGGGAGCGTATAGCTGCCGAGGAACCCATACATCTGCTCGACGGTGTAGTCGGCGTAGGGATTGGTGGGGTCTTTCGGAGCGAAGTTGGTCGGCATTCGCGGAAGGCCAGAGGTGTGGGTGGCCAGATCTATCAGTGTGATCTGCTTGCCGCCGCGTCTGGGCAGCGTGACATTGGCGGGCAGGTACTTGGCGACCGGATCGTCGAGCTTGACCTCGCCGCGTCGAACCATGTCGCTGAGCAACAGAGACGTGAACACCTTCGTCATTGAGCCGATTTCGAAGACTGTCTGGTCGCTCAGCGGCTTTGGGTCGCCCTTGTCGGAGGCGCCATAGGCCACGATGCGCCGGCCGTGAGCGTCGATCACGCCCACCACGATCCCGACGCCGCGATGCTCTCCGTCGATGCGCTTGACGAGAATTTGACGAATCTCGGTGTCAGATGGGACGCTCCAGAGCTTCGGCGTCGCGGGCGCGGGGCCCGCCGCCATCGTCGTTGTGGAGTTCAGAGCCAGCAGGCCTACCAAGACTGCCGCCAGAATCCTTCGCATTGTGTCCTCCCCAACTCGTGGTCGATCACATTCTAGCTGTGCTCGGGGTCGTCCAGGCCATCGACCCGGGCCTGTAACTTGCGGCGGCTAAGCACGGTAAGCGCCGCCATCCCTATGAACCACAGGGCGAGGAGGCCAATAAGCACGGACATATTCGCCGAGCGGTGGCTAGCGGGCAGGTATCGAGACAGCCCCGCAAGCATCATCAACAAACCTACGAGGATCGGCGCACTGGTCACAATCGCCCCTCGGAAGCCGCCCGCCTGCCGTTGACGGATGAGTTGGGCTCGATGGAGGTCCATCAGAACAGTTGCAGTCGAGTCCTCGGGTGGTGGCCTGAGCCAGATCCGAACTCCTCGCCAAAGCAACCAGCCAATTCCAACGAGTTCGACCAGGAAACCGGCGCGGATCAGCGGGCCGGGGTCGACCCAGGCCCGCCAAGCGAACATCGGAACAGCAAAGGCGCCCATGGCGCACAACGCGACGATGGAGCGCCGGCGGCGCATGCGCGCCCGACGGACAAGCGCGCGGATCGCTTCTATGGACATCGGCTTGGCCTCCGCTTCTTGGCCCTTCCACAGAGCCTTGAGCTGATTGTCAGGCCCGTGGCTCATGTGCTGCCTCCCTGAGCGAAACGTCGGGTGAGGAGCGCCTTAAGGCGGTGGATCTTGGTGGCGACGGCGCCCGCAGAGAGACCGGTGATCTCGCCGATGGCCGCCGCGTCCAGGTCTTCCAGATAGAGCAGCGCCACCTGTCGGTCGGGGGGCCGAGGGTGTGGATGACGGCCATCAACTGCGCCAGGATTTGACGCTCTCCGGCCGTGGCTTCTGGATTGTTTGCGTCAGCGACGTTGGCAAGCGCTTCCAGGTTAGCGCCGCGCTCGGGCCGCCAACGGCGGCGCTTCTGCGCATGGCTCGCAGCGGCGTTGTGGGCGACCCGATAGACCCACGTGCGGAGCGAGCAACGGCCATCGAAGGCGCTGAGACTACGCCATAGCGCCACGTGGATATCCTGGATCAGATCCCGCCTGGGGTCTGCGTCGGCCTCGTAGGCTCGCGCTAAGCGTTCAATGGCGCTGCCGAACTCTGCGGCGGCCATCGCATAGCGCTCGTCCTGCCCAACGCTCAAGTTCACCTGACGCCCCCGCCCCGTTCATAGGGATAGTCCGGCGCTTGCGGGAAATCTTTCAGGCCGGCTCACTATTTCTGGCGTTCATCCTTCTTGTCGGCGTCCGACGGCTTCGCTGCAGCAGCTTGTTTCGCCGCGGCCACCCTGGCCGCGACCTCACGATCGACTGCGGCTTGCGTGGAGGCACGAACGGCGGCTTGCTGCTGGGCCTCAGCGGCCGCCTGGGCTTGCGCCTGTTGCTGCTGATGCAGTTGGGCAGCGGCAGCCTGAGCGCTCTGCTGTTGCGGATGCTGAGCCGCGGCTTGGGCCTGGATTTGAGCCTGCGATTGAGCTCGGAGCTGGGCCACGGCTTGGGCTGCTTGAGCTTGGGCTTGGGCCTGCTGCTGACGCTGGGCCTCGTCTCGCACGCGATTGGCCGCGTCTGCTTGCGCACGCTGTTGCTGTTGCAGCTGCCGTTGGCTGTCGGCCTGGGCGCGGTTAGCGGCTTCAGCCTGGAGGCGTTGCTGGTCCCGCTGCTGCGCCTGCTGCTGCCGCTGCGCATCGTCGCGGGCGTGGTTCGCGGCTTCAGCCTGGGCGCGC
>JAYUBY010000202.1:0-1626 GCA_043740635.1 Alphaproteobacteria bacterium
AGGGTTTTCATTGGCTCTATGGGAACGAACCATCGTCAAGGCGCTCCTAATGGGAACGAATCATTGTTCCGTAGCGTGTAGAACGGGGCTTCGCCGCACTCGCGCAGTTGCTTGTCCATGTTCTCCTTGATCTTGTGCATGGGCACGTGGCCCGGCCCCTCGATCATCACCTGGACGTCGTGCGCCCAGGCGCGCTTGGTCAGCTCGCCCAGCGTGTAGAGCTCGGCAAATTGCGCCTCGTCGTTGGCGTCGGCGATGCTGCCGGGGCGCAGGCCGTCGCCCAGCGAGTAAGCGATGTCGTAGGCTTTGCAGATCTCGGTGATTTCGTCGAAGCGCTCGTAGAGGAAGCTCTCCTTGTGGTGGCTGAGGCACCATTTGGCCATGATGCTGCCGCCGCGGCTGACGATGCCGGTCACGCGCTTGGCCGCGAGCGGGACGTAGGCGAGGCGGACCCCGGCGTGGATGGTGAAGTAGTCCACCCCCTGCTCGGCCTGCTCGATCAGGGTGTCGCGGAACACCTCCCAGGTCAGGTCCTCGGCGACGCCGTTCACCTTCTCCAGCGCCTGGTAGATCGGCACCGTGCCGATCGGCACGGACGAATTGCGCACGATCCAGTCGCGGATGTTGTGGATGTTGCGCCCGGTCGACAGGTCCATGACGGTGTCCGCGCCGCACCTCTTCGCCCAAACAAGCTTGTCGACCTCGTCGGAGACGTGGCTGAGCACGGCGGAGTTGCCGATGTTGGCATTGATCTTCACCAGGAAGTTGCGGCCGATGATCATCGGCTCGAGCTCGGTGTGGTTGATGTTGGCCGGGATGATCGCGCGGCCGCGGGCGATCTCGTCGCGCACGAACTCGGGCGTGCAGAAGTCCGGAATCTCCGCGCCGAAGTCCTCGCCGTCGCGGATGAACGGATCGCTCTCCTTGCGGCGCAGGTTCTCGCGGATCGCGACGTATTCCATTTCGGGGGTGATCAGCCCTCGGCGGGCATATTCGAGCTGCGAGACGTTGGCGCCGGCCTTGGCGCGGTAGACCCGGCGCGGCGCCTTGAACTGCGGCGCCAGGTGCTGGCCCTTGGCGAAGCCGTTGTCCGCCGGCTTCACCTCGCGCGGATTTTCCACCAGCTCCACATCGCCGCGGGAGACCACCCAGGGCTCGCGGGTTTTCGACAGGCCCTTCTCGATGTCGATCGAGACGGCGGGGTCGGTGTAGGGGCCGGACGGATCGTAGAGGGTGAGCGCAGGCTCGTTGGCCGACGGGTGGACGGCCACCTCGCGGAACGGCACGCGGATGTCGGGCCACAGCACGCCGGACTGATAGACCTTCTTCGACCCCGGGCGTTCGCCGGTGGGGATCTGAGCCGGTTCGATATTGCCGGTGGGCTTGTTCATGGCGTGCCTCTCTATGGGCCGCCGACGAAAGAGACTGCGGGCTTGGCGCCGCATCCTTCCCTTCGCCGGCATGACCCGGATCAGGTTCGACGGGTCGCGGGATCACCCGCCTCTCAGCCGCTCAAGCGCGGCCCCCCGAGGAGGCCTGCAAGTTAGGCCCGAAGCGGCCGGGGCGAAAGGCGCTTTTCACGGGCGCGGTCCTTAAGTCCGGCTTCACCCGACGCACCTAGGCTCG
>JAYUBY010000203.1:0-1665 GCA_043740635.1 Alphaproteobacteria bacterium
CGGCGAGAAGCAGCGCGTCGCAATCGCACGCACGCTGGTGAAAAACCCGCCGATCCTGCTGTTCGACGAAGCCACCAGCGCGCTCGACACCCGCACCGAACAGGAAATCCTGAGCACGATGCGCGCGGTCGCCTCGAACCGCACCACACTGTCGATCGCGCACCGCTTGTCCACGATCGCGGATTCGGACCGGATTCTGGTGCTCGATCAAGGGCGCACCTTGGTCGATTTGGTGGTGGAGCAGGCTATGCTGCTGGTGTGAGACGGTGGCCTTGCAGGATGTTGTTGGCTAGAGCGAACATGCTCAGCACGTTCTGGATCTTGCGAAGACCGCGCACCACGAACTGGCGCAGGTTCCACTGCCTGAATCGGGCGTTGATGCATTCGCCCATGGTTCGTCGCTTGTAGACGGCTTTGCCATGCGGGCTGTTCATGCGCCTGCGCCAGGCGGCGACGCCGGGACCATCGTCGGGGCGTGGCGTATAGGGATCGGTGTGGTGCTTGCTCCGGATCGGCGGGCCATAGACACTCACGCCGAGGCCGGCGGCCCATTCGGTATCCTCATTCTTGTTGAAGCCGCCATCGACGAGGTAGCGCTTGGGCCAACGGCCATGGCGTCGTTTGATCTGCGTGAGCATGGACGGCATCAGGCCGCGGTCTGAGCCGACCGCCGTTGCCTCGACGGCGACCACGATCTGACCGTTCGCCACGGTGCCAAGCTGGCAATTGTAGGCCGGCCGATAGCCGCCATCCGCCATCTTCATGATGCGGGCCTGCGGATCGGTGGTCGAGGCCCGAGGCTCCTTCTGCTTGGCAACCTGCTTCTTGTTGGTCTTGGCGCGGCGCTCCCGCTCAGCTTCGATCTCCGCGAGCTTGGCCAGCGCCGCCTTGGCCCGCATCTGGGTCTCACGCGCCGCCCGCTCGCCCGCCGCTTGGATACGACGGTTGCTGGCGTTCGGATCGTCATGGACCTCCTGTTTGAGTTGGGCGACCTGGCGCTGCGCCTTCTTTAGTTCCTTGTGCAGCGTCTTCTTGCGCCGGAACGAGGCGGCGCCCGCTGACGCCCGTACCCGAACGCCGTCCTGGACGACCTCATTGAGATTGATCACGTTGGCTGCGGATAATGTCGCGACGTTCTCGGTCAGCAGCCGATCCAGCAGGTCAGTATCGGCGGTTCGGAAGTCCGCCAGACCGTGATAATTGACGTTCACCCCGCCACAAAGCCAGCGATAGGCGTCATGGCTTTCGCACAGCCGCGCCAGCGCCCGCGCACTTCCGATGCCTTCGCTGGTGGCATAAAGCCACAGCGCGAGCAGTAATCGCGGGCTGACCGGAGCCTGCCCCGGCGTGTGTTCGCGCGCCCGTACCGCTTGCTCCAGGGCGCCCAGGTCGAGCCCCCGGACATATTCCCAGATCACCCGCGCTGAATGGTCCGATCCAATCAGCCCGTCGAGGTCTACCGCCCGCAACTCAATCTGATCACGAACAGGCTCTCGCAGCCGCGGACGACCGGCATCAAAGGCCTGCGGCACCGTCTGTTCTGGAAGCTGGTCAAAAAGCTCTTCGTCGGGCATCGCAGCAACTCCAAATCGTTGCTACAAAGGAATCACCCTCATCAGCTCGGCGCAATCCAAATCTAAAGATTCACACGCTCTCAGGATGACG
>JAYUBY010000204.1:0-2254 GCA_043740635.1 Alphaproteobacteria bacterium
TTCGACGCCCGGACCGACATCGGCGAGAGCTCCGCGATCTTCGCCGCCCAGCGCCGCGCCGCGGTCATCAGCTCGCCCGGCGCCACGACCTCGTTGACGAAGCCGAGCTCGTGCCCCTCGGCAGCCGTCACCCGCCGGCCGGTCAGGATCATGCCCATCGCCCGCTTGGTGCCGATGGCGCGCGGCAGCCGGTGCAGGCCGCCGGCCAGCGCGGCCAGGCCCACCCGCGGCTCCGGCAGGGCGAAGATCGCCGCCTCGGAGGCCACGATGATGTCGCAGGCCAGCGCGATCTCGAACCCGCCGCCCATGGCCACGCCGTTCACCGCCGCGATCAGTGGCTTGGTCAGATCGAACCGCGAGGTCAGCCCCGCGAAACCCGACGGCGGACTGCCCATCTTGCCGCCGGTCGCCTGGTGCTTGAGGTCGTTGCCCGCCGAGAACGCCCGCTCGCCGGCGCCGGTGACGATGCCCACCCACTGCTCCGGATCGGCCGCGAAGGCGTCGAAAGCCTCGCCCAGTTCGAAGTGCGCCGGCGAATGCAGTGCGTTCATCACCTCGGGGCGATTGAGCGTGAACACCGTCACGGGCCCCTCACGCTCCACCTTCACGAACTCATAAGCCATGGTGTCCTCCTGTTTTCTCATCCCTCCTCTTCAGGGGAGGGACAGGCCGCGAAGCGGCCAGGGTGGGGAAGCCAGGATCAAGCTCAGACTCGGCGTCCGGCCCGCACACCCCCACCCGTCTCGCTGCGCTCGCCACCCTCCCCTAAAGAGGAGGGATTATTCAAGCCTCGCTGAGCTCGCGCCGATAGCGCTTCCAGTTCTCGACGTAGTGCGCCGCGCCGGCGGCCATCACCGCCGCCTGCTCCGGCGACAGCTCGCGGACCACCTTGCCCGGCGCGCCCATCACCAGAGAATTGTCCGGGATCTCCTTGCCCTCGGTGATCAGGCAGTTGGCGCCGATCAGGCAGTTCTTCCCGATCTTCGCACCGTTCAGGATGATCGAGCCGATGCCGATCAGTGAATTGTCGCCGATCGTGCAGCCGTGCAGCATCACCAGATGGCCCACCGTCACATTGGCCCCGATGGTCAGCGGCGAGCCGGTGTCGGTGTGCAGAACACTGCCGTCCTGCACGTTAGAGTTTTCTCCGACGGTGATCGGGTCGTTGTCGCCACGCAGAGTCGCGCCCCACCAGACCGACGCGTTCTTCTTAAGAATCACTCGGCCCATAACCGCAGCCGTGGGCGCAATCCAGTATTCGTCATCATTCGGTAATTCAGGTGTCACATTACCTAAGTTGTAGACACTCATTCGTGCATCCCGTTTCTTGCGACAATCGGTCCGTTTAATGGTTTCTAAACCAAGTTAGGATCATTCTAGTCGGGCGATTCGAGAGGGCGATACCCCTCTCGGACCACCGCGGGCCGGTTTCGGTTCGCGTCTCGCGCTGGATGGGGTTGATGGCGCTGAGCTTGTTGTTCTTACGGGCATGTCCGCCCGGATCCGCACGGTCAGGCGAGCCGCCACCAAGGCCAACGCGACTCGCACGCCAACTCTCCCTCTCTCTTCTGTTCGACCCAAGGGCGCTCCAATGCGGGGTCGCCCTTTTTTCTTGTCCCCAGATCCCTGGGGCAAACGGAGGCTTTAGATGACCAAGCGAGCCCTGAAGCGACAAATGCGCGAAGGCGCGTTCGATGCTGGCCAGTTTGCGGGTGATGATAAAATCCGCCGGCTGCCGCTCGAAAGGGGATGGTCGCCGCTCGCGCACTCCAATGACGACCGCGACCAGGGCTACCTCAAAACCATCAAGGCCAAATCGCCCGGCCAGGAAGAGCTGATCAAGGCCATCGACGCCAAGAACCTGGTCATGGCGCTGGGCCCGGCCGGCACCGGCAAGACCTACCTGGCGATCGCCAAGGCCGTGGAGGCTTTGGAAGCCGGCTCCGTGGGCCGCATCGTGCTGTCGCGTCCGGCCGTGGAAGCCGGCGAGTCGATTGGGTATCTGCCCGGCGACGCCGAGGACAAGCTCGCGCCCTATCTGCGCCCGCTGTACGACGCGCTGTCCGACCGGCTCTCCATGAAACGCGTGCGGGCCCTGATGGCCGAGGGCGCCATCGAGATCGCGCCCGTCGGCTTCATGCGCGGCCGCACGCTGAACAACGCCTTCGTGGTCATCGATGAGGCGCAGAACTGCACCTACGTCCAGCTCAAGATGCTGCTGACCCGACTGGGCTGGCACTCGACCATGGTGGTC
>JAYUBY010000205.1:0-3398 GCA_043740635.1 Alphaproteobacteria bacterium
CCCAGTCCGGCGCACGGTTAGAGCATCAACCAGGCGCGCTCCTCGCGCCCGGAGACGGTGATGAAACGTTTGCTTGCGCTGGCGGTCTGCGGCCTCGTCCTGGCGCCCACGACCGGCGCCTTCGGGTGGGGCTCAACGAATGCTGTCGGCGACTTCGCGACCAGGTTCAACACCCACCTCTGCCTGGACAAGACGGCCTACGCCTATCTGCAGAAGGATCGGGCGTTCCAGGGCGCAGATTTTCCACCGATGGCCGCCATCGAGGCGCACGAGGGCGCCAACCTCCTCCAGCACGGCGCGGGGCCGGATGCGAAGGGTTCGACCCCCTATTCCTATCACTGGTACAACCCGCGCGCGGCGCGGGGGCACGAAGGGCGCGCCAACATCGCCGCCGCCAAGTATTTCCTGCCGCTGGCCTATCGCAAATCCGGCCGCGAGCAGGGCGCCGCCTGGAGCGCCCATTTCCTCGCTGACGCCCACGTGCCCTATCACATCAACGGCGAGTTCGCGTCCGACCTCAGGAAGCAACTCGCGGCCAAGCCGAAAAGCTTGATCCTGGATGCGAGCGTGACGGGCGCCCCGGCCCCGTTCGGGCCCTTGATGAAGCGGTACACTTCCGACTTCACCATTGAGGCGAAGCGGTTCCTGGCGGCCGCCGGAAGCGATCCCATGCTGGACTGGTTCGATCCCTGGTTCTGGAATGGCTCGACGGATGCCGCATCGTACGCAACGTCCAACCATGTGCTGTGGGAAGGAACTCAGGCCCCTGAGTGCCCCGGTACCCCGGTCTCGCACTACAGCGCTTTCTGGACAGGCAACCCACAGACCCAGTTCGGCGACCCGACCGAAGCCCTGAACGCAGCGGTCAGCGCGTTCGTCGTCGCCATGGCCAGCGACACCGCCGCCCACGCGGAAGACCGCCTGAGCAATCCGAGAGCGGGCGAGGCGCTGGCAAGCGAATCCATCGCCACGCTCTGGCGGGCGTCCTTCTCGGCGCTGCGAACCGACGCCGTCGTGACATTCGACCCCGCCACGCTCGCAGACCCCGGCGTGGTTCCGGTCGCCGACCTGAAGGGCAAGCTCAGCAATGTGACGTTGGAGACTGCCAGGTCCGTGCAGATGCGGGTGCGGGTGATCACCGGCGATTGCCGCCTGATCCGGGCAGCCGACACGCCGGAGGTGCAGACGAAGGGGTCTATGCCGAAAGGCGCGGTCGCCTTCGGCCACTGGAAGGTGGAGGTCCCGCGACCCGGAACATGCCGGCTCTCCGTGGAGGCGATCGGCCGCTATGCCAAGACCCCTGATCTGCAACTGGCCTGGCGCAATCTCTATGTCACCGCCCCAGCCGCTTCGGCGCCCTCGGGCGACTGCAAATGCAGAGCGGGCGACACGATGTGCCTCACCCTGTGCCATCACAATGCCGGGCCGCCGCCGACAAGCATCCAGTCCCCGACCCCCACCCGCAAGCATTGCACCACGCGAAACTGCATCGAGCCGGTGGACGAGGAATAGCCCGCGCTGAGCTTCACGGCCCGGTCGGCGACTCCTGAATCGAGCCGCCGCTGGGGGCGTGAAAGCGCCGGGTCTCAGCCTTATCGTTTCGACCCTCGGGGCCGATCCGCCGCCGCGACGAAATATGGGCTTTGGCTCGCCTTCTTGAACACGTATCGAACAATGTGCGCGGCGCCGCCGTCCGGTCTTCGCGCGGTCCTAACGGGGCTGAGTGAACTCGGACTGGCTGCCTAGCCAACCGCCACGGACCGCCGACAGCCTACCGCTTCGGCCGATGGTCGCGGAGCAGACGGTATTCGTGCCAGATCAATCCGATCACGACGACATCGAAGACCGTCAAGATGATCAGGCCGAAGCCCTGCGTGTATGAGAAGCGGTAGAGTTGGTAGACGATGAAGAAGCCAAGAACGATCAGCGATGCAGGGTAGGCCCAGAGCTTGTTTCTGAGCAGAGCGGCGACCATAAACAGTTTGATGAGGCCGTGGCTAAGGAGATAGAAGGCATAGAAGTGTTCGGCGCTGACGCTGAAGGTCTGGGCCAAGCTCAATAGGTGTGTCGCGATAAAATCTTTCGGATCTTCGATCAGCTCCTCTTGGGTGATCGCGTTGACTAGGTTGGTGATGGACGTCGTGCTGACAAAGGCTAATACAAGGCCGCCGATACACTCGATCAGAGCGTCGAATCCCTTCACCAAGATGCTGATCTCGAATATCTGATGAATGCGGCGTTCGTTCATGCATTCCTCGAATGAACCATCTGATAGCCGGTCGACGTAGGAACTCCCCTGGCCGTTCGGCCGATCATCCGCAAGAGGCCTACCTGGTCGGAACGGCGATCGTACAGATGCGTCGTGCGCGTGGTCTGTGGTTCGCCATGGCGGGGGTGTTGTCAGTCTAACGCTAACATATCTCCACATTGGGGCCCTGCGGGCCGTTGTGCGGCAGGGGTTTCATGCAACCTATCTCGCTAAGCGCCACCGGCTCCCCGCCGACGTGGTCCGCCATGCGGTCTGGCTCTACTTCCGCTTTCAAGCTGAGCTTCCGGATGTCGAGGAACTGCTCGCCCAGCGCGGTATTGAAGTCTCCTACAAGACGATCCGGTGCTGAACACGCTGCCCGCGACCCCCGAGCTCGCTTGGAGGCAGGTCAAGAACCAAGCGTAGGTCATGTTGAGGGAGTTGGCGCCAGCTCGCCACGGTCGGGACCAGGAACCCCTCGGAAGGTCGGGCGTTGCTATACCGAGGACGCGACCAGACGTCGTCTCTAGAGGCACTCTCCCATGCGCAAAATCCTAATTACCGCCAGTGTCGCGACGATGTTGCTCGTCCCGTCCTTTGCCGCGGCCCAACAGACCTGTGAACAACAGCGCGAAAACCGGGTCGCCGGCACCGTCGTCGGCGCGGGCGTCGGCGCCCTTCTCGGCAGCGCCATCGCCGGTCCGCGTGATCGCGGCAGCGGCGCCATTCTCGGCGCCATCGGCGGCGGGCTCGTCGGCAACCAGCTTACCAGGCCAAACGCCGACTGCGCCCACGCCTATGGCTTTTACGACCGCAATGGCTATTGGCATGCCAACGCCATCGATCGTGAAAACGCCGCCGGATATTATGATCGTGACGGGAACTGGGTCGATGGCGCACCCAACGGCTATTACGATTCTCAGGGCCGATGGGTCCCGGCCGACACCGCCGCTTCAACCGCCGGCTACTACGATTCCAACGGTCTTTGGGTGCCTGCCTCCGCTAATGGCTACTACGACTCAAATGGCCAGTGGGTCTCCGGTATCGCCAGCGGCCACTATGATCGGTATGGCCGGTGGATCCCGGGTCCGGTCACCGGCTACTACGACGACAGCGGCCGTTGGATCTCCGGCCAACCAAGGGGCCATCG
>JAYUBY010000206.1:0-9721 GCA_043740635.1 Alphaproteobacteria bacterium
GGTTCTTCGCGCCGTTCGTGATCGAGACCGGTCCGCGCCGGGGCCGCCGGCCGAGGGATCACCGCCTGGTGCTGGACGGGGTGTTCTGGCTCGCCCGGATGGGCTCGCCCTGGCGTGATCTGCCTCCATGTTCTGGGGTATCGCCTCCACGCGCTCGTCCCGAAATCGCATCCGTTCCCTTGCCGGGCGCCCGTGGCTGCGACATGCTTGAATTCCAATGGTCGAGCGCAATTCATATCGACGGGAAGACGCCGCCTCGCAGCCGCAGAGTTTGTTCGTCCCTTACAAGTCCACCGTCCTGCGGGCACCCTCGCAGCCCTTGGTGCGGATACCCCGAACCATGACTGAGACGACGGGTCTGGCGGACTGGACCAGCATTGGCGCCATGGGGAGCGCCGACCTCACCCGTCAGCATCCCGGCGAACCTATCGGGCAGCGGATCATTGTGGCCGGGCGGGTGCTTGACGAGGACGGGCGGCCGGTCCCCCGGACTCTTATCGAAATCTGGCAGGCGAACTCGGCCGGGCGCTACATCCATGCACGCGATCAATGGGATGCGCCGATCGATCCAAACTTTACAGGGGCAGGCGGCTTAGCGACTGATGATCAGGGTGGTTACAGCTTCACCTCGGTGCGACCCGGCGCCTACCCCTGGGGCAATCATGACAATGCCTGGCGACCGGCGCACATCCATTTTTCACTGTTTGGACCTGCTTTCGTCACTCGGCTGGTGACCCAGATGTATTTCGAAGGGGACCCGTTAATTGAGCGCGACCCTATCGCGCAGGCGGTTCCCGAGGCGGCGCGTGACCGCCTGGTAGCGCGCTTCGACCCTGGCTTGACGCAGCCGAATTGGGCGTTGGGCTACGTCTTCGATATCGTGCTGCGGGGGCGCTCACAGACCCCGATGGAGTCTTAGTCTTGCCTGAGGAGAACACCCGAGGCCAGACCCCTTGGCAGACCGTAGGACCTTTCTTTCACTATGCCTTGCCACACCCGGGCGGCGCCGACTTGGTCTCCGCGTCCAAAGCGGGTGCGCGGCCCGACTTGGTGCCGGCTGCGCACTTTCTGCTGGCCCCGCCGAGGCGGCAAGACTGTCGCCAGGGCGAGGTCATCGAAATCGAGGGCCGAGTCCAGGATGGCAATGGCGCGCCCTTATCTGATGCTCTGATTGAGATCTGGCAGGCTAACGCGGACGGCATTTATGATAGTGGTTTCGCCCATTTCGGTCGTGCGGCAACAAGCGACGACGGCGGATTCGCCTTTCGAACCTTGCTTCCGGGCCGGGTGCCTGGACCGGGCAATTCGCTTCAGGCCTCGCACATCGCCGTTGGTGTGCTGGGTCGCGGAATTCTGGCGCGCCTGGTGACACGCATCTACTTCGAAGGTCAGCCCGGCCTCGATGATGACGTCGTGCTGGCTCTGGTTCCAAAGGCGCGCCGAAAGACCCTGATCGCTCGGCGCTCGGGTCTTGGTCGATACAGATTTGATATCGTTCTGCAGGGGCTGGACGAGACCGTCTTTTTCGACTGCTAATGGCTTCGTTGATCCAAGACCTCGCGAGCTCCACGCCGGCTATGCTCGAGGCCTTCGGCGACAAGGCCCTGGTCGTTCACGCGCTGGCCTTTGAGGCAGCGCTCAGCCGGGCCCAGGCGTCGGAAGGCCTTTTCGAGCCGCGGTTTGCCGACCTGATCGGTGAGGCTTGCCGCCCGCCGTTCGATCTTGAGGCACTAGCCAAGGCAGCAGCCTACGCGGGGACCTTGGCCATTCCGCTGGTGGCCGAGTTGCGAACGCGATTGGAAACCGCCCATCCCGAGGCTGCCGCCGTGGTTCACCTGGGGGCCACGAGCCAGGACGTCGCTGACACAGCGCTCGTGCTGCAGGCGAAGGCGGGCCTCGCCTTACTGCACCGGGACCTCGCTCGACTGATCAGCGCGCTTGAGGGGCTGGCCCGCACTTACGCCGCCACGCCTATGCTGGCGCGCACCTTGCTCCGCTCGGCAGCCCCCACCACCTTCGGGCTGAAGGCGGCGCAGTGGCGCCTGTCGCTGATGGAGTCGAGCCAGCGTCTCGTCCGGGAAGCCGATAGGGCCCTGGTCCTGCAACTCGGCGGCGCCGTGGGTACGCTCGCCGGCCAAGATGGCCGAGGGCAGGCGGTGGCCCGTCGGGTCGCCGATGATCTCGGCCTTGGCTGCCCTCCCGGCCCCTGGCACGCACGCCGCGACGCGATCGCCGGCCTTGGCGCTGCGCTGGCGATAGCGACGGCCGTGACCGCGAAGTTCGCTGGCGATCTGGCGCTCCTCGGACAAGGCGAGGTCGCCGAGGCCTTCGAGCCCCGCCGGGTTGGGCGAGGTGGCTCCTCCGCCATGGCGCACAAGCGCAATCCGACCGGCTGCCAGACCGCGATTTCGGCGGCGTCGCGCACGCCGCAACTTGCTGCGGCCCTTATCGCTACGACCGCCGGAGAGCATGAACGCGGACTTGGCGGCTGGCAGGCTCAGGCCCCCCTCTTGGCGGACCTCTTCGAACTCACGCACGGCGCCGTTGCCGCCATGGCCGATGTCGCCGAAGGTCTCGAAGTGGATGTCGTCGCCATGGCGCGCAATCTTGCGGCGGCGGCCGTTGGACAGGATGTCGGTGAGGCGGAAGCGCTCACCGCGCGTCTTCTGGCGCCAGTCTGCAAAGATTGACCAGCGGCCTCCTGGCTTTTCGACGTGGGGTCGCCGATGTGTTCCGGTCTTTCCTGGAGGTCGTCTGATGGACGAAGAGGCGAGACATTCACTGGGCGTCGCGACCCGTCGCGAGGTGCTTGGCGAGGCTTACGTAGACCGCGCAACCGCATCGGCGACGCCGTTTACTGCGGAATTCCAGGACCTGATCACCCGATATGCCTGGGGCGAGATCTGGACCCGCCCAGGGCTGGACCATCTCACGCGTCGGCTACTAACCATCGGGATGTTGATCGCCTTAGGGCGTGAGGGCGAATTGAAACTGCACCTGCGCGCGGCGCTCGATCATGGGACGCCGGTGGAGGCGCTCAAGGAAGTCATCTTGCAAAGCGCGGTGTACTGCGGAGTACCGGCCGCGAACGCCGCTTTCCAGCTGGCGGCCGATCTGCTGCGCGACACCCCGCTTACGCCAGATTGAAACGCATCTTCCCGGCATCCCGCAATTATGTAGAGTTCTAAGTATCTGGGACCGTGGGGATCGGAATGTCAGGAACGGAGCTTCTGAAGGCCCGGCCGCTCTGCACGGTGGACATCCGCCTCGTAGACGACGCGCCGCTGCCGCTCGGCCAATCGCCTTGGCGAAATCGGCGCGTCAGCTACATCGCCGGGGGTGTATTCGACGGCGAGCGGCTGCGTGGGGAGGTGCTGGCGGGCGGAGGCGACTGGTCAGAGTTGGCGGTGTCCGCCGAAGGGGCGGCGCTGACTCTCATCGATGTGCGCTCCGTTTGGAAGACGCATGATGGCGCCTTGATTTACGTTTCTTATGGGGGCCGGCTGGTAATCCCGGCGTCGGCGCTAGTTGATTTCCGCGATCCCGGGAAGGTGGAGGGGCTTGCGGACGACGCTTACTATTTTCGGATCCAGCCCACCTTCGAAACCGCGGATGAGCGGTATGAGTGGCTAAATTGCCTGGTCGCCGTCGGCCGCGGTCGGCGGATGGCGCAAGGTGTCCAATACCGGATTTCTGGTCTTGAGTGATGGCGTCCACCACTCGGGTTCGCCTTCGCCAGCCTATGCTTGGTACATCGTCGCCCTTCTGCTGGTCGCCTATACCTTGTCCTTTATCGACCGGATGATCCTCAGCCTGCTGGTCGGGCCGATCCGTGCCGACCTGGGCATCTCTGACATTCAGATGAGCCTCCTGATGGGGTTCGCCTTCGCGATCTTCTACAGCGCGCTGGGGATTCCTTTGGGCTGGCTGGCCGACCGGCGCGGCCGAAGTGGGATAATCGTTGCCGGGGTCGCCGCCTGGAGCGTGATGACCGCGAGCTGTGCGCTGGCGCGCGGATACTCTGGCCTCTTCCTCGCGCGCATCGGCGTCGGCGTCGGCGAGGCGACCTTGTCGCCAGCCGCCTATTCCCTGCTGGGCGATTGCTTTCCGTCCGACAAGCTCGGCCGCGCCATGGCGGTCTATTCTATTGGTGTGCCCCTCGGTTCGGGCCTAGCCCTGATTGCGGGTGCCTTCGTCGTGAAGGCTGTGAGCGTAGGGCCCCACTTGCTCGTGCCGCTTTTGGGCGAACTGGCGCCCTGGCGCATCATCTTCTTGTGGGTGGGGCTGCCAGGCCTGGTGGTAGCCGCCCTTGTGGCGTTGACGGTGCGCGAGCCTGCCCGTCGGGGCGCTCAATCGCAGCCGGTCCGCGGAGAATTCTTTGCGTTCCTCCGCACTCATCCGGCCGCCATCGGAGCTCATTTTGGGGGAATGTCACTTGTCGCTTTGGTGATGTACGGCGCGATGGCTTGGATTCCGCAATTCCTGCACCGCACATATGGCATGCCGGTTCCCCAGGCGGGGCTCTGGTTCGGCGCGGCGACCGCAGGCTGCGGCGCTTGCGGCCTTCTGTTGGGCGGCTGGATGGCTGACCGCCTCTATCGGCGCGGCTTCAAGGACGCGCACCTTCGGGTCATCCGGCTCAATGCCATCCTGTTGCTGCCCTTGTTTGTGGGAATGGCGCTTGCGCCTACCCTGGCCATTGCGCTTGGCCTGATGATATTGGGCATGTTGTTGGGCACCATTCACGGCGGCGTCGCCGGCGCCGCGCTGCAGCTCATCACGCCCAATCGCCTACGGGCTAGGATGGTAGCGCTCTATTTCTTGGTGGCGAACCTGGTCGGGCTTGGGTTGGGACCCACGCTCATAGCGCTGGTGACCGACCTCGGTTTTCACAGTGATGCCGACCTTCGCTATAGCCTGGCGATCGTCACTGCGGTCGTCTTGCCGATTTCGGCAGCGATCCTCACCTTAGGACTGAAGCCCTTCGCAGCCGCGGCCGAGGCCGCCGAACTTCGCGCAGCCGTCAACGCCTAGCAGGTCCACCAAGGCTCGCGGGCTAAAAGCTTAGTATTCTATGTAAACTGGTCTAACGTCGTTCTTCTGGAGAGCCTCGCGACCTTTGACGAGGCCACGGGGAGGACTGAGAGATGACGACGCGATTTGCTTGCCACGTATCATGGCTTGCCTTGAGCGCGGCTCAACTTGCGGCCAGTTCCGCCGCCGCTGCCGACAAGCCGCCTGCCGAAGTTTCCGAACTCATCGTGACCGCGCAGCGGGTCGAGGAGAACATCCAGAAGGTGCCCATCGCGGTAACGGCTTTCTCCGGCGCCGCCCTTGAACGGCAGGCGATCGAGAGCCTGCAGGATATCGCGCTTCGCACCCCGGGCTTCAGCGCTGGCGCGGTGGATCCGATACAGTCAAATTTCGCCATCCGCGGGATCGGCTCTGCCTTCGGGATCAGCCAAAACGCAGGCGGTGATGCGTCAGTCGTGGTCTTCGTGGACGGCGTTTATGCTGGGCGCGGCGGGACCCCAGACATCGATGCGCTCAGCCTTGAGCGAGTCGAGGTGCTGAGAGGACCGCAAGGCACATTGTTCGGAAAGAACGCCGTCGGCGGACTGATCCAGTACGTCAGTCGCAAGCCTTCGGCCGATCCATCGCTGCGTATCGAGGGCGGCTATGGCAACTACAGCCGCTACACACTCAACGCTCGCGGAAATCTGCCGATAAACGACAAGGTGTTCCTGTCGGTGGGCGGATCGCTGAAGTCTCACGACGGCTATGAATTCAACGAAACTACCGGCCACCGCGTCAACAATGAAGACCTGAAGACCGGGACGGCAGCCCTGCGCCTTCAACCCACTGAAACCCTAGACGTCTTGCTTGCCGCCGATATCACCGACCAGGACCAGCGGGGCAATCCGCGCCACAATATCTGCGACCCCACGCGGGCCGGCGGAGCGCACTGCGTTGGCATCAATCCCGATCCCCGGGTGGTCGACGCCTACATAGACGGCTATTTGCGCCGATACCTCACGACCTATCGCGGCGAGGTCAATTGGACCACGCCGGTCGGGACGGTCACCTTGATCACAGCGTATCGTCAGGCGACGCTGAATTTCCGGACGCCCTTCTTCTCCAATCCGGTCAATCCCCCAGCGCAGATCGAGTCCACCGAAACCGACCATGAGAAGGACAAGCAGTTCAGTCAGGAGGTTCGTCTCGCCTTCAACGCCATGGACCATCGCCTGAACGGCCAGGTCGGCGCCTATTATTTGCACGAGGATAACCACCGCACCGAAGACTTGCGCCAGGACTTCCCGGCTCCGTCGATCACCGGCGTGGCGACCTATCCCCAAGCCGTCAAGGCAACCAGCTTCGCGGTCTTCGGCCAGTTGAGCTATGCCATCACGGACGCGCTCACCGCGACGGTCGGGCTGCGTGAGACCGAAGAGAAGAAGAGCGGTCACTTCATCGGAATGAAGGTCTCAGGGCCCGGCCTGCCACCGCCACTGGCTGCCAGTTACGATGTTGCCGGTTCCAAATCGTGGAACGCGCTGACGCCGCGCTTTGCGCTGGATTGGCAGGCGAGCAAGGACGCTCTGTTTTATGTGTCGGCGACCCGGGGCTTCAAGAGCGGCGGCTTCCAAGGGATTGCAGGCTCCGCGTTGAGCCAATCGACGGCGTACAATCCGGAATACGCCTGGAGCTATGAAGGCGGCGCCAAAACCCAATGGTGGGATGGCCGCGCGCGGCTGGACCTGTCCGTCTATCAGACGGACTACAGCAACCTGCAGGTGTCGTCGCTTGTGCCGCTGTGCTGCGTCGTTGTCGGAAACGCCGCGACGGCGCGGATCAAAGGCGCAGAGATCGAAGGGGTCTTCTCGCCCATGGAGGGCCTGCAGCTCGAGATCGGGTATGCCCGGATTGACGCGAGGTTCACCAGCTTCGCCAACGGGGCCACCGCAAACTACACCGGCAACTATCTGCCGCGGGCGCCGCGCGACAAGATGCACCTAGGCGCCCAATACGGTTTCGAAGTGGACGGTTGGGGGCTACTGGGCCGGGTCGATTACGCCAACCAATCGCACATGTACTTCGATGCCAACAATCTCCCGACGCAGAAGCAGGAGGGCTATATCAACGTCGATGCCCGGGTGTCGCTCACCTCTCCTGACAAGCGATGGGAACTGGCCGTCTGGGGCAAGAATCTCACAGACGAGCTTGTGGCGACTTACGTAACGGCTTTCGCGCCCTATGGGCAGCGACTTGTGCCGTATGCGCCGCCCAAGACCTACGGCATGACGCTGGTTTGGAAGATGTAGCCAACGCCTTCCGTCGCATCGTCCAAGCCGCGGTGCGACGGCGCGTTCAGCTGTTTTGCGGGCGCGGTGCGCTGAGGAAGTCCTGAGCGGAAAATCCCCCTGGAGCGGCGACTTCCACGATCGGTTCGGGCCGGTTGTCGAACTCCATACGGAGCGCCCGAGTGATGACAGCGTGCATCGCATAGAGCGTGGTGATGTAGGTAAACTCGAAGATCTGTTCGTCCGACCAGAAGGTCTTGAGTTTGTCGAACACCTCAATCGGAGTGCGCCCGTCTCCCTGCGTGAGGCAATCGGCATAGGCCAGGACGGCGCGTTCCTGGTGGTTGAAGACGTCGGCCACCGTCCAGTGAGGGACGGCCGCGATCTTCTCCTCGGAGACGCCCAGCCCGCGCAGTGACTTGCAGTGTTGCGAGAAGACGAACTGGCTGCCCTTGACCCAGCCGGCCCGCGTCTGGCCGAGCTCACGTAGCACCGGGTCGATTTTGCGGTCGGGATGACGGTAGACAGCGAACCCGTCGACGGCGTGCTGGAAGATGTCCGGCGCGAGCGCGAAAACCGTCCACCAGTCACCGGGCGTGCCCGTGGCGGTGCCCGGCTCGGCGACTGGGTCCCGTGTGGGGCCGAAAAGACGGTCGTAGTAGCGGGTTACGACCTCCGCGGTAACTTCGTTGCGAGGAACCTGGCGCAGTACGGGCATGGGAAAATCCTGGAGATTTTGACGTCAGGCGAACTTGCGGAACTCGGCGACGCCGGCCGAGTCGAAATATTCGTCTAGACGGGTTATCCGTCCGTCAGAGACTGCACAGACGATACAGGCCGGAAGTTCGACCCGCATCTCGTCCTGGACCCGCGTGCCCTGCAGGACATGCTGCTGGACGAAGCCTGAAGGGAAAACCTCGACGCGCCGGTGAGCGTAAACTCGGTCCTTGATACGCGTGACCAAGCCGGCCAGCGTCTTTTCATTGTCGGCCGGCGTCTGTTCCAGGCGGTCGGTGTTGTGCCAGATCTTAGCGCCGGGCGCGTAGCAGGCGATCAGCCCTTTGATGTCCCCGATCTCTACGCAGTCGAAAAAGCGCTTGGCGAGGGACCGCATGGCGATGAGGTCGTCGGACATCAGATCGGCTCCACGATGAAAATTCAAAACGGTTGAGTGCCAGCAGTGTCATCCCGCCACCGAGACGTTCAGGCGTTTAGCCCCGTTGGCGGCGACCAGGCTGTCGATATCGTCGCCGGCGTAGTCGGGGTCGGCGGACTCGCCAAAGGCCGCCAGCATCTCAGCAATCTGCGGCTCCGCCAGGCGCTTCCACTCTGGGTGGGTAAAGACATAGAACTCGTCGCGTTCGATCGCGCGTACCACCCGTTGACCAATTTTATCGGGCGACATGCCGGCCGCTAGCACATTGGTCATCGCGCCGGCTGTGGCGGCGGCCGCGCCCTGTTCGGCGGCTCCGGGCCGCAGCTTGCGGGTTGTCTCGACGATATTGGTGGCCGACATGCCAGGACAAAGGACCGAGATGCCGACCTCGGTGTCCGCCAATTCGTTACGAAGCCCCATGGCGATCCCCAAGGTGGCGAACTTCGAGGAGATGTAGGCGACCGAAATCGGCGGCGGAACGATACCCACTATTGAGGACGTGATGGCCAGGTGGCAGGGCCCTCCCATCGCCTTCATTCCACCCAGGAAGGTGCGGCAGGCGTAGAGATGGGCATGTGCGTTGACCGCGTAGGCCCACCGCCAGACCTCCGTGTCATAGGTCTCGAAAACTCCTGATCCGCCGCCGACACCGGCATTGCTGAATAGGATCCGGACCTCACCAAACGCCGTCGCGACCTCACCGGCGCGGTCCCATTCGGCCTCTTCGGCGACGTTCAGTTGCACGCCAATGGCGTCGGCCCCAGCGGCGCGGAGGTCTGCGGCGGCAGCTCCGACCCGGTCGGCATCAATATCGGCGAGCACCAGGCGCGCGCCCTTGCCCGCCAAGGCCTTGGCCGTGGCCAGGCCGATACCGCTGCCACCGCCGGTGACAAAGGCGGTCTTATTCCTGAAATCCTTCATCAGGCGTTCTCCTGAATGACCGCGAGGGTGTCGCGCGCCACGGTGCGCGAGACGGCGGCGTAGCCCAGCGCCGCCATCATCGCCACTGGAGTGACGCTGAGAAGCGCCAGGCGCAGGGGGTCGGCGGCGTGGGCGGTGTTCAGCGCATCGCTGACGGCGCCGATCGCCAGGGGGCCGCCGCCAAGGCCCACGATATTGAAGGCAAGCAGCAGCAGGGCGGTCGCGGTCGCTCGAGCGACCACCGGCGACAGGTTCTGGACGAGGGCTAATGCGGGGGCCACGTACATGGTGCACCCGATCATCGGCACGATCATCAGCGCTAGCGAGGCTTGCCAGGAGC
>JAYUBY010000207.1:0-7122 GCA_043740635.1 Alphaproteobacteria bacterium
GTCATCATCGACAAGACCTTCGCGCTGAAAGACGCCGCCGAAGCCCACCGCTACATCGAAAGCCGCCAGGCCGTGGGCCGCGTGCTCCTCGCGCCATAGCAAGTCGCTCCCCAATGGGGGAGTTGAAAGCGAAGCTGGGGGTCACCAGAGGCTCGTGGAGACCCTCTGTCGCTTAACTGTTGCACTCCCCGGAAGGGGAGGAACTAGGGAGGTCGAAATGCCCCGCGCCAAAAATGGGTCCGTCGAGATCGAATACCAGTGCTTCGGCGACGACCGGCCGGAAGCGATCCTCCTGGTGAACGGCCTGGGCTCGCAGATGACCCGTTGGCCGGAGGATTTCTGCGAGCAACTGGTCGCCAAGGGCTATCGCGCGATCCGTTTCGACAACCGCGACACCGGCTTATCCACCTGGCCGAAAGAAGCCTACAAGCTCTCCGACATGGCCAGCGACGGGATCGCCGTCCTCGACGCTGCCGGCGTCAGCAAGGCACATATCGCCGGCGTCTCTATGGGCGGCATGATCGTCCAGCGGATGGCGCTCGACCATCGCGAACGCGTACTTTCCATGACCTCGATCATGTCGACGACGGGCGCGGCCAACGCCTTTAGGTCGACGCCGGAGGCCGCCGCGGTGCTCAACAATCCGCCACCCAATCCCAAGACCGACTTCGACGCCTTTGTCGCGAACGGGATCAAGAACGCCCGCACCATCGGCAGCCCAGGATATCCCTGGACCGACGCGGAACTCCGCGGCCGGGTGATCGCCGAGTACGAGCGCGCCTTTAATCCCATGGGCGTCGGCCGCCAACGCGCGGCGGTCACGGCTGACGGCGATCGGACCGATGAACTCCGTACATTGAGCATGCCCGTTGTCGTGCTGCACGGCGCCGACGATCCCCTGCTGATGAAGGTGGGCGGCGAGGCGACCGCAGCCGCCATCCCTGACGCGGAGTTGCGGATCATCCCGGGCATGGGCCACGACCTGCCGCCCAGCCTCTACAATACTTTTGTCGAAGCCATCACATCTGCGGCCACCCGCGTAAAAACAAGCGCTTAGAAGTCAGGAACCAGCATGGGACGTCTCCAAGGCCGAACAGCCGTCATCACCGGCGCAGGCAGCGGCATCGGCCGCGCCGCGTCCCTGCTCTTCGCTCGCGAGGGCGCCAGCGTGGTCTGCGTCGACCGCGCCGAAAGCGTCTCGGAGACCGCAACAATGGTCGGCCAGGCCGGCAGCAAGGCTGTGGCGATGCAGGGCGACGCCGGCGACGAAGCTTTTGTGCGTTCCTACATCGAGCAAGCCCAAGCCACATTCGGCGGCCTCGACGTCGTCTGGGCCAACGCCGGCATCTCCGGTGGCTTCATGCCGCTCGACGAACAGACGCCCGACTACTGGGCCGAGATCCTGCGCATCAACCTGATCGGCGCCTTCCTGGCCGTGAAGCACGCCTCGCGGGTGATGATCCCCACTGGAAAGGGCTCGATTATCTGCACGGCTTCGGTGGCCGGCATCCGCTCTGGCGCCGGCGGCCCCGCCTATTCCGCATCCAAAGCCGGCGTCATCAGCCTCGCTCAGACTTCGGCCAATGAATTCTACGGCTCCGGTGTGCGCGTCAACGCGATCGCGCCCGGCCTGATCGAGACCGGCATGACCAAGCCGATCTTCGACGGCGCGCGAGCCCGTGGCAACGAGGACAAGATCGGCCAGCTCAACCCCCTGACCCGCTACGGTGTCCCAGAAGAGATTGCTCATGCGGGCCTGTTCCTGGCCTCCGACGACAGTTCCTACGTCAACGGCCAGACTATCGCTGTCGACGGTGGCCTTTCGACTTCCCATCCGGTGGTTCGCAGGAAGCGGTGATCCAAGTCGCGTGATCTACCTCGTCCGACACGGCCAGACTGAGTTCAACCGCGAACGCCGCATCCAGGGCCATGTGGATAGCCCGCTCACGGAGCTGGGGGTCCGCCAGGCCAAGGCGGTGGGCCAGCTGCTGCGCGACCTTATTAGAATGCCCGAGGGCTGGAGGATTGTCTCCAGCCCTCTGGGCCGAGCCCTCGCGACAGCTGAAATCGTCGCCGGCAAGTTGGGCGGCCTTCCCGTCGAGCTTGAGGATCGATTGATGGAAATGAGCTGGGGGCCACACGACGGCCGTCTGCGCTCGGAACTGGAGGCAGAGAACCCCGAAACCTTCGGCAAGACCGGCTGGGCCTTCGACGCTGGCTCCGGCGAAAGCTACGAGGCGGTGGCGACCCGCGTGGGCGACTGGCTGGCCAGCTTACCGCTGGAGCCCAAGCGCCGGATCATTGCCGTCAGCCACGGCATCTCGGGCCGAGTTTTGCGCGGGCTCTACGCCAACCTCGGCCGCGACGCCTCCGCACAGCAGGACGTGCCGCAGGACGCCGTCTACCTGCTGCAACACGGCGGGGTCGGCCGCATCGACTGCGAGCCGTTGGACTAGAAGCGGAAGCGCCGACGCGCGGGTACGACAACAACGCGCTCTGGACCCAGCCATTTGATCATGGCCAGGACTCCGACAGCCGCGACGACGCCCAGGCTGAATGATGCGCCCGCAGTGATAGAGATGCCGGCAGCCCCCAAGCGCAGCGGCCTTCGGTTCATCCAATGAACCATGTCGCCGTCGACCGCCGGCTGGCTCAAGTCGTCCACCTCTTCGAGAATCTCTTCGCTCATCGTCATCCTCCGCCACCCGTCTGGCTAACCCTCGCGCATGGCAGGGGTTCCGAACCGCCGGCCCGAAGGATAGAACCTAGCGCCTCTTCACCTCCTAGACCCAACTCAAGCGGACCATGGCCGGACATTCAAAGTTCAAGAACATCATGCACCGCAAGGGCCGCGCGGACTCCGCGCGCTCCAAGCTGTTCTCCAAGCTCTCCCGCGAGATCACGGTCGCGGCCAAAGGCGGCATGCCAGACCCAGCCATGAACGCGCGCCTTCGCCTGGCGGTGAACAATGCCAAGGCTGAGTCGCTGCCCAAGGACGTGATTGACCGTGCAATCAAGAAAGCCTCTGGAGGCGACGCGGAAGCCTATGAGGAAATCCGCTACGAAGGCTTCGGCCCCGGGGGCGTGGGCGTGATCGTCGAGGTGTTGACCGACAACCGCAACCGCTCGGCATCCACGGTGCGCTCAACCTTCTCCAAATACGGCGGCAACCTCGGCGAGACCGGGTCGGTGTCGTTTATGTGGGATCGCGTCGGCCAGATCGGCTACCCGGCCCAGGCAGGCTCCGAGGACAAGATCATGGAGGCCGCAATCGAGGCCGGCGCGGAGGACGTTGAGTCCGACCAGGACGGCCACACGATCTACACCGCCTTCGCTGACCTTTCTGACGTGGCCGCCGCGCTGGAGGCTGCGCTAGGACCGGCGAAGTCTACGTCGCTCGCCTGGCGGCCCAAGGCTCGCACGCCAATCACCGGCGACGCCGCCGGCACGCTGATGAAGCTGCTTGAGGTTCTCGACGACGACGACGACATCCAGAATGTCTATTCCAACGAAGACATCGACGCGGCCGAACTGGAGTCTCTCTTGGGCTAATTGGGAGGCCCTTGGCTTCCCCCGCGTCGCGTGGGCACAGTCATATAAACTCAAATGGGGGAAACACGACAATGCACCTGAAACTAGCCACCGCCGCGCTCGCGGCCATTACAGTGACTGCCGGTGCGGCTCGCGCCGCCGACTTCGTGACCGTGCCGCTGTCGGTGATTATCAACGCGCCGGCCGACAAGGCCTGGCCCAAAATCAGCGGCTTTTGCCAGATCGGCGATTGGTTCAAGTCCCCGGCGGGCGCAGGCGTTGGGTGCGCGATCACGTCCGGCAAGGACCGAGAAATGGGCGCGATCCGCCTGATCGCCGGCCGAGTCACCGAGCTGCTCGTCGCCAACACGGCCTGGAGCTATACCTACAGCCAGCCCAAATCGCCTATCGACTATCATGGGACCGTGGAGATCCAACCGATCGACAAGAAGACTTCGAAGCTGCTCTACACCCTGGTTTACGACGCCGACGCCCTGCCGAAGCACGAGCCGGAGGACAAGGCCAAAGACAAGGAAAACCGCACCAAGCAGTTCACGGTCCTGATCAACGCCATGAAGGGCAGCGCCGAGGCCAAATAGGCCGCGTCCTAGCGCCGTCCGAGGAACGTGAAGACCGCATAGACGGCGACCAGCAGCACGAAGGCGATCACCATAGCACGGCCCATAAGTTTGCGCCGGGCGTCGGCAGCGTCGTTGGGGCGGTCGTCGGGGCTGTCGTTCATAGCGGCGGATGAGCCCTGCCAGGGTTCATCCGTCAAGCGCCGCGATCAGGCGCTCGAGAGGGAGTTTCCCATGCGTACCCTGCTGGCCGCCGCTCTTGTGCTCGCCCTCGCCAATTCAGCTGAGGCTCGACAGCAAGAACGGATGGGGGCCGCCCAGCCGCTGGGCGCGGGCGTGAACCAGACCAAGGCGCTGGAATTCGCCGGCGGGCGTATCTTCCAGGCCACCGGCTTCGGCAACACCTTCATGGTGACCACCAACGCCGGCAATGTGATCATCGACACCTCGCTAACGCCCAACGGTGCGCGACATCACGCCCTGCTCAAGGCGGCGTCCGCTGCGCCGATCAGGGATATCATTCTGACCCACAGCCATGGCGACCACACAGGAGGCGTGCCCCTGTGGAGGGAAGCCGGCACCCACGTCATTGGACAGGCTAACGAGGTCGAGTTCCGCAACTATCAGACGCGCCTGGAGGGCTTCTTCGCCGTCCGCAATGCCGCGCAGTATAGCGCGCCGAGTCTGGGCCGCGTTCCCAATCCCAACCCAGGAAACTACGCCGCCCCTGTGCTCGCCGACGTGTTGTTCGACAAGGAATACAAGTTCAAGTTAGGCGACCTGACCTTTGACTGCCTGGCCATGCCGGGCGAGACGCCGGACATGCTCAACGTTTGGATCCCGGAGCTGAAGGCGCTCTTCATTGGCGACAACTACTATGCATCGTTCCCAAACATGTACACGCTTCGGGGCACGCCCACGCGCCCGGCGCTGAACTATGTAGAGTCGATCAACAAGGTCTTGGCGCTGAAGCCGGAGATCGTCCTGCCCAGCCACGGTGTGCCAATCGTCGGCGCCGCCAACGTCAACAAGACGCTGACCCAATACCGCGACGCTATCCTCTATGTGCACGACGCCACCGTACGCGGCATGAACGAGGGCAAGGACGCTTTCACGCTCATGAAGACCATCAAACTGCCGCCAGAGTTGGAAGTGGGCGAAGGATATGGCGCTGTCAGCTGGTCGGTGCGCGGCATCTATGAAGGCTACGCCGGCTGGTTCGATACAGATCCTGCGACCATGTACCCAACCGCGCCGAGCGAAGCCTACGCCGAGCTGGTGAAGATCGCCGGCGGGGCAACGCCCGTGGCCGCACGCGCCGAGAGCCTAGTGATCTCCGACCCGGCGCTGGCGCTGCGCTTGACGAGCGCCGCACTTGCCGCCGAACCAAAGAACGTCGCGGCGCTCACAGCCCGTAAACATGCGCTGGAAAATCTGCTCGCGGCCTCGAAGAATTCCAACGAAAGCGGCTGGCTGCACGCGGGCCTCGCTCGCGTCGAGGCCGCACGGAAGTAGCGCGATCATCCGCTCTTCTCGGCTGAGGCCGCGATTCAGGTGGCCCCTCCCCACTGGAGCTGCAGCAAGCGGTTTCGCTGAGACGAGGTGCGGCGGTCTAGGCGACCGTCGCGGCGACCTTGGTTTTAGCCTTGGACGGAGCCCTTACCTTCGGCGTGCCGTCCGCGTTGACCGCCTTCTTGCGGGTCGCTTTGGGTTTCGCCGGCGGAGGATCAGCGATCGCGCCGCGCACGTAAGACGTGTCGCCGCGATCGAGGGTGGATTGCGTCACTCCTCCTTGATCGACGGCTACTCCGAGGTAGCGCATACACTCTGGACTGTAGCTGATGTCCGCCATCGGGACCTTGGGGTCGCGCTTCAGCTCGGACACGTCGCGCAAGGTCATGCGCAAGGTCATCGCGTCGCGTGAAACGCCGTCGGCTTCAGCTTGTTCGATCGCCATGCGGGCTTCTTCGGCGGCGCTGCCGCGGCGGCGGGTGGGCTTGGGGGTGTGTGTGCTCATCTTCAGGCGTCCGCGAAGAAGCCGTGTTCGCCGCTCACCCGCACCTGGCAGGCGCGGCCTTGGTCCTGGAGGGCGCGGGCGCGCTTGTTCGCGGCGGCCTTGGCCTCTTCTTTCTCGGCGGTGTGGTCGGAGAAAATTCCTAGGTGCTCAACGGCCCAACGACCTTCATGACGGGCGACGGTAAGGGTTTCGCGATCGGCTGCGCCACGTATGGCCATGAGATGATCCTTCTTGGCGCCGCGAAACAGACGCGCGCCCGGCCGTTTTGGAGTAGTGCGAATTGTGACAGAATTCTATATGTAAAACAGAGCGCTGTCTCCCTCCATCACCAGGACAGAGGAGAATTTCCTTGCGTCTTGCATGAGCTAATGGGAAAGTGGACTTATCGAATATCGTTTTGGCTCGCCTGCTCTCCACCCCCGATTTTCAAATCGGGAGCCGGAACCGCCCTCGACCCTCTCCGAAAATTTGATCACGCCGCCCATCTTGGGCGCGTGAATACTTAGATACCCGGAAGGGGATACTGATATGGCGACTGGTGTCGTGAAGTGGTTTAACGGCCAAAAAGGCTTTGGTTTCATTCAGCCCGATGATGGCGGTCAAGACGTGTTCGTGCACATCTCGGCCGTTGAGCGGGCAAATATGTCCTCGCTGAACGAGGGTCAAAAGATCAGCTACGAGCTGGAAAAAGACCCGCGCAATGGCAAGACGTCCGCCGGCCAGCTGCAAAGCGCCTAAGGACTGAAGCCGGGTTCTATCGGAACCCGCGCAAACTAAGTTGAGGGCCGGCGCCGCGAGGCGCCGGCCCTTTTCTTTTGGCCTGAGCTGCTTTGGGCGTCACCGGCCATCTGCGCCTGGCGGCGGCGCTGAAGATATTGGGGAGCGAGTAGTCTTTCTCATGGCAGGTGTGCTCGTACATCGATTGGTCGTGACGTGACCAAGAGAATTGAGCCCACTGGCAAGCTGGCCGCGGAAAGATTTATGGCTAGAGTTGCG
>JAYUBY010000208.1:0-4412 GCA_043740635.1 Alphaproteobacteria bacterium
CAATTGAGAGGCGCTCCCCTGCGCGCAGCTTGTGACAACGTACGGGCAGCAGTGTGTCAGTCGCGGCTTGCAGGCAGGCTCATGCTATGAGACGTGCGAGCGCCGCCGAAAACGACAGGGGGCCAAAGGACAGCACCATGACCGACGCCCAGCCCGCCTCCGTCTACGACCTAGCCCACGAAGAGGAGGTCGAAAGCCTGGCGACCTTTGCCGTGCTGGTAGACAACGAGCCCGGCGTGCTGCACCGGCTTGTCGGGCTCTTCGCAGCGCGAGGCTATAATATCGAGAGCCTGACGGTGGCCGAGACCGACCAAAACGCCCACACTTCTCGCGTGACTATTGTCACCCGCGGCACACCACATGTGCTGGCCCAGATCGAGGCCCAGCTGACCAAAATGGTCTCGACACGACACGTTCAGGACGTCACCCGCGACCCCAATGGCCTGGAGCGCGAGCTGGCCCTGATCAAGGTCAAGGGAACCGGTCCGGACCGTGTCGAAGCCCTGCGCGTCGCCGACATCTTTCGCGCCAAGGTGATCGACACCACCCACGCGAGCTTCGTCTTCGAACTGACTGGCGCGCCGTCTAAGATCGACAAGTTCACCGAGCTGATGCGACCGCTAGGCCTGGTGGAAGTGTCACGAACCGGCGTGCTCTCGATCCAGCGCGGCATCGAGGTGCTCTAGACGACCGGCTCTGGCTATGTCGCCTGGGCTTCCGTGGAAACGAGTTGGCGCGCCCGCGCCGCCGCGCGTTCCTGCTTCTCTGTGAAGCGGTGGACGGTGATGTATTGGAACGCAAAGAGCCCCAGCTTCGATGTCAGCGGGAACGCGGCGACAAACGCCGGCCACAGGCTGGTGAACCACACCGCAACGACCAGGTTGGTGATTGCGGTCAGCGCCATCAAGCCAGCCCAGACGTAGCCAAATATCACCATCAGCGGCTTGCCGAGTTCGCCGCTCGGCGGCAGGTAACGCAGCATCCAGCCACGCTTGAGCATAACGACGCCGACCGCCAGGTAGATGACCGTGGGCTTGGCCATCAGGAACCGCACGTCGTTGGTCATGATCCCAAGCGCGCCGAACAGTAGCACCAAGCCCAGCGAGGCCCACTGAAGCAGCTCGATCTTCTGGCGCCGCAGTCTTTGAATTGTGACCTGAGCAACTCCGATCGCCAGCGCCGCACCGCTGGCGAGACGTACATCCACCTTCAGCGCGACCAACACGGCAAAGACAATGGTCGGGAAGAAGTCGGAGATCAGCGGCCGCGCCGCATAGAGAAGGCCGTTCATGGAAATTCCTCAGGGAAAACTGACTCCTGAGAACCTATCAATCCGGCCGGCGCAGCCCCAGTCCGCTCACGAACACCGCGCGGCGGTTGACGGAAAACCGCCCGCCGTCCGCGCTTCGCGAACGAACGGTCCTTCATTTTGTAACTCTTCGGGGCTATATTGGTGGGGTCAGGGCTTGCTCTGACTATGGAGATAAACGCGCACGTAATAAGCGGACTGGACCCGGGTGCGATTCCCGGCGGCTCCACCAATCCTTCCCCGGGTATCGCCGGGCAGTGAGGGGCCGATCAGCATCGACAGACGTCTAAAGGTGTTGCTTTCTCTCGGCCTGACCCACCGTTCCGGGTTTTAAACTAACTGCGAACGATAACTTCGCTGGAGAAGTCCGCCTGGCCGCGTAAGCGGTTCGACGGTTCTCAATCTAAGTCCTAGGGGTTCAGATCCTTAGGCGGGGCTCGGAGGGCGCCTGCCAACAGAAGCCCTCCACCTTTCAATTCGCTGCTTCTAGCCGCCCCTGAAGGGGCGCTCTTGCGCCGCGCCGCCCAGGCGTTACCCTTTACGCCGTTGTTTTCGGAGACCCGATGGCCCAAGAACCGCCGGCCCAGGACTTGATGCGCTATGAGGCGATGGCCCAGGATGCGCTGCGCGGGGTCGTGAAGACGGCTCTGAAACGCGCGGCTGCGCCTGAGGGCCTGCCTGGCGCCCATCATTTCTACATCACGTTTAAGACCGAGGCTCCCGGCGTTTCGGGCCCGGCCGACCTGCTCGGCAAATACCCCGACGAAATGACCATCGTCCTGCAACACCAGTACTGGGACCTGGCGCCCGGTGAGACCTTCTTCTCGGTGACCCTGCAGTTTGGCGGCCAGCCCAAGCGCCTGAGCGTGCCCTACGCCGCCGTTACCCGCTTCTACGACCCAAGCGTGCAGTTCCTTCTTCAGTTCGAGCCGCCGGTCGCAGAAGGTGTGGTGGCTGAGCCCGAGGCCAAGCCAACCGAGCCCGCGGCCGAGACACCGCCTACTAACGGCGAGGCAAAGATCGTCTCTCTCGACCAGTTCCGGAAGAAATGATGAGTGAAGCTGCGGTGCCCGAGACGCTCTCCGATGAGGAGATTCTCGAACGTTTCCTCCGCACCAAGAACCAGCCCACCGGTTCCCAGACTCTCGGCTTCAAGATGGTCTCGGTGAACCAGACGACCATGACCGTCGAAGTGGAGTTCGACGCCAAAGCCGAGCTGCTGCTCAATCCGATGAAACAGATCCAGGGTGGATACCTCTGCGCCATGCTGGACGAATGCATGAGCGTCGCCTGCATGGTGGCGTCCGGCATGACCGCGGTCGCGCCGACCTTGGAGATGAAGACCAGCTTTTTTCGTCCTGGAATGCCCGGCAAGCTGCGAGGGATCGGACGTGTCGCCAAATGGGGCCGACAGGTCGCATTCACCGAGGGCGAACTCTACGGCGCCGACGGCAAATTGCTCGCTAAGGCCACCGGCACGGCGATCCCCACGCCATTTCAGACCTATAAGAAATAGCGGTGCAGCCCCTCGCTCGCCTGGCTTGGCTGATGGGTTGCCTCTGGCTCGCCCTCGCCGCTCCGGCGGCTGCGTCGCCCTTCAGCGACTGGAGCGCTGTGGTAGTGGCCGGCGATTGGCACGCCCATTCCGGTGGCCCGTCGGAGGCCTTCGACAACGCTCGGCGCGACGTCACCCAGGCCTTTGAGCGGGCGGGTTTCGAGCCGGCCAACCTGCGACAATTTTCCGTCCGGCCCGAACGATACAGCAGCGTGGCTCTTACCAAGTCCGAACCGCAGGCGATCTACAACGCCCTCACGGACCTCACCGCTAGGGCGTCCGGCGGATGCCTTGTCTACTTCAGCTCTCATGGCGCGCCACAGGGCGTGGTGGTCGATCAGCAGTTCCTGGCGCCCCGCCTACTCGCCAGCATGCTGGACAAAACCTGCGGAAAGCGGCCAACCGTGGTGATTATTTCGGCCTGTTTCTCCGGCGTGTTCGTACCGGCTCTGGCGGGCCCGAACCGCATGGTCCTCACGGCGGCCCGCCCGGACCGCTCGTCTTTCGGCTGCGGAGAGGCGGACAAATATCCCTACTTTGACCAGTGCATACTGGAGTCGCTGCCCGGCGTTGGGGACTTCGCCATTTTGGGCACGACGGTAAAGGGGTGCGTCGCGGCTCGCGAGCTTAAGGAGGGAATGAAGCCCCCTTCCGAGCCGCAACTCTATATCGGCGCGCAGCTTCGACCGCTCCTGCCGTTCTTCCCATTGGCCGCAGGTCCCATTCGAAACTAGCCTCGCACAACTGCCGCAGGCGGCGATGCGCTTGGAATGACTCGCCGCGGCGCCCTACAAGCTATTGAGCGCTCCGCTCAGCCTTGGGTTTTCTTGATGCGGTCCACCGTCTTAGCAGCTGTCGCAGCCCTGGCGTTGTGGGCCCTCCCGTTGGCAGGCGCGCTGGCGCAAGACGATACCGCCCCGCGGCCCCCCCACCACGACGACGCTGCCGGACTGCCGAAGCGGCCTGTGCCCTACGCCAAGCTGAGCGCGAAACCCAGCAGCCCGAAGCCAGGCCCCGACGCCAAGACGACCCCAACAGAGATCTCGTCACCGAACACCGAGGCGAAAACCGACGCCACTTTGCCCGCGCCGGAAGCACCAACCCCAGCGGCCAACCCTGAGCCCGCACCGCCCGCACCGCCCGCGCCGCCAAAACCCGTCGCGCCCGGCGCCAAGTTGAGCGCTGGGCAGGCTATGGCGCCGGCTGAACTAGAAGCCTTTGTTGACGGCATTCTGCGGGACGCGATGGCGCGCGAGCATATCGCCGGGGCCACGGTCGCCATCGTCCAGAACGGGCAGGTCGTGCTGAAGAAGGGCTATGGCTTTGCAAGCCTATCGCCTAGCCGGCCGGTCGATCCAGACCGCACACTGTTTCGCGTGGGATCGATCTCCAAGACATTCACCTGGATCGCGCTGTTGAAGGAGGTCGAGGCCGGCCGCATGCGCCTGAACCAGCCGGTGAACCTCTACCTGCCAGAAAGGGTGCAGGTGAAGGATCAGGGTTACGACCAGCCGGTGCGCGTGGAAAACCTGATGGACCATTCCACGG
>JAYUBY010000209.1:0-6947 GCA_043740635.1 Alphaproteobacteria bacterium
ACCGCCGGCTCGCCTGAATTGGGCCACGCCTCTCGTCCACCCTCGGTCTTCGCATGCAGGACTTCATCGATCTCAAGGGCGCGTCGGGCGCCGAATACCGATTCCGCCTCTGGCCGGAGGGCGCAGCGCATCCGCCGATCGCCGGCAATTACGTCTTTCTGGAGGAGGAGCCGGACGGCTTCACCGTGCTGTTGGTGGGCGTGACCAACGACCTGTCGGCGGCGCGCGGCGACTGGAGCAAGGTCGCCAAGCGCGGCGCCACGCACGTCTTCACCCGGCTCAACGTGGCGCGCGCGCTGCGCACCACGGAGCACGCGGACCTGGCGGCCGGCTACAAGGCCGCGCTGGTCAGCGAAGGCGTCTGAGCGACAGCGACATGGCGACTTGGCCATTCATGTGCAGTTCAGCGCCCGAGCGTGATCATGCGCTTACCCGACGCCGCCGCGCTCTCCCGTCCCTCGAAAGTGGCGGCGTCCGGGACACCATCGACGGCGCGTCACCCATCGGGCGGCGCGCCGTTTTGCTGTCCCGCTTCAGCTTGAGGGGAACCTCTGCTGCGCGAGGCGATTCCCAGGTGACGGTTCCAAGGAGATGGTCATGGCGGACAACAAGTCCAAACGGGGCGGGCAGGATCGCAGCCGGGTCGCGGCCGGGAGGGCTACGAAGTCCGGTACTTCGCGCGCAAGCACAAGATCAGCACCGACCAGGCTAAAAAGCTGATCAAGCAGGTCGGCAACGACCGCAACAAGCTGAATGCGGCCGCCGAGCGGCTGAAGGCCTGACGCAAAGGCCACGGCGGCGATGTGCAACGACTACCGCTACGTCCAGCCGCCGGACACCCTGCGCGATGAGTTCAGCCAGCTGAAGATTCCGCTCAGGTGGGCGCAGGGCGGTGCGCCGAACTACTATGAGGAGATCCGGGTAAGCCAGACCGCCCCTATCGTGCGCGGCTCCAGCGAGGGCGTGTCTCTCTCCGTCACGCCCTGGGCCTGGAAGACGCCACGGGGCAAGCCGGGTGTTCAACTTCCGCTCTGAAGGCCGAAGCTTCACCAAGAGCGACCGCTGCCTGATCCCCACCGATGGCTTCTATGAGTTCACCGCGCCGGACGACCCCAAGCAGAAGCGCAAAGACAAGCACCTCTTCACCCTGGAGGGCGAGCCGTGGTTCTGGATCGCCGGTCTGGTCAAGGAGGGCGCCTTCACCATGCTGACCACGGCGCTCGGGGAAGACATCGCGCCCTATCATGACCGGCAGATCGTCGTGCTCCGCAGCGACGAGGGTCCGGCCTGGCTGGACCTCTCGAGGCCTGAGACCGAGCTGCTGCGGCCTCTGCCGGCCGGCAGCTTGCATCACGAACAGGTCCGATAGCTGGCGCCTGGCGCATTGTGGCCCAAGGCCGACGTGGGATGCCCGATCAATGAAAAGCCCCCGATCCTTCAGGACCGAGGGCTGATCTATTGGGCGGCCCGTAAGTCGGGGGGCGTCAGGGCCGCTGCCGTTCCTAACGGCGTGGGCCGGCCGGCGTTCCCCGCTAAAAGAGCTTAGTGGTTGGCCGACGCGGTGCCGTCGTGGCTGCCCATCTCAATAGTCACATGAGACAAGGCGGGGAAACGGGCCAGGCGCGTTCGATAGTACGCCTCATCCCGACCGCCGGCGGCGACAACGCTTAAGATCGCTCCGAGGTGGCCCGGACCAAGCCGCCACACATGCAAGTCCGCCACCGCGTCGCCAGAGGCCTCGACCGTCTGGCGGATCTGATCGGTCAGTTTCCGATCGGGGTTCATGTCCAGCAGGATCGCGCCGGTGTCGCGGATCAGGCCGTAGGACCAGCTCGCGATCACGCAAGCCCCGACGATGCCAGCGAGCGGGTCCATCCACAGCCAGCCAAACAAGCGCGCCAGGACGAGGCCGATGATCACCAGCGCCGAAACGGCCGCGTCGGCCACCACGTGGATCACCGCGGCGCGCATGTTGTTGTCACGATCGTGGGCGCCGTGTTCGTGCTCGGTGAAGACAACCACGTGGTCCGCCCCTAAAAGCCTGAGCTTCGCCGTGAACGCGTGCGGTTCCGGAATCTCCTCGACCGACTCCAGGAAGTCGCCGCGATCGGCAAAGGCGAACTGCTGTCGCGCGCCGTCTGACCGCACAGTTTCCAGCGACACTCTTGCGGGAGACAACGCCACGCCCTCGCTCCGCAGGCGGAAACGCGGTGGCACGCCGTCTTCGAACACGCTGAGCACAAGCCCGCCGCCTTCGGTCGTGATCAGATGCTCTTCCTCGCCATGACCGTGTTCATCAGCGTCATGACCATGACCATGACTGTGGCCGTGATGGTGCCCGCCCGAGCCAAGTAGCCAGACGCTGGCGAGGTTCACGCCCAGCCCGAGCACAGCGATCGGAATGGCTTGCCCGAAGTGGATGGTCACCGGGTGCATGAACCGGATCACCGCCTCATAGCCGATCAGCAGGGAAATCATCGCCAGCACGATAGCGCTGGTGAAGCCGGCGAGATCGCCCAGCTTACCAGTGCCGAAGCTGAACCGGGGATCGTCGGCGTGCTTGCGCGAATAGGTGTAGGCTAGGGCCGCCAGCAACAGTGCGCCGGCGTGGGTGGACATGTGCAGGCCATCTGCGACCAGGGCGATGGAGCCAAACAGCAGCCCTCCGACGATCTCGCCCACCATCATTGCCCCGCAGAGCCAGATCACCGCCCAGGTCCGGCGTTCGCTGGTCTCATGCGCTTGGCCCAGGAATACGTGATGGTGAGCCAAGGTGGCGTCGCGGGCGGTCTGAGACATGGGAACGGGTTTCATTTCAAATAGGCGCGGATGACCGCCATCAGGGCGGCGACGGCCTCGTGATCAAGCGCGCCGGGGTGCTTCTCGGCGTCCACCAAGTGGGTTTGGATGTGGTCCTCGACCACCTCGGCCGTGAGGCCGGCCAGCGCGCCTCGAACGCCGGCGATCTGATGCATGATCGCCTCGCAGCCGGCCTCGGCTTCAAGGGCGCGCTCTATGCCTTCCACCTGGCCACGGATACGCCGAACGCGGGCAAGGAGCTGAGCCTTCGCTCGGACCGTATGCATTGCGCTACCTAGGATAGGGGACCACCCTATGTCAAGGATTGGACGTCCTTCCGTAGGCAATCCGGTCTGCGGCGATAGATTCCGCGTCCTTAGATCTGAGAAATTGGTAGGCCCTGCTCATCAAGCCCGTCGTGTCGGCCAAGCCTTCCCCGACGGTTAATCCATCGTGAGGGGCAGCTTGAGGAAGACCCGCCCGGCTTTCGACGGTTCCGGCAAGCGGCCGCCGCGGATGTTCACCTGCAGAGACGGCAGGATCAGCGTCGGCGCGGACAGGGTCGCGTTGCGGGCGTCGCGCATGCGCACGAATGCCGCTTCGGTGACGCCGGTCTTGATATGGATGTTCTCCGACCGTTGCCGGGCGATGGTCGTCTCCCAGCGATTATCCTGACGGGTCGGGGGAAGGTAGTCGTGGCCGACAAAGACCCGGGTCTCGGCCGGCAGCGCCAGGATCTTCTGGATCGACCTGTAGAGCGTGGCGGAGTCTCCGCCGGGGAAGTCGGTGCGGGCCGTGCCGTAGTCGGGCATGAACAGCGTGTAGCCGATGAAGGCCGCATCGCCGATCAGGTAGGTGACATCGGCCGGCGTGTGACCGGGCGTGTGAAGCACGCCGATTGTCAGGTTTCCGAGCGGCAGGGTGTCGCCTTCTCTCAACAGGCGATCGAAAGCTCCGCCATCCGGCGCTAGGTCATCAGCTTCGAAGACCGGGATGAAGGCCGCCTGGACCGCGACGATATCCGCCCCGATCGCCACCTGCGCCCCGGTCTTGCGCCGCAGGTAATCGGCGGCTGAGAGGTGATCGGCGTGGGCATGTGTCTCGAGCACGTAGGCGAGCGTCAGGCCCTTCGCTTTGATCGCCGCCAGCAGGGCGTCGGCCGAGGTCATCGACAGTCGACCGGCCTTAGGCTCGTAATCGAGCACCGGGTCGATGACCGCAGCGGTTTTCGTCATAGAATCGCTGACAAGATGGGTGGCTGCCGTGGGCTTCATGGCGGTGCCCATGTCGGCGCCCGAGTCCAGCCAGCGCCGGAACGAGGCGATCAGCACCAGGCCGTTGAGCACGGCGACGCCGGAGACGGTGCATCATCGAAGGCGCCCTGGAGCGCGTGCGGCCGGTGTTGATGACCACGCTCATCCCGGCCCTGGGCTTCATTCCCATGGCCATCGCCACCGGCACCGGCGCCGAGGTTCAGCGCCCATTGGCCACGGTGGTGATCGGGGGCCTGATCACCTCCACGTTGCTGACGCTCTTCGTGCTGCCCGCCATTTGCCACCTGGTCATGCGCAAGCGAACCATCGACAGCTCGGTGGCATCACCCGACCGTTGAACTGAACCGAGACTGGACACCTTGGCGCAATCGTCTGCGCCGCCGCCAATTCGGCCCGGGATGCAGCCATTTACCGCCAGCCCCTTGGGATGTTTCCCGCCGTTTCTCACCTCACCATCAAGACCGTCCGGCAGGATCCCTGAGGCCTCGCCTCGAACGATCGTCAGGCCGCTAATGCGGTCAGGGTGATGGTGACCGATGGGCCCCGCACGCTCAGGGCTCCGGCGGAATGGGCGGCGGCGCTGAAGATGGCGTCGTGGCGTCCAAGACGCCATTCGCCAACGTCGCCCGCCAACTCAACGGGGCCAAGAGCTACCAGAAGGGCGATGCGACCAGCGGGGCGCCAATCGCCGCCCTCCAGGCGCTCGACGTGCGCCTGGTATCGTGCCCGCCGTACCATGACGTTCAGGTCCAGGGCCCGTCCATCGACGGGAAAACCATGACAGACGACATCGGCGGGAAACGTCAGGGGCGGCGAGCCGCTGGTCAGCGTGATAGGCGCCGCCTCGCCGAAGGCGAGCCGCAGTTGGCCGTCGAGAACCGTAAGCGTGCGATCGACACCGGGGAACGTCGAGAAGGGGCCAAACTCGGAGACGTCCGCCAGACTGACGCGCCAGTCAAAGTTCGCCAGGCCGGCGCCGGTTGGTCCGAGAGCGATTTCGCGCGTCACGCCGCCGCCGTTTTTCCAAGGCTGCTCCACATAGCCCGCCGCCCACAGAACACGGAGCGTCACCCCAGGATCCCGGGGAGGTCCAGGCCTTTCTCACGGGCGACCTGCAGGGCGATGTCATAGCCGGCGTCGGCATGACGCATCACGCCAGTGGCCGGATCGTTCCACAGGACGCGCGCAATGCGTCGGGCGGCGGCCTCGGTGCCGTCGCACACGATCACCATGCCGGCGTGCTGGGAGAAACCCATGCCGACCCCGCCGCCGTGATGCAGCGAGACCCACGTGGCGCCAGAGGCGGTATTCAGCAGCGCATTGAGCAGGGGCCAGTCGGACACCGCGTCAGAGCCATCGCGCATGGCCTCAGTCTCGCGATTTGGTGAGGCGACCGAGCCGGAGTCCAGATGGTCGCGGCCGATAACGATCGGCGCTTTCAGCTCCCCGGACGCGACCATCTCGTTGAAGGCCAGACCCAGCCGGTCGCGGTCACCAAGGCCGACCCAACAGATCCGCGCGGGCAAGCCCTGGAATTTGATCTTGCTGGCCGCCATGTCGAGCCAGTTATGCAGATGAGGATTGTCGGGGATCAGCTCCTTCACCTTGGCGTCCGTCTTGAAGATGTCCTCCGGATCGCCTGACAGCGCCACCCAGCGGAACGGTCCGATCCCCCGGCAGAACAGCGGGCGGATGTAGGCCGGCACGAACCCCGGGAAATCGAAGGCGTTGGCGACGCCGGCTTCCTTCGCCATCTGGCGAATGTTGTTGCCGTAGTCGACGGTCGGCACGCCCGCTGACTGGAAGTCCAGCATGGCTTGGACGTGCTCGGCCATCGAGGCCCGGGCCGCCTCCTCGACTTGGGCGGGATCCTGCTCGCGCATCGCGGCCCACCGCTCGAGGCTCCAGTGCTTGGGCAAGTAGCCGTTGATCGGGTCGTGGGCGGAGGTCTGGTCGGTCAGGAGGTCGGGCCGCACGCCGCGCCTGAACAGCTCTGGCAACAGCTCAGCGGCGTTGCCTAGCAAGCCCACCGAGACAGGCGTCTTGGCCTTGCATGCCCGCTCGATGAGGGACAGCGCCTCATCGAGGCTTTCAGTGGACCGGTCGAGATAGCCGGTGCGTAGGCGCATCTCGATCCGCGAGGGTTGGCATTCGATAGCCAGGCAAGAGGCGCTGGCCATCACCGCCGCCAACGGCTGCGCGCCGCCCATGCCGCCGAGGCCGGCGGTCAGCAGCCAGCGGCCGGCCAGGTCGCCGCCGTAATGCTGGCGGCCCATCTCCACGAAGGTCTCGTAAGTGCCCTGAACGATGCCCTGCGCGCCGATATAGATCCAGGAGCCGGCGGTCATCTGGCCATACATGGCCAACCCCTTGCGATCGAGTTCGTTGAAGTGATCCCAGGTCGCCCATCGCGGCACGAGGTTGGAGTTGGCGATCAGCACCCGCGGAGCATCGGCGTGGGTTCGGAAGACCCCCACCGGCTTGCCCGATTGCACCAGCAGGGTCTCGTCGTCGCCAAGCCTGCGCAGGGTCTCAACGATCTTGTCGAAGCTTTCCCAGTCCCGGGCCGCCCGGCCGATGCCGCCATAGACCACCAGTTCCTCGGGCCGCTCCGCAACGTCGGGATGCAGGTTGTTCATGAGCATCCGGAGCGGGGCCTCAGTAAGCCAGCTCCTGGCCGTGAGGTCCGTGCCGGTGGCGGCGCGGATGACGCGGGTGGTGTCAAGGCGGGTCATGGTCAGCTCATCCAGCAGCGAAGGCCAAGCAGGCCTTCAGGACATCGGTGAGGGTGGCGCGAAGGGCTGCGGCCCGGTCCTCGGAATAGGGGGTGGGCCAGGCGTTCGGCATGGGTGGTCCGGCCGGTTCATCCATGTA
>JAYUBY010000210.1:0-11481 GCA_043740635.1 Alphaproteobacteria bacterium
GCGATCCTTGTCCGCATTCTCGGCTTCGTGGCTCAGTCGGCGAGCGAAGGGAACGTCTGGGTGAACATCCTTCAGTATGCGATCCCCTTGAGCGCGACAGCGTTTGCCTTGCGCAGCATCTTCCGTCAGCGGGTCAGCCACTTCATCGACATGCGGCGCAGACCGTCGCGCTTTTCAGCAGTCCCTGAATGAACCGTCTAGAGCGCTACATCCTGACGCGCACGCTAGGCAGCGTCGGCGCAGCGCTCGTCGTGATTTCGGCCATGATCTTGCTGGTGCAGTTCGTTGACATCTCGCGCACGATGGGCGTGCGGGCCGACGTGAGCGCGAGCGAGGTTTTTGGCCTGACGCTTCTCAAGTCTCCAGGCGTGATCGAGCTCTTGCTGCCATTCGTGTTCCTGTTTGGCGGCATAGGCGCTTTCGTAGGGTTGAACCGGCGCAGTGAACTCGTGGCCATGCGCGCCGCCGGCGTTTCCGCGTGGCGCTTCATAAGTCCCGCCGCCATCGCCGCCTTCATCGGCGGCATCCTCGCCGTCGCGGTCATCAACCCGATCTCGTCGACGCTTAGCGCTCGATTTGATGCTGACCGCGCCAAGATCATGGCTAACTACCTTGGAGACGCTCCGAAGGATATCTGGTTGCGGCAGGGTGACGATCACACCCAGATGGTGATCCACGCCGCCTCTCGCGCCACGGTGCAAGGCGAGGTGCGCCTACGCGACGTGTCGCTGTTCATCTACCAAAAGAACAAGGCCGGTCAGCCGGAGTTTAAGCGTAGGCTAGAGGCTGCCGAGGCTGTCCTGCGGCCGGGCTTTTGGCAGCTCAAGGACGTCGGCGAAGCCACCGCCGGCGAGACGTCTGTGCGCTCCGACAGCCTCTCGATTCGCTCGACGCTGGATACCGAGGCGGCTGTGGAGCGTTTCCCATCGCCAACGGCGATAGCTTTTTGGAAGCTTCCAGCGGCGATTAAACGGACGGAAGACTCAGGCTTTTCCGCCGCAGGCTATCGCTTGCGCTTTCAGCAACTGTTGGCGACGCCCTTGATGTTTGCGGCTATGGCGATACTGGCCGCGGCTTTTTCGCTCAGGCTCGTTCGATTGGGGGGACTGGCTGGGCTGGCGGGCGCAGGTGTCGGGCTGGGTTTCGCGGTCTATTTCTTCAACGCCTTGACCGGCGCGCTCGGACGCGCCGACATAATTCCCCTGTTCGCAGCTGCTTGGGCGCCGGCAGTGGTGGCGCTTCTGTCTGGACTTACACTCCTCTGCTACACCGAAGACGGTTGAATCGTTTGCGGTCCGGGCTATGCAGGCTGCAAGGCGCGTCGCGATAAGAATCGGAAGTCAGAAGATGAGTCCGCGTCGGCGCGCGCTGCCCTCAACCGCCCCCCACAATGCGGTCAAACGCGCGCTCCTCGCCGGCGCAGCGCTAGCCGTGCTTTGGCCGGCGGTAGCCGTTGCCCAATCTGGCGCGTTCCAGGCCGAACCGAGCGCCCGAAGCCCATTGGGTCACGACCAGCGCGGACAGATTCTCAACAGCACCGGCGACCGAACGGAGCGGACCAAGGTCAAGGGGCCTGTAAATACCGACGGCCTCAAGCCTGGCGAGCTCTACATGGAGGCCGACCAGCTCGTCCGCGACGACAAGAATGGCATCACCACGGCCGAGGGTTCCGTCGAGATCCGGTATGAGGACCGGACACTTCGTGCCGACCGGATTGTATACAAGGAGGCTCCGCCGCCGCCAGAGGGTCAGTCTCGCGTCCGCGACAAGGATGCTCCGGCCCAAGGGGTGATCCGCGCCTTCGGCCACGTCCAGGTGATCCACGACGACGGCAACGTCGAATATGCCGACCAGATGACCCTGGACGACAAGATGCAGGCCGCCGTGGCGTTGGGCTTCTCCTCGCGCATGAAGGACAAGCACACCAATCAGAACGTACTAATCGCCGGCGCCAGCGCCGTGCGGCGTTCCGAGGATTTTCAGGAACTGAACAAGGCGATCTACACGCCCTGCCCCGTCTGCGTCGGCGACACACCCACCGATCCGACATGGTCGATCACGGCCGACCGCATCGTGGAGGACAGTGTCCATCACCTAATCTATTACCGACACGCCAAGATCCGGATCCTAGGCCTGCCGGTCTTCTATTTCCCGGTCTTCTGGCACGCGGACCCATCGGCAGACCGGGTGTCAGGCCTGCTGTCACCGCGGATTGGAATCAATAGCCGCCGCGGCTTTTCTTACGACCAGCCTTATGCGTGGGTGATCAGCCCATCAGCTGACCTGACGATCGCCCCGCAGATCAACTCCAAGGTCAATCCGTTCTTGAATCTCCAGTATCGGGAGGCTTTCGAGACCGGTCAGATCAATTTCCGCATGGGTTATACCCACGAGGCCGATCTCGACAGCAAGGGCAACCGCTTCGGCGACAACACCAACCGCAGCTATATTCTGGGTCGCGGCGCTTTCCGCATCGACGACAAGTGGATGGTCGGTTTCACCGCCGAGCGGGCGTCTGATCCGCTGATATTCGACAAGTACGACATCGGTCGTGTTTACGAGGCACGCGGGCCCTACGTGGCTGATGACCGTCGGTTAATCAGCCAAGCCTACGCGATCCGGCAGGATAACAATTCTTACGCCTCGATTGCGGCCTTCAGCGTCCAAGGGCTGCGTCCTAGCGACAACAACCGCACCTTCCCCGTCGTGGCGCCCGTCATCGATGCCCGCTACGAGCATCCCGACGACATCCTCGGCGGCCGGATGCGCTTCACCACAAGCGCTGTGTCCCTTACCCGGGACCAGTCGCCAGAAAATGTTCTCCTTAAACAGCCCGGACTAGGCAGTAGCCGCGTGAGCGGCGATCTCGATTGGCGCCGGATCTTCACTTCGCAAGTTGGTCTGCGCGTCGAGCCGTTCGTCAACCTCCGTCTCGACGGCTACACTGTGAGCAACATCCTGACCGGTGTCAGCGCCACCTCCGCAGCCACAACCGCCACTCCCATCACCACGACGTCGAAGAACGAGGCCCGCGCCTTGGGCGTGGTCGGCGCGGACATTTCATATCCATTTTACCGTCGTTGGAATGACGCCACGGTGGTTTTGGAGCCCCTGGTTCAGATCGCGGCGTCCCCGAAAGCGCAACAGGTCACGATCGGCCACGCCACGAGCGGCAAGCCGATTTATCTCGACGAGGACTCCGTCGCGTTTGAATTCGACGAAACTACGCTGTTCCAGGCCAACAAGTTCCCCGGCGCAGACCTCTATGAGGGTGGACTGCGCCTGAACGTCGCGGGCCGTGGCTCCATTCTGTGGGACGATGGCCGACGCGCCAGCCTGTTGGTCGGGCGAAGCTACCGTGACACACCCAACACCGTCTTCGCCCCTGGCTCCGGCCTGACCGGAAGGGCGTCCGACTGGATCGTCGCCGGCGACGCCCAGCCCTGGCAGGGACTATCCTTCTTCGCCCGCACCCGGCTCGACGCTGAGACCTTCGCGGTTCACCGCCTGGAGGCAGGCGTGGACGTCAGCAACAAGTGGGGTACGGGCTATATCCGCTATCTGAAGGACGACCAGGGCATCAATGGTGTCCCAATTAAGAACTTGGGCCTCGGCGGTGATCTGAACGTGTCCCAGCATTGGGGTGTGAGCACATACGGAAACCGCGATCTGATCAAGAATGCGTGGGTGATCCGCGACGTCGGCGTTTTCTACAAAGATGACTGCATCCGGGTGGACGTGTTCTATCGCCACGAAGACGTTATTATCGGTCGCTTGGGCAGCAGCGACCAACTGTCCGTGCGCCTAACGCTCGCCACATTGGGCGCACCATTTTATGGCAGATAAGAAATGCGGCCGGACGCGGCCGAACGAGGGAATGATCTCATCCATGATGCGCGCGCGTAACGTCACGAGCCGAGGGGCGCGGGGCGCTGTTACCGCAGCGGCCTTTTTGGCTGCCGCTATGCCTCTGGGGTCAAGAGCCCTGGGTCAGCCGGCCGCTCCTCCGGCTGCCGCTGCGGCGACGGCGACGGTGACGCCGATCTCCGCTGTGCCGGTGGCCCCGCGTGAGCAGCTCACCGCCATGCGTCCGATGTCGGAATCGGTCGCCGCAATCGTCAACGACGAGATAATTTCCACCTATGATCTGGCGCAGCGTATGCGCCTGTTGATCGCCACCACGGGCGTTCAACCTACTCAAGAAACCCTGCCCCAGTTCCAGCAGCAGGCGCTGATCTCGCTTGTCGATGAGCGGTTGCAGCTGCAGGAACTCAAGAGGGTCGAAAAGGATCAGAAGTTTTCCATCATCGCCAAGGATGACGAGGTCCTTGAGGAGCTCGCGGGCGAAGCCCAGCAGATCAATATGAAACCTGACGCCTTCCTGGCCGCCATGAAGGCCCAAGGCATCGCCTCGGACACACTCTACCAGCAGATCCGGGCACAGATCAGTTGGGGGCATTGGATTCGCGGGCGCTACGGGTCACGACTGCGGATCGGCGAGGACCAGATCAAGGCGACACAGGCTCGCCTGATCGCCGCTGCTTCCAAACCGCAGTACGAAGTAAGCGAAGTATTCCTCGACGCCGGACGTACAGGCGGCATGGATTCCGCCCTCAAGGGGGCCAGCCAACTCGTCGCCCAATTGCAGCAGGGCGCTCCGTTCGCCGCCGTTGCACGTCAATTTTCCGCCTCCTCTACTGCCGCGGCCGGCGGCGACGCGGGGTGGATAAGCCCCGGCGAACTACCGGCGGAGGTCGACGCGACCCTCGACAAGCTGCGCCCCGGCCAACTTTCTCAGCCGATCCCGGTAAAGGATGGCGTCTACATCATCTATCTGAAAGATAAGCGTTCCGGCGCCGGCCAGACGCTTGTGAGCCTGAAGCAGGCCGCCATCGCTCTGCCACCGACCGCGACAGAAGCCGAAACGGCTTCGGCCAAAGCCAAACTGGAAGCCGTGCGAGCGCAGATCAAGGACTGCAAGACCCTGGAAGCCACGGTCGCAAAGTCGACCGGTGTTATCGCGGGCGACTTGGGCGAGGCAGAAGTCGCCGATCTTCTGCCGGAATTCGCTGAAGCAGCCAGGACTTTGCAGCCTGGCCAGCTTTCCCAACCCATCCGCACCAAGGTCGGATTGCACGTCTTGGCCGTCTGCGGCAAGCGGGCAGCCGGCGCAGCACAGGTCGATCACGACCAGATCGAAAACCGGCTCACGGGTGAGCAACTCAGCATGGTCTCGCGACGTTATATGCGTGACCTGCGGAATTCCGCGACCATAGAGTACAGGTGACCACGGTGGTGACTAGGTGAGGGGCGGCCCGCTTGCCCTGACCCTCGGCGATCCGGCCGGCATCGGTCCCGAGATCGTCGTCAAGGCTTGGAACGAGCTCCGACGCTCCGGTCCACCGTTCCTGGTGGTGGGCGACGTGCAGTCGCTGGCATCGGCCTCCGCCGGCGGGGCCTCGATTCTTAAGCCGATCCTCGCCCCGTCCGAAGCTCAGGCCGTATTCCGTGAGGCATTGCCGGTCCTCGATCTGCCATTGCGAAGCCCTGTTGTCGCGGGCCAGCCATCCGCCGCCTCTGCCGCAGCGATCATACAATGGATCGAGACTGCAGTTGGGCTGGCCCTGTCGGGTGCGGTCTCAGGGGTCGTGACTGCGCCGATCGCCAAGGCTCCACTCTACCAGGCGGGTTTCAAGTTTCCGGGCCACACTGAATTTCTCGGAAAGCTCACGGCCGCTGAACAGTTCGAGGGCGCGCGTGGGCCGGTGATGATGCTGATCGCCGGCGACCTGCGCGTCGCCTTGGTCACAATCCACGAGCCGTTGGCCAAGGTCCCTGGCCTGCTCAGCATTGAAGCGATCGTCAACACAGGTCTCGTTACCGCCCAGACACTGCGTCGCGATTTCGGAATCGCCGAGCCTCGGCTCGCCGTGGCGGGCCTCAATCCGCATGCCGGTGAGGGCGGCGGCATCGGCCGTGAGGAGATCGAAATCGTCGCGCCCGCGGTCCAAGCGCTCAAGAATCTCGGGATTGACGTGACCGGGCCACATCCGGCCGACACTCTGTTCGCAGAGGCTGCACGCGCACGCTATGATGTTGCCATCTGCCTCTATCACGACCAGGGCCTCATCCCGATCAAGATGCTCGATTTCTGGGGCGGGGTGAACGTGACGCTCGGGCTGCCGATCGTGCGGACATCGCCCGATCACGGGACTGCTTTTGACATAGCTGGCCGCGGCCTTGCCCGAGCCGACAGCCTGATCGCTGCCGTTCGGCTCGCCGACCAAATGGCCAAGGCGCGAGCCATCGGGGCCCGAGCGGGGTGAGTCTCGACGCGCTTCCGCCGCTCCGCGACGCCCTTGCCGAGCATGGCCTGCTGGCCAAGAAGGCCTTCGGCCAGCACTTCCTCCTCGACCTCAACATTACCCGCAAGATCGTGCGGCTGGCCAACCTTACGCCCGGCGATCAAGTGATCGAAGTCGGTCCAGGGCCCGGAGGCCTTACCCGTGCGCTTCTCGAAGCCGGTATAAGGGTCACGGCTGTCGAGAGAGATCAGCGGTTTGGCCCACTTCTGAAGGATCTGGCGAAAGCCACCGACCCGGGCGCCCTGACCCTCGTTTTCGCCGACGCGCTCACCACCGACGAGGCCAGCCTTTTAGCGGGCGAACCCGGGCACGTAGTCTCAAACCTTCCCTACAACGTAGGCACGGCGTTGCTCATCAAATGGCTGACCGGCCCGTGGACGCCGGCTTCCATGACTCTGATGTTCCAGAAGGAAGTCGCTCAGCGGATCGGCGCGCCCGTGAACGGTCAGGCCTACGGTCGCTTGGCCGTCATTGCCCAGGCCACGTGCGAGGCTCAGACGGTGATGGAAGTCCCTGCCCGGGCCTTCACCCCGCCGCCCAAGGTGGAATCGGCAGTGGTTCGCCTGAATCCACGAGTTGATCGGCCCTCCCCCACCCGACTTGACGCGCTGCAAAAGCTCACAGCTGCGGCCTTCGGCCAGCGCCGAAAAATGCTTCGCTCCAGTCTGAAGGGCGTGGGCGGAGAGCCCCTGATTGAAGCCGCTGGCCTCGACCCGCAGATGCGGGCTGAAACGGTCGATGTTGACGGTTTCCTACGACTTGCCGATGCCTGGATCGCAGCGCGCTAGGCGACGCCGAACGCCATCAGAAGTTGCTGCGCTGTCGCCTCGGCGAACAATTCGCCGTCCTCACGCCGGAACTCTGCTCGCACAGTGACCAGCTGTTGGGTCTGAGCCACCACTCGAGCCTCAATCTGCAGCGGGCGCTGACGTCCGATACGTAGGAAGTTGACCTGCAAATTGAGGGTCCGAAACCCGCAGTCGGCGGGCGTAACCGTCATTGTCGCGAAGGTCAGCACCTGGTCAGCCAGCGCCGCGAGGTAGCTGCCGAACAGCGAGCCCTCCGCAGTCCTCAGCGCCGCCACAGGCGACCAACTCTTACGGACCCAACCGGCGCCCCACTCGTCGAGAAGCCCAAGCTTCAAGGTCTCGACGATGGGCGGGACGTCGGCCCCGCCGGCCTTCAATGCATCCAGCCTTTCCGTCGCCCATGTCATCGCCATCTCCGCTCGCCACATCAGAAATTATGAGCAATGTTCGACTTTTTGTTACTCGGGTTCCGAGCACCGAAGGTTAGGAGAGCGCCCCACGTGAAAACTTTTATGAATCCAAAAGTTGCGCCTCGCCAGTTGCGAGCCCGGGCCTCTGTGGATGCCGTGCTCGAGGCGGCCATTCAGATTCTGGAACGCGACGGCGAGGCTGGTTTCAACACCAATGCCATCGCTCAACGGGCCGGTGTCAGCGTGGGCACTCTCTACCGCTACTTTCCCGACAAGGGAGCGATCCTATTGGCGCTGGCTCAGCCTGAGATGCAGGCTTTCAACGTCGCCGTCGCGCGATTGGCTGCTGGAGATGGCGCACTGGCGCATGACCGCGCTATGATCCGCGCCTTCCTTCAGGCTTTCGGCGGCAGAAACCGTGCCAGACGCATCGCCGTCTCGGCCTTGCTCAGCCGGTCGGACCCAACCAAGTTGGCCGCCGGGTACGCGGGTGTGGAGGGGACGTTTACCGACGCCGCAGGACAGCCGCTCTCTCCCGTCGCCGCCTTTGTGCTATCGCGGGCGGTGCAGGGGGCCATGCGGGCGGCAGTCTTGGAAAGCGCCGACTTTCTGCTTAGTCAGGAATTCGAGGACGAACTGGTTCGACTCGGCCGTTCATACCTTGGCCATTTCACAGTGGGCCGCAAAGAATCCTCAGGAACCGCACGTCCACCGTTGCCTTCCGCCACGCTCTGACAATCCAATGGGGACAAGACGTTCGAAGGAGATCGGATGACAATCCTATTGGGTGTAGCCGTCATCGTTGTCGGCTTTGCCATCCGTCTCAATCCGCTCCTGGTGGTAGTCCTGGCGGCGCTGACTAGCGGCTGGTTCGCGGGCTTCTCGCCATTGCAAGTGATCGCGGCCTTCGGAAAGGCGTTCAACGACAACCGTCTGGTGAGCACAGCTTATCTGGTCCTGCCGCTTGTCGGCGTGCTCGAGCGTGCCGGTCTCAAGGAACGAGCGGCCAAAATCATCGCGGGTCTTCCTGGGGTCTCGGTTGGACGCCTGCTGATCAGCTACATGGCTCTGCGCCAGGCGACAGCCGCCGCGGGGCTCGTCTCCATCGCAGGTCAGGCCCAGACCATTCGTCCGCTGATCGCGCCGATGGCGGAGGCCGCCTCGGAAGTTCGCAACGGCGAGCCGGACCTGGAGCGGCGCTACGCCATCCGCGCCATGGCCGCCGCGACGGACAATGTCGCGGTGTTCTTCAGCGAGGATATCTTTGTCGCCATCGGCTCAGTCCTGCTGATGGTCGGTTTCCTGACCAGCAGCGGTATCGCGCTCGATGCGATCAAGATTTCCGTCTGGGCGATTCCCACCGCCTTAGCCGCGTTCGCTATCCACGCGGCCCGCCTGCTACTGTTCGATCGCCGGCTGGAACGTCCGGCAAAGCCATGATCAAACTTGCCTTTGTCTACGTCCTGGCGGGCCTAATGTTCGCTGGATTCAGTCTCCTCAGCGCTTTGGATAGCAGCAACACCAAACGCTTCGGCAACGCAGCGTTCTGGGGTCTAGCCGCTGTCAGTTTCCTGGCCGGCGATAAGTTAGGCGATCTCGGCAACGGAATACTTGTCCTGGGGCTGGCGCTAATCGCCGCACTGGGTCTCCTAGGTCGCGGCCAGCCCCCGACAACGTCGCATAATGAGCGGATCGAGCTTTCTGAGCGGTTCGGAAACACGCTTTTCCTACCCGCGCTGATGCTTCCACTCGTGGTCGCGCTCGGCGTGCTTGCGCTCAAGCCCGTCCAGATTGCCGGTGTCGCGCTGATGGATCCGAAGCAGGCGACACTGGTGTCGCTCGCGCTGGCCGTGATCGTCGGCCTGACGTCGGCGCTGGTCCTGCTGCGCCAGCCCTTGATCACTCCGCTTCAAGAGGGTCGCCGATTGGCGGACACCATCGGCTGGGCCATGCTCCTCCCACAGTTCCTTGCAGCACTGGGCGCAGTGTTCGCGCTAGCCGGCGTTGGCAAGGAGATTGGGCTTCTCGTCACCACCTACCTGCCGGTTGACTCCCGCTTCGCCGCGGTCGCGGTCTACTGCGTGGGCATGGCCGGTTTCACGATGTTGATGGGCAATGCCTTCGCCGCATTTCCAGTGCTGACGGGTGGCGTCGCCCTCCCCATCCTCGTGCACCATTTCGGAGGCAATCCGGCGGTGATCGCTTCGATTGGGATGCTCTCGGGGTTTTGCGGCACGCTGATGACCCCGCTGGCGGCCAACTTCAACCTGGTGCCACCGGCCTTGCTTGAGATCCCGGATCGTTATGCGGTGATCAAGGCCCAGGTCCCGACCGCCCTGCTCATGCTGATCGTCAACACGGTGCTGATGTATGTCCTCGCATTCCGCCAATAGCGTTCCATCCGGTCGCCTGACGCCCGAAATCGCCTCTAAGTTCGCGCGGATCGCGCTCGGTCACGTCACGCGCGAGTACCCAAACAAGCTCGACCATGTGCTGGACGGTCCAGCTGATTCCCGTGGACCACGCGACCTCCATCCCATCTTTTATGGCAGCTTTGACTGGCACTCCTGCGTTCACGGCTACTGGATGTTGGCGACTTTGCTCCGTCGCGAGCCGTCCATTCCGGAAGCGGACGCCATTCGAGCGCTTTTCGATCAGGCCATCACACTCGACAACGTGGCGGGAGAAATCGCCTACCTAGCCCGGCCATCTGCCCGCGGTTTTGAGCGCCCTTATGGCTGGGGTTGGCTGTTGAAGCTGCAGGCGGAGCTGATCACCCATGACGCGCCCTGGGCAAAGGTTCACCAGCCGCTCGCTTCGGTCTTTGCCGACAGGTTCCGCGACTTCCTGCCCAAGGCCCATTATCCGATCCGCACGGGCGTCCATTCCTCGACTGCCTTCGCCATTGCCCTCGCGCAGGACTACGCGGTCGCAGCTGAAGACGCGGCGTTGACGGGCCTCTTCAGGGAAAAGACCCGCGCCTGGTATCTTGCCGATCGCGATGCACCCGCTTGGGAGCCCTCCGGAGACGAGTTCCTTTCTGCGACGCTGGTGGAAGCCGAATGCCTGCGCAGGCTCCTGCCGCCCTCGGAATTCACGCCCTGGCTGGCAGCCTTCCTGCCCCAAGCGGCACAGCAGCGTCCCGCCAGCCTTTTCACGCCGGCCACGGTCTCCGACCGGTCCGATGGCAAGATCGCCCATCTCGACGGCCTAAATCTTTCGCGCGCCTGGTGCTGGCGCGAGATCGCAGCGACGGTTCCCGTCGATGATCCCCTCGCTGCCGTGGCAGAGGCTGCCGCGCAGGAGCACATGGCGGTGAGCCTGCCCCATGTCGCGGGGGATTACATGGGCGAACATTGGCTGGCCTCCTTCGCACTCCTTGCGATGACCGCCGGCGAAGGTACTGGATAGGTTACAGAGTTTTCACAATCGCGGGTTGCGCAAATTCCAGCAAACTCCGTTGGAAGAATGCCCGTAATGAGCGCGACCGACCAACTCTTAGCGGCAAAATCGCAGCCGTATCGGCTTACGCTTTCCTTCAGTGAGAGAAGTTTCCTGTCGAGGATGGCTATGAAGCTCTGCGGTCAGATCTCCGTCGAACTTAATGTCGGTGACTACATCGAAGCCGCCGATCACCAAAAGCGGCTGGAGGACATCCTGCGGTTGGTTCGTGACGCCTACCCCGACGCGACGCTGTCCATGCGCAAGCGCCGCCAGCGTAAGGCTCTGCCGCTGACCAGGGCGACGCCGCGGTCTGCGGCCACGGGCACCTTGAACCGCTACGCCGACGAATAAGGTCTAATACCAATCGCCCCTGACGCCGACTCAGGGATTCCCTTGAGCGCCGAACAGTGATTCACGCTTCTCATTGGAGATGGAGGGGCGGATGGCGTCGAT
>JAYUBY010000211.1:0-2360 GCA_043740635.1 Alphaproteobacteria bacterium
CCTACGGCCTCGTGTGGGGAAACCACGCCCATCTCGAAGGGCTCAATCTCATCGGGCTGAAACGGCGCGACTTTAGCCGTGAAATGATTGGCGAGCTGCGCTCGGCCTATAGGTTGCTGTTCGCAGTCGAAGGCACCTTCCAGGAACGCATCGACGACACCGCGGCGACCTTCGGTCACTCGGCTCCGGTCATGGAGATCATCGACTTCATCCGTGCCGACGCCGGCCGACCGCTCTGTTTGCCCGAACGCGAAGTGTGATGCGTAAGCTTGGACTGATCGCTGGGGGCGGGAGCCTGCCCGTCGAGATCGCCGAGCACTGTCTGCGATCAGGACGGCCACTCTTTGTGATCCGCCTGAAGGGGTTTGCAGGTGCGGGCCTGGAAAGCTTCACAGGCGCCGAGGTCGGCTTGGCTGAGCTGGGCAAATGCTTCAAGGCGCTCAAGCGCGCTGGATGTGAGGCCGTCTGTCTCGCGGGCCAAGTAAACCGGCCTGACTTCAGCTCTTTGATGCCCGACCTGCGCGGACTGGCGGTTCTGCCGGCGATCATTGCGGCGGCTCACCGGGGCGACGACGCCCTGCTGCGGATGCTGATCGCCGAATTCGAGAAGGAGGGCTTCGCGGTCGAGGGCGCGAACAAGGTCATGGATGATCTTGGGATTGGCGCTGGCGCCCTTGGTCGTATTTCACCTTCGTCCGAGAATTCCGAAGACATTGCCCTGGCGATGGAGGCGGCGAGGACTATTGGTCGATTGGATGCAGGACAAGCGGCCGTAGCCTGTCGGGGCCTGATCCTGGCCCTGGAAGCGGCGGAGGGAACTGACGCCCTGTTGGCGCGCGTCGCCGATCTGCCGCAAGCTCTACGCGGCCGGGCCGACGCGCCGATGGGCGTGCTCGCCAAAATGCCGAAGCCAACGCAGGAGACACGCGTCGACCTGCCGACCATCGGGCCTGCCACGGTGCAGGCTGTCGCCCGCGCAGGGCTGGCGGGGATCGTGGGCGAGGTCGGACGCTTGTTGGTTCTAGACCGCGACACGGTCATCATCCTGGCCGATGAGCTTGGCGTCTTTGTCTTCGGGGTGGAGCCTCCTGCGCCGTGACCCCGCCGCTCACCGTCATGCTCGTGGCGGCAGAGGCTTCGGGCGACGATCGCGGCGCAGGTCTCGCGCAGGCCCTGAAGCGCCGGCTAGGCGAAGGGGTTCATTTCGTTGGCGTCGGTGGCGAGCGCATGGCCGCAGAAGGCGTTGAAAGCCCCTTCAACATTTCCGAAATCTCGATCCTGGGTTTGCTCGAGGGTCTCATGGCCTATCCGCGCATTGTCCGTCGGGCCAATGAAACTGCCGCGCTCGCTGCCCGGGAGAAGCCGGACGTCGCTGTACTGATCGATTCTTGGGGCTTTACCCTGAGGGTTGCTCAGCGTCTGCGGCGGCTCGACCCGAAGTTGCCGCTGATCAAATATGTTGGCCCCCAGGTCTGGGCCACACGGCCAGGCCGCGCGAAGACGCTGGCGGCTAGCGTAGATCATCTGCTCTCGATCAACGCATTCGATGCGCCATATTTCGAGGCGGAGGGTCTTCCGGTCACCTTCGTCGGCAATTCCGCATTGAGTGTCGACTTCTCCAACGCCCGGCCCGACCGCCTCCGCGAACAACTGGGCGTCAATCCGAGCGACCCAATCTTGCTTGTGTTGCCAGGCAGCCGTCCTGGTGAGATCGACCGCGTGCTCCCAGCCTTTGAAGACGCCGTGGGTCGTCTGAAGGACAAGCGCCCGGGGCTACAGATTGTGATCCCAGCGGCGCAGACGGTTGCTGACATGGTCAAGGCGCGCGTCGCCGGGTGGCCGCATCGGACGTACGTCATCGAAGGCGACGAGGCCAAGTACGACGCGATGAGAGCAGCCACGGTGGCTCTGGCGTGCTCCGGCACGGTGACGACGGAACTTGCCATGGCAGGCCTTCCCATGGTGATCGGCTATAGACTGGGGAAGATGACCTATGCGATCGCCCGACGCTTGATCCGCACCAAGTATGTAACGCTCTTCAACATCGCGGCTCAGGCCTTCGTGGCGCCTGAACTGATCCAGGCAGATTGCACGGGTCCAAAGCTGGCACACGAGGTGGCGTTGCGGCTAGACGATGCTCAGCTGCGCAGCCGCCAAGTCTTGGCGCAGTTCGCGGCTCTGGACCGAATGGGGCGGGGCGGTCCCGACCCGTCAGAAGCCGCCGCTGACGCTGTGCTTAAAGCGGTGGCCGCGCGCAAGAGCTTATACCAATCGCCCCTGACGCCGACTCAGGGATTCCCTTGAGCGCCGAACAGTGTTTCACGCTTCTCATTGGAGATGGAGGGGCGGATGGCGTCGAT
>JAYUBY010000212.1:0-3830 GCA_043740635.1 Alphaproteobacteria bacterium
ATCGACGCCATCCGCCCCTCCATCTCCAATGAGAAGCGTGAAACACTGTTCGGCGCTCAAGGGAATCCCTGAGTCGGCGTCAGGGGCGATTGGTATAAGATCCTACGGTGCCGCCCTGAAGGAGATCGGCAACGCTGGTCGTCAGGAGGTGGGCCGATGGCTCAACAACAGGGCCGAGAATTCACACCAGCCGTTCCGGCGACGAGAACGCGCCATGGAGCGATTTCGGAGGATGAAGACACTCCAGAAATTCGCCGCCGTACACGGCACAGTCCACAACCACTTCAATCAGGAACGCCACCTCATCAGCAGAGACCTCTACCGCGAACGACGCTCAACCGCCCTGGCTGAGTGGCGCGCAGTCATGGGCTAGAGCCAGGTGTGGGGTTGGGGCCATTACGCCCTGGCGGAGACGTGTTGCCGTTGGACTGACAGCACCATCTGGCTTGTTGCCCTGAGGCGCACATCGTGGCCGTTCGTGCGGCCGAGATGGCAATTTTATGGGTGGAGGCCTTCGACACTCTTGCGTGAGACAGCTAGGTGGACTAACTTAGTCCACCAGGAGGAGCCGCGCCGTGCAGTCTATAAATGTTCATGCCGCCAAGACGCATTTCTCGCGGCTCGTTGATGAAGCCGCCGCCGGCGCGGAAATCATAATCGCAAAGGCAGGAAAGCCTGTGGCCAAGCTAGTGCCCCTTGTAGGTTTAGAAAAGCGGCCAAAGCGGAAGCTGGGCGCATTGGCGGGTAGAGCCACCGTGCCCGCGGATTTCGACGCACCACTTCCGGAAGCGGTACTCGACGGCTTTGAAGGCCATTGAGTGCGGATACTTCTCGACACCCACATTCTGCTGTGGGCGCTGATCGATCCGGCAAAGCTAAACACCGATGTTCGGGTTACGCTTGAGGATCCTGAGCACGAGGTCCTATTTAGCGCAGCTAGTGTCTGGGAGATGTCGATCAAATTCGCTCTGGGCCGAGCAGACTTCAGCGTGCCTCCGGCGACGATCGTCGAGGCGGCCCTAGCCAGCGGCTTCGTCGAGCTCCCCGTGCGATCCGCGGCGGCGCTCAAGGTGGCCTCCCTCCCTCACCTTCATCGCGATCCGTTTGATCGTTTGCTGGTTGCGCAGGCCATGACCGAGCCAGCAGCTCTCTACACCGCTGACACACAGCTGGTCGCGTACTCAGAGCTGGTGGTGTGCCAATGAACCGACGAACCACTTGCTCAGCCCCGAGCCTGGTACCTAAGACGAGGTGCTCTTAGGTTCATTTGAACCGGCGCATAACGTGTTTCCCTTCGTATTCGTGGTTCGTTTGTCAGTAGCTTAGGTTTCCACGGACAAGCTGCTCCCTAGATTGCTCGTAAGCGTCCGGTCATAACCCGCGACGCGGGCGATCGGGCCAAGGCTAAGCGGCTAAGCCGCTACCTGCGCTTCTGTGGATCAGATCGCGGCGGCGAGCGCGCCGCGGCCATGTACAGCCTGATCGTCACCACCAAGATGAACGACGTCGACCCTCAGGCCTGGCTCGCCGACATTCTCTCCCGCATCGCCGCCCATCCCGCCCACCGGCTCGACGAGCTGCTGCCGTGGAACTGGCGATCGATCGTCGAGAGCAAAGACATCGCCGCTTAATGACGAAAGGGCGCGCCGTGGAAATGTCGGAGGCGGAGAAAACGCGGGTCACGGCGGCTTGTCAGCGGATCATCGACGACGTCCTGAAGCCGCGGTTCCTTCCGGCCATCCGCCCCACCCAGTTCAACTATCCCGTCGATATCCGCGGCAAGTGGCATGCCAATCGCTACCGCTTCATTCAACGCTACAGATCCGGCTTCCCAGAAAACCTAGGCGAGGAGTTCGACAGCGCCTTCACGCGCCTCGATTGGATCGCCCACGATCGCTTTGACATCCAATGGCATCGCCATACCGGCGCCTGGTTCCGCCGCTACCGCGCCCAACCGCTCGTCGCAGCGCTCAAGACCATTGAAACCGATGAGATCCTGCATCCCCACTAAAGCGTCGCGCATCCGCCGCGGTCCCCGCCGGATGGGTACTCCGAAAAGACGGCTGAACGATTAGAGTACATCAGTCCGTCAGCAGCGTTGCGCCGCGTTAAAGTGCGCAACCGAGGCCAGAATGCATCGCGGGTCAGGTCGCCCTGCTGGCCTGCCCAACGTCGCCAGCAGTTGGATCATGGCCTGACGGCCCAGCGTGTTGGGGCTCATCAGCCCGGCAGGGCGGTGCCAAAAACTCCTTGGGCGACGATCGAGAAAAAGGGGGGCCGGGGGTCAGTTATAGGTGTGCGCCCAGGTCGACCCCGGTTTACCACGTTGTGGCGGCACCGGGCCAGATCGTAACCATCTGGGTGAGGTCGTCGTCGCTAGCCTGCATGTTGAGCGTGACGTCGGCGCGCGGCGGCTTGCCTTTTGGCGTGGCCTGGACGGACAGGCCGGAGACGCTGTTCGCCGGCTGCGGAGCGGTGGGTTGCGCAGCGGGCTCGGCAGCGGCCAGCAGAGCAAAGATCCAACGCAGGCTTCTCATCCATAAGCACGCGCTTGTCGGTGTGCAGAACCCGCGCCACGGCCTCGCTTAGTCCGCAACGCCTGAGCTCTGGCCGAATAAGTTGTACGTCTCCATGCAGCAGAAAGTGAAGGTGCTGCGTGGAGCGATGCGCTTCTCCGCACGCCCGTATGACGACGTCAGGTCCGTGATCCCCGCCCATCGCATCAACCGACGCTTCTACTTCGCGTAGCGCCAATTGCGCCCCCACATCCTGAGAGACGAGCACGCTATCAGCTAAATGACTGCCATCCACCCTGCCCTGACATTCTGAGCGACAGCTTCGAGGCCCGGTCAGGACCGATGCACGACGTCAGAAGCGCGCCGCCAGAAGCGGAAGTTGGAGTCTGTACGGAGAGTAGACCTTTTGGCTGAGACATCGGCGGCCGAATCCCGCGGTAGTCGTGCTACCTAGGCAAGGCCATCGATCACATGCTCAAGCCCTGGATCACCATCCGTATCCCGTCGCGGCGTCTGCGCCTGCCGTCTGAGTTCTCCCAAACTTCCACTAGAGCGAACGCGAGTCACCAGTCGCCATGGATAAAGTGCCTATGACGGTTCAGGGCTATCGCGCCCTGGATGAAGACTTGAAGCGGCTTAAGACCATCGAGCGGCCCGCCGTAACCGTCGCTATTGGGGAGGCGCGCCTCCACGGTGACCTGAAGGAGAACGCCGAGTACCATGCCGCAAAGGATCGGCAGGGGTGGATCGAAGGACAAATTGTTCAGATCGGCGACATGATCGCGCGCGCCCAGGTCATTGACGTCACGAAGCTGTCCGGAACCCAGATCAAATTCGGCGCCACCGTCTCCGTGATCGACCAAAATTCAGAGGAACAGGCACGCTACCAGATCGTGGGTGAGCATGAGGCAGACGTGAAGAAGGGCCGCATTTCGATCACCTCCCCCATCGCCCGCGCGATGATCGGCAAGGGGAGCGGTGACATCGTCGAGGTGAGAACTCCCGGTGGCTTGAAAGCGTACGAGATCACAATGGTAGAGTGGGTCTGATTCACTAAGGAGGACCCTCCTAATGTAGATGAACCACGAGCAGTCGAACCGCTGACGCCTCTGATGCGCCAATAACCGCCGATGGCCCAGGTCTGGAAACTCGACATTCGCCCCTCACCTTCGACGGGCGAGTGCGCGGAACATTGTTCGAGCAGGCTGAGAAGTGCTGTTACCGTTTCGCTATACGGTATGAACATTCGCCCTTGGTCGGTGCCGCCTTCGCGCTGGGGCTTGGGCTCTGGTTTACAGTCACGCCAAACCCCGT
>JAYUBY010000213.1:0-3881 GCA_043740635.1 Alphaproteobacteria bacterium
GCTTTAAGGAAGCCGGCTCGCGCGATCCGACGGATCGGGCCCAGGTGGCGGAATTGGTAGACGCGCTGGCTTCAGGTGCCAGTGGCTTAACGGCCGTGAAGGTTCGAGTCCTTTCCTGGGCACCATCGCTTTCGGTGAGCCGTCCGTTCGCGGGCGGCGCTGATTTCGGTGGTGAAGAGGGCGCCCCTTACCTCGGTGCCTGCCGGCTCTATATTGAACCTGGTTTGATTGGCGGAGCAGCGTGAAAAAATTGTCCACTATTCTGCATCAGGGCGACCTGCCGGACGGCGTTCTAACTGGCGCGACGGCTCTGGCTATCGATTCGGAGACCATGGGCCTTCGGCTCGGCCGCGACCCATTGTGCGTTGTGCAGCTCTCCGATGGAAACGGCGACGCCCATGTGGTGCAGCTCGACCGCTCGACCTATGACGCGCCGAATTTGAAACGCCTGCTCACCGATCCGTCGGTGACCAAGATCTTCCACTTCGGCCGCTTTGATATCGCCATGTTCTGGCTTCACCTTGGCGTGGTGACTGCGCCCGTCTATTGCACCAAGATCGCTTCGAAGCTGGCGCGGACCTATACGGACCGCCATGGGCTGAAGGATGTCACCAAGGAGCTGATCGGCGTCGATCTCTCCAAGGCTCAGCAAAGTTCTGACTGGGGGCAGACAAAGCTCTCGGACGAGCAAGTCGCCTATGCCGCATCGGATGTCGCCCATCTGCACGCGCTGCGCGGCCGCCTTGATGAGATGCTTTTCCGCGAGGGCCGCGACGGCCTGGCGCGCGCCTGTTTCGAGTTCTTGCCACACCGCGCCGTTCTGGATGTCGCAGGGTGGGAAGACATCGACATCTTCGCGCACAGCTGACGCATGGTCGTGGCTTCGGACATGGCGCTTCCTGGGAGCCACCCACGCGGGTCGGCGCGACGGATCTCCATCCAACGCTGGCGTCGGCGTTCGCGCATCATCGCGGCTCTGCGCATTTTGCTGCCCACCCTGATCGGCGTGACGCTCGTCGGCTTGGCCGCCTCGGTGGCCTACACCAGCCTTACGACCCAGCGGGCGCCTTCGGGCAACGCTTCCGATCCAATCCGTCTGGTGAATCCGCATTTCGTAGGACGTGACAATCGCGGACGACCCTTCGTGTTGACCTCGACCACTGCAACGCGCGACCCACAGAACTACCAGCGCGTTTTCCTCGACAAGCCGGTCCTGGTCATTGACGAAGACGGGCCTGATCCCACGCACATCACTGCCGGCGCGGGTGTTTTCCACGAAGACACTGGCAAGTTGGAAGTCAGCCGCAGTGTGCGCCTTTCGGGAGCCCGTGGCGCCTTTGATACGGCCCAGTCGGTCTATGACATAAAGTCCGGCGAGGTAGAGGGTTCGGCCGCCGTTCAGGGCGCAGGTTCGCTTGGAGAAATCCAAGCGAAGTCCTATGGCGTCTATGACAAGGGCGAGCGGATGGTCTTTACCGGCAGCGTCCACGCGCGCCTACAACCGAAGTGAGGCTGAGTCTGTCCATGAAGAGCCTTTTTGTAGGGGCGGCATTTGGGGTTGCGGCGATCCTGGGCGCCCAGCCCGCTGCGGCGCAGTTGGCCAAGCATGCGAAGGGACCGATCGACATCGCTGGCGATCAGGCTGAAATGCACAACGCCAATTGCACGCAAATCTGGACTGGATCGCCGGAAGCGCTTCAAGACGCCTCGCGCCTGCGAGCGAACGTGATGATTGCGCACATGGAAATGACAAAAAAGGGCAAGACGACCGCGTCCACCCAGGGGGGCGCGACGAACGCTTGCGGCGACCTTCTCAGCCTCGAAGCCAAGGGGTCGGTCTACTTCGTATCGTCGGACGGACGCCGTGTGCATGGCGACAATGGTTTCTACGACGCCACCACCACCACGGTGACCATTACAGGCGACGTTACGGCAGTTGACGGCCAGAACGTGATGCGCGGCACAAAGATGGTCTACAACACCCAGACCGGCGACGGCCATGTCGAGGGAAGTGGAACCGGGCCGACTTCCAAGAGCCGGCCGCGCGGAGTTTTTTATCCGAAGGACACCGATGCCAACGGTGACAAAGTCCCGAGCGAAAAGCCGAAGAAAGCCGCCAAGTGAGCGGCACGCGGAGTAAGTAAGCGAGTGAAGGTGGAACGCTTCGACACGCCTCCGGGCTTCGCCGGCGAAGGCCTGGTGGTCGACAATATTGGCAAGTCGTTCCGCGACCGGCCTGTGGTGAAAGGCGTGTCCTTGCGCCTGGCGCGGGGAGAAGTGGTCGGGCTGCTCGGCCCCAATGGCGCCGGCAAGACGACCTGCTTTTACATGATTACCGGCCTGATCGCCGCAGACTATGGCGCGATCTATCTCGACGGTGAGAACATCACCGCCCAGCCGATGTATCAGCGCGCCCGCATGGGAGTTGGCTATCTGCCGCAAGAGACGTCAATCTTTCGCGGAATGAGTGTCGGTGAGAACGTTATGGCGGTGGTTGAGCTGCGTGAGCGCGACCGCAAGCGGGCCCGCGCCATTGTCACCGACCTCCTCGAAGAACTACACATCGAGCACCTGCGCAATGCTCCGGCCATTTCACTCTCTGGCGGTGAGCGGCGGCGCGTAGAGATCGCCCGTGCGCTCGCTTCGGATCCGTCTTTCATGCTGCTGGACGAGCCATTCGCCGGGATCGACCCACTGGCGATCACCGACATCCGCGAAGTGATCACCTATCTAAAGAAGCGCGGCATCGGCATCCTAATCACCGACCACAATGTCCGTGAGACGCTGGACATCATCGACCGCGCCTCGATCATTCATGCGGGCGAGGTGCTGTTCGAAGGCGCTCCGAACGAGATCGTCGATGACCCGGAAGTCCGCCGTGTCTACCTCGGCGACACCTTCGGCTGACCACGCCTTGAAAAGTCTAGGCTTTCAGCCGACGTCGGGTCGCGAGATCCTCATTTCAGATGGCTTTTCGTTCATCAGCTTGCGCCAGCGGTCGCGAAGGGTCGCGGGCCGTTCGTGATAGCGCCCTTCAAGGAATTCCGAGGCCGTCACACGGTCGGTTCGGAAGCTACGGAAGTCTTTGCGCAGTTCGCACCAGGCGATCATCAGGCGGACAGTCTCATGATAGCCGACTGCGAAGGGCCAAACTGTCCGCGCGCTCACTCGCCCCTGCTCATCGCTGTAGCTGAGCGCGATTTTGCGGCCGTTGCGGATGGCGTGGCGCACTTGGGCCATATCCAGGCCGTCGGGCGCCACATTCCAGCGCGGTGCGGCGCGCGTGGAAGGCTCTAGAGCGTAGGGGCGCAGGCGCTCGGGGACGGCCGCACCGATCTTGGCGATCAGGTCTAGAGCCGCGCGCGCAAGGGCCGGGTCGCCGCGGCCGGCGACCCACTGCGCGCCCAGCACCGCCGCCTCGATTTCATCGGGTGTCAGCATCAGTGGCGGCAGGTCGTAGCCGCCATCAAGCACATAGCCCACGCCAGCCTCGCCGCGGATCGGCACCCTCTGGGCCATCAGATCGGCAATGTCGCGGTAGACGGTGCGCTTTGAGGTTTCCAGCTCGGCTGCCATGGCGCCGGCGGTCACCGGTTGGCGTGTGCGCCTTAGCACCTGGATGATCTGAAACAGCCGGTCCGCGCGTCGCATCGTTCGCTCATCCTGCCATCGTGCTGACAGCATGACAGGCACACAGAAATTGGCCAACGGCAGGCTTTGCGCTCGCTATTAACTAATCGGTGGCTTTCGCCCCGCTAAGGTTCCCAGCAAGAAACAGGCCAAAGGGGGCAGTTTTGGCGCTCAGCGCTCGTCTTGAGATTCGGCAGGGCCAGGGTCTGGTCATCACGCCGCAACTGCAGCAAGCGATCAAGCTTCTGCAA
>JAYUBY010000214.1:0-4937 GCA_043740635.1 Alphaproteobacteria bacterium
GCCAAAGCGCATGGCGCTTCCTCATCAACGAACCAGACCGCATCCGATCCATCGGCGACCGCCAATGGGCGTGTGTCACTGTCTAGGTGGACTGGTATAACGCGCGCCTGCTGGACTGTGGACGTAGAGGGCGTTTTGCCCGCGGCCGGCACGGCGGACAAAGAGCGATGTCGCCCAGACCGGACTCGGGACATGCACAGCGCCACAGGTCGTGTCCTGTTGCGCGCGATATGTCAGCAGCGCTGTGTCGGTGCCGAATTGCGCCACCTTGAAGTTGTCGATGACGTAGCTGTTGACCGTGCAGCCGGCCTTAACGCCGGCCACTACTGGCGCCTTTCCGACCGGACCAGAGCCTTGCATCTCCACATGATCATCCGACAGTACCGATCGAAGAAGGCCCCGTCATGGTCCCGCCAGGCCACCCAGGACTGTTTCTCAAGCGCGATGAATTCGCGTCCAGGGACAGCGTCTGGGCTTGCGCAACGCTGGTTAGCGTCGGAGCCAGAAGGGTGAGAACGAGGCGGATCAGAAACGTGGCGGGGTCTCTCGGGTCCGGAGCCCAAGTGGGCCCTGGCCGCCAGCAGCTGCAAGCGCCTGCGCGACGACCTGCGCTCGGGTTCGGACGAACGGTTGCTAGAACCCGGCCTGAGCCGCGGTTTCGACAAGCGCTTGTCGGCCCTCCGGGGCCTCGCTGTCCCGCCAGTAAGACTCCACCGCGCGCGCCACGCCCTGCATGAGGCTGTGTCGAGCCGAGGGGCCCTGCCGGGTCTGGCGGATCATCACCGCGACAGCGAAGATGCGGCCATCTGGGGCAGTGAGCAGACCCACGTCGTTGATCCCCACCGAGGCGCCGCGCCAGTCGGGACCGGTGCCCGTCTTGTGCGCCAGGCTCCAGCCGGGCGCCACCGCGGCCCGCAGCCGCAATTGCCCCGTCCGCGCTTCAGTCATCAGGTCGAGCATGAAGTTGGTCGAGGCCGGACTCAGCAGCTTTCCCCGCTTCAGCGCCGCCAGCGCCGTGACAATGCCGTCCGGCGTCGCGCCATCCGGCGGATTGGCGAGGTAGGTCGCGAGCGCCTGGTCGCGCACGTCATCCGGTAGGGCCGCGCGCGCCTGCTTGAAAATCCAGGTCATGCCGTATTCAGGACGCCACGCCAGGCCCGCGGTCCGGGTTTGCACATCTCTCTCTGTGCCGCCCAAGGCCAGGCCCTGTAGGCCCTTGTCGGCAATCGTCTTGGTGACAACGCCGGGGCCGCCGACTTCCTGGATCAGTTTGTCGTTAGCTGAATTGTCACTCTCGATGAGCGCATGTCGCATCAGGTCGGCGATGCTGATCTCCAGCGGGCGTGACGTACGAATCCGAGACGCCAGGGGTTGATAAAAGACCGACCGATCTTCAGGCCCCATCGCCACCGTCTGGTCTAGTGACAGGCGCCCTTCGTCCACCGCCTGCATGACGCTCAGCGCCACCCAGAGCTTGGAGACGCTCTGCTGCGGAAAAGTCTCGTCCCCGGCTGTCGAGGCGGTCCAGCCCTGGGCGACTTCACTGACCGCGATCCCAACGGGTTCCCCGTAGCCTGCCGCGATCCGTCGAACCATGGCCTGCATATCGGCCGGAGCGGGCGGCGCCTGGCGCTGGAGCGGCGCCGGAGCCGGCGGGCCCTTGGTGTAAGCGACCTTTTCTGGAACCGCATGACTGGCGCTCCACCAGCCGGCGCCGACGGAGACGGCCGCAATGAGCACCAGACCCAGCGTCGCAGCGCCCTTCGGCCGCGCAGCCGCCATACCCCAAAATCTCGGACCTAAACGCCTCATACGCCGCTGCAGACCATCAAACTCTGACGGCTTCAAGGCCGCGGACCTCCACGGTAACGTGGCTGAGGCCTTCCACGCCCTTCAAACGGGCGTGATAGGCCTCCGGCGCCTGCGGTTTAGCCGCGTTGACCACGGCCACCGCCGCGTGATGGCCCGGCCCCAGGCGCCAAAGGTGCAGGTCGAGGACCTGTTCTCCCTCGGCCTCCAGCCTTGAGCGGATTTCGGCGGTCAATTCAGCGGAGGGGTTCATATCGAGGAGCGTCGCGGTTGCGCGGCGAATCAGGCTGACCGCGAATTGGGCGACCAGGAAGGCCCCGGTAAGACCCGCGATTGGGTCGGCCCAGGTCCAGCCCAGCCGCTGACCTGCAAGAAGGCCCGCGATCGCCAGCAAGCCGAACAGTGCGTCGGCTGTCAGATGGAGGTGGGCAGCAGAGATATTCAGATCGTGGCGCCCCTGATCCGTCGGCTTGAGGAGCCAGACGCAGACCAGCGTCACGCCAAGGCCGGCTACCGCCAACGGCAGGGCAGAGGCGTAGTCCACCGCCTCCGACGCAAACAGCCGCTGGACGCTCTCCACGGCGATCAACACCGCGGTCATGCCGAGGACCAAGGCATTGGCGAAGCCCGCAAGGTAGCCAAACTTTCCGGTGCCGAAGGCGAACCGCGGGCTTACTGCGTGGCGCCGAGCCAGCGCATAGGCGCCCGCCGCCACGAGCAGGGCAGCTACGTGTGCGGCCATGTGCAGTCCGCTGGCGGTAAGCGCCATGGATCGGAACAGTAGGCCGCCCGCGACCTGGGCCACCAGGGTCGCCGAGCAAATAGCAGTTACGATCCAGGTGCGGCGCTCATTGCGCCGATGATCCGGCCCCAAATAGGCGCAATCCTGCCGGTGGGCGTCGGAGACCACGGTGTGCTCCAGCCGGCCAGGACAGGAAACGGCGTAGGTCAACTCGGACTCATCGCTAGGGGTTCGGGCTTAGTGTTATTTTGTAACATATGGAGTCGAGCAAGGCGAGGTTGCCAGCCCACGGCCCGCAGGCTGTAGTGAATCGACGAGCGGAGGCGAGCTTGCAGCGACTGATCGAATTCATCTTGAACGACCAACCCACTTCGGTCGAGGCGGATGAGGCGACGAGCTTGCTCGACGTGCTGCGCGGTGACTTGGGCGTCTTTAGCGCGCGGTTCGGTTGCGGCGCGGGCCAATGCGGCGCCTGCGCGGTGCTGGTGGACGGCAAGGTAGCCGCTGCCTGCGACCTCGAAATCGGCGCCCTCGGCCATTGCTCGGTGCTGACGGTCGAAGGGCTCGGCACGCCAGAGCGGCCTCATCCCTTGCAGACCGCCTTCCTGGAGTTGCAGGCCGGCCAATGTGGCTATTGCCTCTCTGGTATCCTGATTGGCGCCAAGGCCCTTTTGGACGCCAATCCGGATCCCAGCCGCGCCGAGATCGCCAAGGCGTTGTCCTGGCACCTTTGCCGCTGCGGCGTGCACAACCGGGTCATGGACGCGGTCGCGCTGGCCGCCCGACGAATGCGTAAGGGAGTCGTGACGTGATTCCGCCGATGCTGGCCGCCAATCCCCGGCTCGACCGCTGGGTGCGCTTCGAGGCCGATGGCCGAGCGCGTGTCGCGTTTGGCCGGATGGAGTACGGCCAGGGCGTGGCAACCTCCCTTGCCCAAATGGCGGCAGACGAGCTCGATGTGCCATTCGCGCGACTACACATCGTTCCCGCTGCTACCGGCGAGGTGCCAGACGAAGGTCTCACCGTGGGCTCGATGTCGACAGAGGTGTCCGGACCCGCAATCCGCACCGCTTGCGCTGAGGTCCGCGCCCTGTTCACCGCTGCCGCCGCTGGCCGACTAGGTTGCGCGACTGGCGATCTCGACGTCCGCGACGGGGCCTTCTTCAGGGCAGGTCAGCCCACGGGCCTGGATTACTGGTCCCTGACTAGTGACGTCGACCTCACGGGCAACGCTACCGGCGAAGCGCCGCTGAAAACCCCTGACCGGATGCGGATCATCGGCGAGAGTCTGGCCCGCATCGACCTGCCGCCCAAGCTATTCGGTGCGGCGTTCCTGCACGACATCGTCCTGCCCGGAATGCGGCACGCCCGCGTCTTGCGTCAGCCCGGCCCCACCGCGAGGCTTGCCGGCCTTGATGAGGCAGCCGTCCGTCGCGCCGTACCAAACGTCGACATCCTGATCGACCACGCTTTTGTAGCTCTGATCTGCGACACCGAGGTCGACGCCGCGCGTGCGTTCACCGTCGCCGAGAAAGCTGCCCGATGGGAGGGTGCGCGCGAGATCGATCCTGTGCTCGCAGAGCCCGCCGCGCTGAAGACCCTGCCGCACGAGACGTTCGAAGCCGGCGCACCGGCCCTAGAGACCTCCAACCACCGCCGGATTACCGCAACCTACGGCAAACCCTTTTTGTCCCACGGCTCCATGGGTCCCTCGGCGGGCATCGCCCAGTTCCAGGACGGCCGGCTGACAATCTGGACCCACAATCAGGGCGTCTATCCTATGCGCGCCCTGGCGGCGCGAATCACCGGCCTGGATGCCTCGGTGATCGAGGTAATCCATGCCCAAGGCCCCGGCTGCTATGGCCACAACGGCGCGGACGACCCACCCATCGATGCTGCCTTGATTGCGATCCACCGGCCTGGGCCACCGATCCGCGTACAGTGGCGCAGAGAGGACGAATTCGGTTGGGCGCCAGTCGGCACCGCCATGCTGATGGAGCTTTCCGCCGAGGTTGACGCCTCCGGCCGCCTTGTCGACTACACCGCCGAAGTCTGGAACACCGCTCACACCGGCGCGCGTGGGACGGCGGTCGCCGAGAGCGCGCTGAAGGGTTACCAGCCGCCACATACCGCCCCGCAGCGACTGATGCCGGACGGCTCACGGTTTTCGGGCGGCCTGCTCAATATCATTCCGTCCTATGACATCGAGACGACTCGGACCGTCGAGCACGTCGTCTTTCCGCCGCCTGTCCGAACCTCCTCGCTGCGCAGCCTGGGTGGAGCTCCTAACACATTTGCTGGGGAGAGTTTCATCGACGAGCTGGCGGAAGCTTCAGGCGTGGACCCTTTGGCGTACAGGCTGGCAATGCTGAAAGAGCCCCGCGGT
>JAYUBY010000215.1:0-4226 GCA_043740635.1 Alphaproteobacteria bacterium
AAAGCCAAAGACCTTATAGGGGCGATAACGCCATCGTCAGATGCCGATAGCGGGCCATCGAACCGGGCCTTTACCCGAATATTGTCGAGGTAACGGGACCAACACGGCCGCCGCACGGCAACCTATAGGGGCCGCAGGCTACCAGCAGAGCTACCAAAGAGGTCCCGCCTTGCGCATGAATTGGCGGCAAACTGGCGCCCGAGACCGGACCCTTCGAGAGCCTGCTATGGTGGAAGGCGGACGGTCCCGAAAAACCTCATGCTTCGTGCCGCTCCTCAGACGTCAAGCGGTGCGTGACGTCGTGACCTTGAACGAAGACTCCGCTGACGGAGCCCGCGGCGTCGCAAATGGGTTGATAGACGAAGTCGACGTAGACGGTGACGGGTTCCGGGGTCGCGTCCGATAGGAGTTGAAGCTTCACGCCGTGCCCCACATGGGCTTGGCCGGTTGTGAAAACCCGGTCCAGGAGCTCAAAAAAGCCTTGCCCCTCGACCTCCGGCAGGGTCTCCCGCACCGACCTGCCGATCAGGTCACCGCGCCCCACCAAAGCGTCATAAGCAGCGTTGGTCAGTTCAAAGACATGATCGGGGCCCCGTAGCACCGCGGCGAAACCCGGCGCCTGGGCAAAGAGCTTTCGGAAGCGATCGATCTCGCCAGCCTGCCACTCGCGTTGCAGATGTTCCTCAGTGACGTCCTTGCAGACCACCAGGACGCCGCCCACGCCATCCTCATCGTCGATTGGGCTATATCCGTAGGTCCACCAAACGGCTTCGCGCGTCCCATGGCGGGTCACCGGCACCAGCTGGTCCTCATGCCAGGTCGCACCATCGCCGCGCATCACGAAGTCGATGTCGGGTCCGATGATATCCCAGATTTCCGCCCAGCATTCCCGTCCGCGATCGCCTAGCGCTGAGGGGTGCCGCTCAACCCCCATCGTGGCCCGGTAAGCGTCGTTATAGAATTGGATGAGTTCGGGGCCCCACCAGATGAACATGGGGTGGCGGGACGTGAGCATCAGCCGCACCGCAGTTTTGAGCGCCTGGGGCCACTGGTCCGGCGTCCCGATTGGAGTATTGGCCCAGTCGTACGCCCGGGTTAGCGCACCCATTTCGCCGCCGTTAGCCAGGAACGCATCGTCATTGTAGCGGGCATTCGGATCGGGGCTCACCGAGCGGTGCGGAACTTGGCGGTCGGTTGGAAGCCCATTCAATGTGTTCCCCGAGGCCCGGACCTCCTCTATCAGGAGCCGGTAAAGCCAGCCGGCGGCGGTCGCCAAACCTGGGTCGAAAGCGCCAGCGCCCCGCCAGGCGGCGAGCATGGTGTCTGTGGCAATCGTCTCACTCAAGGCGTCCGACAAGCCGCGAGCCATGAGATGAGCTTTCAGCCGCGGGGCAATCGCCGCGAACAGAGCCGCAAAGGCGGACCTGTCGCCACGCGCCATGGCTTCGACGAGTTCCACTTCTGAGGCATCTTCGGCGCTTCGGACGCTTGGATTGTCTTGACGCGCAACGGGACTATGCCGCTCCGACGCCCGTAGGGGAGACACAGCATTCAGGGATTTCGAATCTTTGACGCTCACGACACATCCCAGATTTGGGTCTGAAGGATCTCAAAGGGAAGGCGACGCTTACTCGCTATTCGCCAACGCGCCTTCCACGCGTTGGTTGCCGCACCGCAAGCCGCCGGACGAGTGAGCTACGAACCTTCCGCGCAGTACGGGACGCGCCTTCCTTAGATGTCGATCAGGGGCGCGATGAACTTCGCTGCGCCCCGCCATCGGGCCGGAGCCCCGGACGCCACAAGGCAAACACAGGCCTCGTGGGGCCCGACCTGTTGTGTGTGCTCGGTCCCCCGCTCCTTCTGGGCAAAGTCGCCTTGCGAATAGGTTTGACCGTCGCGGTAGGCGCCTAGAAGGACACTGATCAGCTCCATGCCGTTGTGTGTGTGCGCAGGTATGCGCGCGTTCGGCGCGCCGCCGACAAGGTAGGCCCGCCAGCCGTCTGCGCGAGGGGCGCGCACGTGCGCGATCCAAAGACTCGGGTTGATCCAGCGCCGAGGCGCCAGTCCAAATCGGGCGACGGCCGCGGGAATGGGGACATCCGCCGACGATGGGGTCGGCTGGCGCTTTGTCTCAAGCGGGACGCGCTCGATCTTGTCGAGGATCCGAGCGAGCGCGTCCGGCGCGAGGCTCGCTTTCGGCAGAGAGGCAAGAAGGTCTCCATTAACCTGCTCGATCTGGCGTATTCGCGCATCGCAGGCCCGGCACGCCTCCGCGTGCGCGGCGATCACCAGGCCCGCCGGCGCCGGCAACACGCCGGTCGCATAGCCAACCAGCAGGTGATCTGTGGGATGGCTCCTGATCACCGGCAGCCTTCCGGAGTACGAAACATGAGCGAGGAGCAGTTTCTCCACCCCGGACGCCGCTTCGTGAAACCCGTTTTCATTCGCATGCCCGTCACTGCTCTCACGGGGACTACGCTAGGCGGGACGAGCGAGATCAGTTTTCAATCCGGTAAATTCGGCAGCGTCCAGCACGCCCCTGTTGAGTGGCCCAAGAAACAACCTGGGTTCGGAGATAGTTCAGGCGTCAGATCTGGGTCCGATCCTCGTTAGTTTCGCGCAACGCAGAGCTAAGGTGAGCCGTCGCCAAGCGAATACGAGATTTTACCGTACCCAGGGGCACGCCGAGCCGCTGCCCGATTTCGACATGGGTCAAGTCCTCGAAGAATGCCAACCGCAAAACGGCAATTTGGCTGCCCGGCAGCGCCTGGATAGCCGAGCGCAACTGGCGGACACGCTCCTTCGCTTCGAGCTCCTCCTCCGGGTTAATTGGGCCTAGGCCCGGGTCATCAATGCGACCGTCGTCGGGCCGCCGTTCTCGACGCAAACCGTCGATCCAAAGGTTGCGGGCCACGGTATAGATCCAGGCTGACGCCGTCGCCCTTTGGGGGTCGAACTGATCCGCCTTGCGCCACACTGCGAAGAAGACGTCCTGGGTCAGCTCTTCCGCCGTCTGTGGAGCAGCGCCACGGCGAAGCAAGTAAGCCTTGACCCGAGGCGCGAAGGCAACGAACAGCGCTGCGAACGCTGTCCGGCTGCGTTGCTGCGCGACCGCGACCACGCAAGACGACGCGTCCGCCGCCTCAAACGCCGCCTCAGGATAGGTGGGCGGCTCGGCATTGGCCTCCCCGCCGCACGAAACTTCTGGGTTGGTGCCTGGCAAGTCGCGAACCCCATCGGCGCCCGTCAGTCTTCAGGGCCCCTCCGATAGCCAACGCGTTAAAAGTTGCTTTGATCCAGGACCGCTCAACTCGATCGAAGAGCCCTCCGGCGGCACGGTTAGCGCCGAATAACCACCCCCATCAGGGTCGCCCACAAAAGCCTTGAAATACTGGCTCCGTCCGACCCGGCGCTGAATCAGCGCCCGGAGGCGCCAGACCTGCTCCCTAGAACCGGTAGGGAATGCGGAACACGATCTGAAGGTCAGGCGCGTCTGAGGTGACCCCGAACTGAAAGGAATTGTTGAGCGTCAGCCGGTCGGTCAGGCGGAAGGACCAGCCCATCAGCAGGCTTCCGGCCTGCAGGGGCTGCGAAGAGGATTTGATCTGGCTGGCCCCTGGGGTGCCTTCCAGCGCTGTGGTCTTGAAGATGTAGTTGTGGCTGTAGCCGAACGACACCGAGAAACGGGGGTTCAGGGACAATCCGAACCCGAGCGCCGCGCCGATGGAATCGCCCGGATCGACCTCCCCCACGTGCAACGCGCCGCTGGCCGCGCCGAAGGTCTTGTCGACGTCACGTTTGAAGTTGTGGAGGTAGGTCAGTGACCCGAAAATAATCGCGGGATCCGTCGGGTAGAGCATCGTGACTCCCCCTTCGAGTCCCCAGAACCCGGACCCCGTCGGGAGATCTTGGGCGACTGCATTGACGTCGTAGGCGACGTCGTAAGGACCTTTGCCGGTCGGCGGTTTGACCCGCGTGGTGGCCACGAAGATCGGCCAGCCATTGGCGCCGTAGTTCAATTGGTACCGCGCGGCGAACTCAACGTCGCCAATGCCATGTCCGTAGATCGATGAATTTTGCTGGAAATTGTTGCTCTGCGCCGCGACCGTCGTGACGTGGTCGTTGCGGTAGACGTAAGGAATGCGGGCCTCGACTTCGAGCCGGCTGGTCAGGCCGAAGCGCGCGGCAAGGGTGCCGACAGCGGTGTCGCGGGCGGCCCGGTTGGC
>JAYUBY010000216.1:0-3768 GCA_043740635.1 Alphaproteobacteria bacterium
GCGGCGCCCCATACTGTGCCGCACCCGCCACGACCGCGTCTTCGAACGCTTGGCTGACGGCCAAACGATGAGCGCCAACGCGAGCAAATATGCCCAGGGTCAGTTCGGCGCCGGCGACGATTTCGGCCCCTGCCGCGGCGCCATAGGTGGTGACGAATGGCGCGCAGACGTCGTCGATCACCATCCGGGTATGATGTAGATCGATATGGCCGTGTTCGCTGAAATAGCGGGCATCTGCGGTTGGATGGAATTCACGCAGGTAGCGGAAATGGTCTGCCGTCGAGCGCTGGTATGCTGTCTCTGCGAAAAGCAGGAAACCGGCCTGCAGGAAGATGTTTCGAGGGTTCTGGAACAGCCAGTGAATCGTGTTGTGCAGGTCTAGGCTGACGCTGTCGAATAGCGGCGCGTAGGCGTCGTAGACGTCGCACAGGCCGAACGCCCGCATCACGGCCTGGTAGAGGACACTGTGTTTGCGATCGTGGGCCCCATAGCCGAACTCATCGATCAGGATTCGGAACAGGGCCGACTGCGGCGTGCCAAACGCGCCGATCACCCCGAACGCCGAGGCCGAAGCTTCCGCCAGAAGATCCGCGGACGATTGCAGTAGGAAATCACGGTAGTGGTGCTCGCGACTTGGCGTGGATCGCAGAAAGGCCGTGAACGGATTTTCTGGCTCGGCCCGCAGCCGCGGTAGCAGCGCTTCGGCGTAAGCGATGACGTCCCTGTCAGCCGCGCTCCTGATCGCTGCATCGGCACGCGGGGCAATCAGCGTCCGTTCCAAGGCCGGACGAGACGCTTCCAGCCGCGCCAACTCGGTCGGATCGTAGCGCCGGTTCAGCTCTGTAATGATCGAGCCTTCGGCAGGGGCGGGCGGCAGGACAATGTAGCGAGCCTGATAGGCGCGCATCAGGGTTTGTTGCTGGGCGTGGAGAACCGCGGTGGCGTCGCTGTGGTCCACGGCCCGAATTGCAGTCGCGCTTCTCATGCCGCAGCGGGGAGAGGTTGGTAAATGGACACGCCCACGCCGCTTTTCATGAACAGGTCCGTAAGTTGCCAGCGGGAGAAGGCGAGGCTCGAGCCTGACCGGTCGGCGCTTAGGTAGGTGGGCGCCTCGAGGGCGCCGGAGATGACTGGAATGTGCTTAATCACAATCCGCGAAACCAAGCCGGCCTCGAAGAGGCTATGCAGCAGGCGCGAGCCACCTTCGACCATCAGGGTCTGGACCCCGCGTGCGTCGAGCAGGCTCATCAGCTCGCCCAGATCAACCCGGTCGTCGCCGCAGCGAACCACTTCGACGCCAGGCTTGGCAGCGAGGGCGGCGATGACATGTTCGTCGGCCTGTCGCGCCACCGCCACCAGTGTTGATAGCCCGTCGTTCAGCAGCCGGGCGTCCAAAGGCAGCCGGCCGTCAGAGCTGGGCACGATCCGCAGGGGGTTTGCGCCCGAGGCGTGCCGGACGGTGAGCTCGGGGTCATCGCACCGGACGGTCCCGGCGCCGACCATGATTGCGTCATGCGAAGCGCGCTGCGCATGAAACCAAGTGCGCAGGTCATCGCCATAGAATTTGAACAGGTCCTTGCTGGACCCGCCGCTGCCGAGAGACAGTTTGCCGTCGATGGTCAGTTCGGAAAGGGTGGTGATCTTTGGCATTGGCACGCGTCTCCACGAAGACGGGCAACCGTTCTTCCGCGACCCGCAACGCTTCAGCTTAAAACTTGTTGCTTTCAGATGCGAGAGTCGCGGGCGAGCCGTTCTGGGGCGCCGCCGAGGTGGCAACCACTTTAGCGCGACCGCGGGTCACGCTTCGTTTGAGTTTGACGCGAGGCGAGTGGCGATCCACTGCGAGATAAAGGGGGCAGGCGCCGCCCGAACCCTGCACATTCGATGGATAGAGCGGGTGGGCCGCCAGTGACAGCCCCTCACGGCGCGGCTTTGGCTCGCGCCTGATCGAGCGAGGTCTGGCAGTAGATCTTGGCGGTACGGTCAGCTTGCGCTTCCCCGCGGACGGCGTCATCTGCGAAAACGCCTCGCCATTGGGCCCGCCCCAGGCGAATGCCGTTTTGCCCACGGGCTTAAACATCGAGGAACGGGCGTGATGAGTTTTGAGGGTTTGCGTGTCTTCATCGTCGAAGATCAGTCTATGGTGACGATGCTTCTTGAGGACATGCTCGATGAGCTTGGTTGCCGGGTGGCCGGGCATGCCGCACATCTCACCGAAGCCCTGTCCGAAGCGCAGACCGTCGCGTGCGACGTGGCGATCCTCGATATGAACCTGGGTGGAGACAACACCCTGGCCGTGGGTCAAGCGTTGGCGTCGCGCAATATTCCCTACCTGTTTGCGACGGGTTACGGGGACTCGCTGCGACAAGACAACGGTCGCCCCGCGCCCGTCCTCGGCAAGCCGTTCCGCCTAGCCGAACTCGAGTTCGCCTTGCGGGCGCTGCTGTCCTCGCGCGCGACACAGGGCGTGACCGTCCCGCCCTCGAACTGATCCGCCGCACTCCGCCGTCTGCGATGATGGCGCCCTCCAGGCAGGCGCTCACGATCTCTGGGTAGACGTAGCGTTTTCTGCAAATGGTGGCGGGTTGGCGAGCCGCAAAGAGACCGGCTCGCGTGGCGTGAGTGACGTCCTTTTTAGCGCAAACGTGGCTGTCGGCCGTCTCGAATTCGCTGAGCACCATTGCGGCCAGCACCGTGCCCGTCCACGTCCGAGAATCCTTGGCAATGATGAGCGCCGGCGAGGGATCTAGTTGCGGTTTCTGACATCGTGGCCCTCCGGCATGGCCAACATGCCACGCCGCGCCCCGTTCCTCGGGTCGTCAGGCGGTCAGGGGCACGGCCGGCACGAGCGCACGGAAGGCGACCGGCAAGAAGCGCACCTCGGCCCTGCGGCCGACCCGAACCTTCTCGCCGTCTAGGATGGTGGGAATAGCGCCGTGGCCGGTCACCACCACTTTTCGGGTCTTGACGCACGTCACCGATGGCTCGTTGCGCCAGCCGTCGTAAGCGGCGTGGAACGCCAGACCGAACAGGCTTGCCGCGGTCTTTGGATCCAAGGCGACCGCCTCAAGAAAGCGCTCGTCCCCCTCGAGCGCTTCGGAAATCAATGGGCAGATAATCGATACGGCTTCCGCCGAGCCGCGGGTTTCGCCGAAGTCATAATGGACCGCGTCTGAAAAGCTGCGGCGGGTGGCGGTGATGGCCTTCTGGGCCGCATCGATCAGATGACCTTCGCGGACCGCTTCGCGAGCATCAGCCCAGAGGGAAGGAGCGCCGAGGATGGCGGCGCAATAGAACCGATGGCCTTCCAGATCGCCCCCGCTAACGGTCTGGAGGCGCGGCGCAGCCAGGGTCGCAGCCAAGGCCTCTTCCCAGTTGCGAGTGCCGTACAGCGCCTTCGGAAGCATATTCATGGTTCCGCCCGGCAGCGGGATCAGCAGCGGGCCGGTTTCGCCGCACCGGGTGGCGGCCGTGCCGATGGTGCCGTCGCCGCCAAGTACGATCAGGACCTTGGCCTTGGCGATCGCGGTGTCGAGAGCTGTGGAGAGGCCCGAAGGATCGACGGTCACCACCTCGACGTCGGCGAGCCCCGCGGCGACGAACGCAGCCTGGGCTTGCGCCCCCGAGGAGCTGTCGCAGCTGCCGCTGCCGGTGTTGAGAATTGCAACTATTGGGCCTCGCAGGAGGTCGTGCGTTGAGGTCATGGCAGGGTCCCGATGCAGTGGAAATGCGAAGCCGCCGCTCTTGACGCGCCTCCCGCGTGCGCAG
>JAYUBY010000217.1:0-5877 GCA_043740635.1 Alphaproteobacteria bacterium
CGGCCTCGGCGGAACTAATCCGTGACAAGATCGGCACGCCATTGGCTCTCGTGGGCGCCATCCAAAACGTCACCGAGCGCAAGCGCGGTGAGATCGAACTCAAGGAAGCACTGTCACGCGCGGAGGCAGGCAGTCGGGCCAAGAGCGAATTCCTGACCATTATGAGCCACGAGATCCGAACGCCCCTAAACGGTGTCCTTGGGATGGCGCAAGCCATGGATCGCGATAGGCTCAACTCGACGCAGCGCAAGCGCGTCAACGTCATCCAAAAATCCGGTCAATCACTTTTGGCCCTGCTGAACAGCATGCTCGACCTGTCGAAGATCGAAGCCGGAAAGCTCGAGCTAGAGGTCGGAGAGATAGACATCTCGAGCTTGGCCCACGCCGCTCTGGATATGTTTGCCGGCGCTGCTGCGGACAAGAGCCTGGCGTTCGTCCTGCACATCTCGCCGGAAGCCGAGGGCGTTTATTCGGGCGATTCTCAGCGAGTCGGCCAAGTACTTTACAACCTCATTTCCAACGCCGTGAAGTTCACCCCAAACGGGTCGATCACCGTCGGAATTGAGCGCCAAAATGAGATTCTATCAATCCAGATCGCCGACACGGGGATCGGGATTCGCGAAGAGCAATTGGATCGGCTGTTCGAGAAGTTCAGCCAAGTCGACTCCTCTATGACGCGCCGATTTGGGGGTACAGGCCTGGGGCTAGCGATATGCCGACATCTCGCCATTATGATGGGCGGCGACATCTCCGTTGAGAGCGTGGAAGGGCGAGGCTCGAGCTTCACATTGGATCTCCCGCTTCCTAAACTACGTGCCAGCGCGGCGATTTCAGAACCGACGAGTGGCAAGGTCGAGGTCACCCAGGCGCCAACGATCCGAGTCCTCGCCGCCGAGGACAATCCGATCAATCAGCTCGTGCTGCAGACGCTTCTGCAGCAAGTGGGCGTCGAACCCGTTATGGTCGCTGACGGCGAACAGGCACTCGCGGCTTGGCGCGGCCAGGACTGGGACCTCATCCTAATGGACATTCAGATGCCGGTGATGGATGGGGTCACGGCTTCGCAGACCATTCGGGACGAGGAGAGCGCGACCGGCCGTCGGCGGACACCCATTATCGCGCTAACCGCTAACGTCATGCGTGAACAAATCGAGGCCTACCGTGCGGCCGGCATGGAAAAAGTCGTCGCCAAACCCATCGAAGTCGGCCAGCTGCTCGCTGCCATGGGCGCGGCCTTAGATGAAGAGGCAGCGGGTGCGGATACGGTGCCCATCGCCGCGCGGGTATCAGCAAACCGTCACCCTCGCAGACCGGCCACCGCGGGTGGTTGTGGAAATTGATGTCGTCACCTGGCGTCCCACAGGGGCTGTCGATCCAACCAAAAAACCAAAGGTGCGAGCCCCTCAACTCGGCACGTAAGCGCCGCCGTTTGCGTGGATAACCTGTCCCTGCACGAATTCAGCGGTCGGGCTCAAAAGGAACTCCACGACGCCGGCGTAATCGTCGTCGCCGCTTAGCCTTCCCGACGGGTTAGTCCTTGCAGCTCGCTCAAGGACCTTCGCTGCGGCGACCTCTCCGCCGACCATGCTTGCGACCGATGAGGTGGCGACGATCCCCGGCGCGACGGCGTTGATGCGGATGCCGCGCGGCGCGAGTTCCGGCACGAGATAGCGCATGAGGCTCTCGGCCATCGCCTTGCCCACGCCGAGCGCGGCGTATTTGGGCGTCGCGACGCGCGCGCCAGCGCTGGAGATCAGTACGACGCTGCTCCCACGGCTCAAAGCGGGCAGGGCGGTCTGCACCAAATAGAGGAGAGACAGCCCGTTGGTCTTCATGGCCGCTTCGAAACGATCGAGGTCGGCGTCGAGCAAATCCGTGGGATAGATCATTGCGGCGCTATGAACGATGTGAAGGGGTGCCCCGTCCGGGGCGATTTGGCCCATCAGGCGCTGGACATCCGCCAGCAAACTGACGTCGGCGCGGACGGCGTCAATCTTCGCGCCGGACGACTCCAACTCCTCCTTGGCCAACGCTGCGGCTTTGCCGTCCGACAGATAGGCGAGCACCAGGTGGCGCCCTGATTGCGCAAGACGCTTCGCAATCGCGAGTCCGATGCCCTTGGTTCCGCCGGTCACCAGGATGGTCATAACCCTCTCCTAAATCCGTACCGGGAATTGGACCTCGCACGCCCCCGGGACTGCGCAAAGGGCACCACGCCACCATGCTCTTCGAACCAAGTCGCTAACTATCTCAGTCTCTCGCACGTGGTTACGCCCTCGCGCCGGCTTAAGAACGCGAAATCCTCTACCGCCTGCTGCAAGGTCCGCAGGGCTGGCTCCTGCGCGACATCGGCACGCCTGACAGTACCGTGTGCCAGATCGGCCGGGCCATCCAGGAGATCCGCGACCGCCACGCCGAACCGATCGCCCTGGAAGCGTTGGCCGTCATCCGCTCATGTTCGACATCACGCAGAATCTCGAATTTGGTCAGCTCCGCTTCGCTCATCATCTGCACCGGCATGATGGTCATCTCCCATTGACCTGGGGGTGGTCGAGGGGACAGACACGTCTAGATTGCTAGGGCGAAGTGCAACAAGGGCAGGGAACCGGACGGCAGGCGGGCGCAGCCCTCAGGAAGCGCAGAGTCTGGCCGCCATCCGGCGATCAGAGGCTCAATTGCGACCTTTACTTCGCGAGTGCCGGCAGGCGCGCGAGCACATAGGAGCGTGCCGAAAGCGGAAGTTCCGAATTTCCGTTCGAGGTGGGGAGCGGCCCCTTTTCAGAGGCCGCGCGCTCCCTACTAGGAAACGTCGAACCCAGGGTGGAAGCTCACTTCGCCCCGGGGCCGGGGGCCGTTGAGGGTCAGGCATTGGAAAGCCCACAGCGGCGCGCCGACGTTGCGAAGGTCTGGATCGTTCTCAAATCCAAAGCGGGCGTAGTAGGCCGGGTCGCCAAGCAGGACGCATCCGCCAGCGTTCATCGTTTGGAGACGTCGCAGTCCCTCGCGGATCAGGGCTTCGCCTATGCCCGACCGCTGACGGTCCGGCCACACCGACACAGGTCCAAGCCCGTACCAGCCACATGCCTCGTCGTTGATCATGACTGGCGAAAAGGCGACATGGCCTACGATTTCGCCGCCCTGCGTCGCCACTAGGGAAAGGGTCAAAGCGCCTGCCGCTCGCAATGCCTCGATGACCTGGGCTTCGGCGCCATCGCTGAAAGGCCTGCCCTTGAACGCCGTGTCGGTAAGGGCACGAATGGTTGCGGCGTCTTCGGGACGCTCTGGTCGAAACTGCATGGTGATGAGCCTGAAGAGAACCTGAATAGGCAACCGACCGAGGGGCCGCGGTCACCGCGGCCTTCGCATCTGCTCCGACGTGTCTCGCTAGATTAAGACGCTCAGTGGGTTCCCAGAGTCTCTGACATGATCCTGCGGTGACGCCCCCGTCGTGAAACGCAAGCCCTTCGCGAAGTCCGCCATGCGTCCGAACCGAAATTGAAGCTGAGCCAGAAACCCGGCCTTCAGGACCTATCCGGGCGACGACAACCCAAAGCCACGCAGTCTCGCGGCGAACGCTCCAGCCAGCGTCATGAACCCGAGGTACTTGCGCGGCGTGGCGTGGCGTTTGAGCGGCGGGTGGGCGCGGAGCCCTCAGGTCGCGCGGAGCCTGGCCGCCGGCCGAGGCACAGGTAGTTCAGCTGCGTCTTTGTTTAGTAAGCCGACCATCCGCGTTCCATCTGCATCAATGCCACGGTCGCTATAAAGGCGCATAGATTTTGAAGGACGCCACCCGACCATCAGGGTCTCGGCGAAGCACGGCGACAAGCCATTCGTTCGCCCACATCAAGCGATAGATGCTGGCGTCCTGTCCGCCGGACCGGTTGCTTTGAAGCCGTTCAAACGCCTCCGGTACTCCCAGAGCTTCAAGGCTCACGCGGTAATCCGCGAGTACAGCCGGCGAAAAGTTACTGTCTACGTCCGGCGTGAGCAGGCTCCGATCCAGAGTTCCTCTCGCCAACTGGTCGACGAGCTTGTGCGCCAGGGCGAGGTCCTCCGGCCGCACCGCCTCGTCCACGTTCGGTCGAAGCCGCCGAGGGTTTCGTTTAGGCTGCTGCGGTAAATCGAAAATGACGCGCTCGATCTGGTCGGCAATGTCAGCTTGCGCGTTGCCGAAATCGCCGTTCACCATCACCACCACAGCCGCTTCATCGTCCGGATAGACGCGGTTCTCGGTCAGGAATCCGTGCTCCGAGCCGGGATGATAAATGCGTCGGTGTTCTCCGACTTTGTCGACGAAGACCCCCAGACCGTAGGGCGCGAATTTGCCGTCGCTCAGCGTCGCAGCCGTTTGCTGCGCGTCATAGGATCTCGCCGACAACAGCCGGTGGCGCAGCATGCCGATATCCCAGTTAGCGAGGTCGGCGGCCGTCATGGACAGTCCGCCCGCGCCCAATTCCCATCCCGCGCCGACGATAGGCGCCGGGCGAAGCGGCCCAAGGGCATATCGGGTGTAGCCTTGGGCGTGGTTGGCTGGCATCGGCTTGCCCGGGAACGCGGTCGCCGAGACCATACCCAGAGGCCCGAAGATCCTGCTGCGCAGAAAGGTTTGGAGCGGCTGGCCGCTCACCCGTTCGACGATCAGCGCGGCGATCGTGTAGTCGGTATTGCTGTATTGCCAGTCCGACCCCGGCGGATAGTCGAGGGGCTGTCGTCCCCACCGGTTGGCGACCGTCTGGGGCGTCGTCGGCCACGCGCCCTCGGCGGGCATGACCTCTGCGAGGAAATAGCTTTTGTAGCCTGCGGTATGCGACAGGACTTGGCGCACCGTGATCTGCTTGGCTTCGGTCAGTTCGGGCATCCAGCGGTCGATCGTGTCGTCGAGCGACAGCTTTCCCTCATCGGCCATCATAAGCAGCGCCGTCGCGGTGATCTGTTTCGACACCGATCCGATGTTGTATCGCGCCCCCGTGTCCGCGGGCCGTTCAGGAGACATCGAGCGGCTTCCATACGCCTTGGCGAAAACGATCCGGTCACCTCGCACGATGGCGATGGATGCGCTGGGTACACCTCGTTGGCGCAGGCTGGCTTCAACGCTCTGGTCGATGACGGCGATCTGCCCCGCGGTGAGAACTTAAGCGTGGGCGATGGTCGAGACCACGAACGCTGCGGCTGCGAGCAGACCAATTCGTACGCGCATGACGAGCCCTCGCCGATAGATCTACAGGTGTAATATTCCGGCCATTTTGCGCCCCTTTGTCAAGCCGGGCGCATCGAGGGGAAAGGCTGGAGATATTCCAGGGGCAGCTCTTGGTGCCGAGCAGTCACGCCAATCTAGGGGTCATGCTGCCAGGCTAGGTTTCGACAGGTGCAACCGCCTTAAATCATTGAATATTTCGCGCCTAAGGTATGTTATCGGCTGGGACTGGTCTGCCGAATGGCCGCCATGCAGAACGACGAACTGCCAATTGTAAAGCAGGCGCGTGTCGGGAGTCCGCTCCGGGCTAGACCGTGGCCGAACCACTTCTCATGTTGTGTGGATCAGGGCCGGATTGATCCGAAAAGCTTGGCGTGCGATCCCATAGTAGGAATTCGCCCGAGTTGCTGCACTCTGTGACCTATGTGTGACCTAGCAGTCACGACAGCAAAACGGGGCGCGGGGCGGTTTCTCTAACACCGCGTAAATCATGCGGAAATAGGCGCTAGGACGGGTGGCCGAGTGGTTTAAGGCAGCGGTCTTGAAAACCGCCGGAGGTGAAAGCCTACCGTGGGTTCGAATCCCACCCCGTCCGCCGCTACACATTGATGTGTAAGGAAAATGTTTCCTTTATATCGTTCAACTCACCGCGGAACTCACCACATTGATGGTTGCTTGCCTCT
>JAYUBY010000218.1:0-1970 GCA_043740635.1 Alphaproteobacteria bacterium
ATACGGAACGCCCTGTCGGTGGCCTGATTTTCCACCGCCGGGTTCCACCAGCGGTCAAAGTGGACGACGTGAGACGCCGCTGTCAGGTTCAATCCAGCGCCCCCCGCCTTGAGCGAAAGGACGAAGAACGGCGCGGTCTCACCGTTCTGGAAAGCCGACACGAGGTTCTTGCGTTCCCTTACGGCCGTGCCCCCATGCAGGACCAGACCCGGTCGAGCGAAGATTGCCGACAGGAACGCCCGTAGCGGTTCGGTAATTTCGCGAAACTGGGTGAACACCAGCATCTTCTCCTGGCGCGCCGCCACGACCTCGGCGATTTCGCGCAAACGGGCGAACTTTCCGCTGTCGTCTTCGGCCCACAGGTTGTCGCCCAGCCACTGGGAGGGATGATTGCAAATCTGCTTGAGACGCATCAGCGTCGTCAGCACGACGCCCTTGCGTTCGATCCCGTCGGCCGCCTTCAACGCTTCGGCGAGGTCCGAAACCGTTTTAGCGTAGAGCGCGGCCTGCTTGCGGCTCAAACCGCAATGGGCGGTGACCTCAGTCTTGTCAGGCAGGTCGGCGATCACGGATTTGTCGGTCTTCATCCGCCGAAGGATGTAGGGACGCACCAGTTCTCGCAAAGGTCCATAGGGATTGTGCGGCCGATCCGCCAAGGCCTTGGCGTAGGATTTGAACTGCGCCGCGCCGCCGAGCAGGCCCGGATTGATGAAATCGAAGATCGACCACAGATCGCCCAAGTGGTTTTCCACCGGCGTGCCAGTCAGCGCGATGCGGGCGTCAGCCCTTAGCGCCTTGGCCGCGCGGGTCTGTTTGGCGACAGGGTTCTTGATCGCCTGAGCCTCATCCAAAATTGCAAAGCGCCAGCGGACCATGCCAAGCGAGGGCGCGCGCAACAGCGACCCATAGCTGGTGATCGCCAGATCAAGCTCGGCGAGCTGCTCCGGCGTCACAGCCTTGAAGGCCTCGGCGCTCATGGCGGACGGGTGAATGATCGCGGCGTTCAGGCTCGGCGCGAAGCGCGCGATCTCATCGGCCCAATTGGCCAGCAGGGACGCCGGCGCCACCAGCAGACTTGGGCGACGGGCGACACCCTCGCGGGTGTGCGCCAGCAGCAAGGCCAGCACCTGAATGGTCTTGCCCAGGCCCATATCATCGGCCAGGCAGGCGCCAAGGCCCAGACTCGACAGCAGATGCAGCCATTGCACGCCGTCCTTTTGGTAGGGGCGCAGGGTTCCCAAGAGCGCCGGGCCGGGATCGACCGACACGCCGTCAGGCGCGCGCAAGATCTTCAGGGTTTCCGATAGCCAAGGTCCGGCCGAGACGCAGGCCCAGTCCGCCGTCTCCACGTCGGCTTCCCCGCCCGTCACTGTAGCGCCGGCTAGCAGCCGCATGGCCTCGGCGAATGTGAGTCCGTCGCGCGCGGCCAGCGCCTCGGCCGCGTTGAAACGGTCCAACGCGCGGCGCAACCGAACGCGATCGATCTCCACCCATTGACCGCGCAACAAGGCCAGGGTGTCGGTTCCCGATAGCAAGGCGTCGATCTCGGAACCGCTCAGCGGCTCGCCGTCGAGGGTTATATTGACGTTGAAATCCAGCAGCCCGTCCAGACCCACGGTCGAGGGCGAGCGCGCGCCGACGATGGCGTTTACCTTGGGTCTGGCCGGCCGGTTGGCGCGCCACGCGGCGGGCATCCGAAGGACGACGCCGGCGTTTTCAAGGTCCGGGACGCTGGCGAGGAACCGCCCAGCCTCCGCCACCGTCCAGCGCAACGGATGGAAGATTTCTCCGGCTTCCAGTGCCGAGCGCAGCCAGCCGCAGGCCTCCGACGCGCGCTGTACCGGCCTAAGCAGAGAGAGCAGCTTGTCGTGATTGACCGCCCCGGCGTAGTCACGCATGGCTTGGCCGAGCGGCACATGCTGCGCCTTGGCGTTGGCCGACAGCCGTGTGGTGTAGGTCGCCAAGAAGGC
>JAYUBY010000219.1:0-7180 GCA_043740635.1 Alphaproteobacteria bacterium
GTCGTTCCGCGTCCAGGTTGCGCGCGGGAATTGCCCGCGATGGCGCTTTAGGTCGGCAAAAACCCGATAGCGGCCTTCCGACCGAACCTTTTCAACAGCCCCTGCGAATGCAGCTCGGTAATCCATCGACGCCTTCTTTCCGGGTCACACGAACATACAGGTTCACGCGAGCGGCCGGTTCCCTCTGATGCGGCCTCGGTTTTGGCGCCGAAAGCCGGTGTTGTCCATAACTCGGACGGACGAAGCACATGACCTTTTGCTCTCGAGCCGTGAGAATTCCTGAACGGCGGTTACCTAGATTGAGTCTCAAGCCGGCGCATTGCCCCGAAACAGCTCCAAGATCGCCGAGAAGTCCTTGGCCCCGCCACCCAGCCGGTCGAAGAGCGCGTAAAGCCCCTCGGCCTGGGCGCCGAGCGGCGTCGCGGCGCCGGCTTTTGCGGCTGCCTCCTGGGCAAGTTTCAGGTCCTTGAGCATCATCGCCGTGGCGAAACCGCCTTCGTAATTGCGGTTCGAGGGCGCTGCGGGCACAGGCCCAGGCCAGGGGCAGTAGCTGGTCAAGCTCCAGCTTTGGCCCGAGGACTTTGAGGCGATCTCGAAGAACCGCTCCGCGTCGAGCCCCAGCTTTTCCGCGAGCGCAAAAGCCTCACAGGTCGCGATCATCGTCGCGCCCAGCACCATGTTGTTGCAGATCTTGGCCGCCTGCCCCGCGCCATAGTCACCGGCCCGGATGGTGGCGCTAGCCATAGGCGCGATGACCGCTTCGATGGCCGTGAAATCGGTTTCGACGCAGCCCACCATGAAAGCCAGCGTTCCAGCCTCGGCTCCAGCGGCGCCGCCAGACACAGGCGCGTCCGCGAACTTGAAGCCTTGCGCCGCGGCATCCTTGGCCACGGCTCGAGCGCTCTCTACGTCGATTGTCGAGCAGTCGATAAGCAATGCGCCCGGCTTAGCGTTGGGCAGAATCTCGTTGGCATATACGGCCCGAACATGTTGCCCGGCCGGCAGCATGGTGATGACCGCATCGGCGTCCTTGACGGCGGCCGATGCCGATAAGGCCGCCTCGCAACCCGCCGCCACCGCACGTTGAAGCGCGGCGGCGGTCAGATCGAAAGCCAGGACCTCATGACCCGCCTTGGCTTGGTTAGCGGCCATGCCGCCGCCCATGTTGCCGAGGCCGATGAAGGCGATTCGGGTCATAAAAATCCTCTTAGATACAGAATCTTACTTGGGCTTTCGGAACTTGTAGATGAACTGATCGGTGTGGCCGCGAAGCGGTCCATCGTCGGTCGAGCGGCCCTTGTGATCATCTGCAGCATTGGCCAGCGCCTTGCTCTCGCCCTCGAACTTGAAGCCCGCGGCCTCAACTTCCTTCCTCACCACGGCAGGATCGATGCGGTGAACGGTCTTCGTCGCGTCGACCGTGTCGGGATTGGCGACGTGATCGAGCACGATAAAGACGCCGCCCGGCTTCAGCGAGTTGAAGATCGTCTTGTCGAAGGCCAGCATGTCGACGTTCGGGACGTTCTTGACGTCGTGATAATTCTGCGAGGTCCAGACGAGGTCCGCCTGGGTCGGGACCGAAAGTCCGTTCTGCAGCGGCGCGTGCACCGGCTTTACGTTTGAATAATTTGGGTCGGCGGCGATGACGTCCTGCGCAGGCGGCGGCGGGGGTTTGGCCGGATCGGTGACCGGGCGCGGCGGGCCGCTGACGGAATAGACGGTCCCCTTGGGCCCGACGGCCTTGGAGAAAATGCGGGTGAAGTAGCCGCCGCCCGGCAGCAGGTCGACCACGGTCTGGCCCTGCTTCACGCCGGCGAACGCCAACATTTCGGCGGGCTTACGCGCTTCGTCGCGCTTGGTGTCGGCTTCAGGGCGCGACTTGTCGGCCACGGCCGCCAACTGGTTGGCGTCCGGCTTGGCGTGAGCACCGCTAGCCGCCACGGTCAATGCAAAGGCCGCCGCCAAAAACAGCTTGGAATTCATTCGTCATCCTCCCGATGGCGGCCCCGTTTGGAAACCACCTTGGCGTCAACTTAGGGGTGACCACTCCTCAGCGGAAGGCAAAGGCGCGAAAATGCTGTCGAGCAGAGCCTCATCGACGGTTTCGAGCGTCGGTGGGTCCCATTTTGGTGAATTGTCCTTGTCGACGATCACCGCGCGCACCCCTTCCAGGAAGTCGTGCCGCTGCACGACGCGCGCACCGATCCGGTACTCCATGGCCATGTTGTCGGCGAAGCGGGTCAAGGCGCCGCCAGCTCTTAGCTGGCGAAAGGCGACCTTCATGGTTTGAGGCGACTTGGTTTCCAGGACCGCGAGCTGCTCGCGCGCCCAGTCTGTGTCTGCGGCCTTGAGATTCCCAATGATGGCTTCCACGCCGTCGCCGGCGAAAAGCCGCGCGATTTCGTCTTGGTGAGCTGCCAAGCTCGGTCGACCCGCATCGCCTTCGAACTCGGTGAGCAGCGTCTCGACCAACGCGGGATCTGCCACGATCTTTGCCTTGAGTTCGGGAATTCGCACGCTTTCTACATAGTCCGTGGCGATCCCGGTGAGTTCGCAGTCTGCGGCCTTAATCCGCGCACCGGTCAGCGCCAGCCAAAGCCCGATCTGGTCGGTCATTCGCGACAGGAACCAGCCGCCGCCGACATCAGGGAAAAGGCCTATCCCGGTCTCCGGCATGGCAAAGGTCGTTCGCTCGGTCGATACCCGGAACCGACATGGCCGCGACAGGCCGACGCCGCCGCCCATCGTGATCCCGTCCATGAAAGCGACGAGGGTCTTTGGAAAGTCATGCAGAAGAGCATTCAGCCGGTACTCGGTGAAGAAGAACTCCCGAGCCAAGCGACCGTCCCCTGCGCCACTTTCAGCGAGCATCCGAATGTCGCCGCCAGCGCAAAATCCGCGCTCGCCTGAGTGATCGATCAGCACCAGGTCGACGTTGGGGTCGTCGCGCCAAATCACGAGGGCGTTGATCATCAGCCGGCACATGTTGGTCGTCAGCGCATGTAGGGCGAGCGGACGGTTCAGTGTGATCCGACCGACCGCGCCTTCGACCCCGGTCAGGACCTCAGGTTCGCTGCTCATTGGCGGAACAACTCCCGTGCCGTGATCACGCGCATGATCTCGTTGGTGCCTTCGAGAATTTGGTGGACCCGCAAATCGCGCACAATGCGTTCCAGCGGGAAGTCCTGAAGATATCCGTAGCCGCCGTGCAGCTGCAGCGCCTGGTTAGCGACCTCAAAGCCGGTATCCGTCGCGAGCCGCTTGGCCATCGCGCAATACTGCGTCGCCTTGGGATCGCGATTGTCCAATGCATGGGCGGCACGGCGCACCATCAGGCGCGCGGCGTCCAGATCGGTGGCCATATCCGCCAGTCGCCACTGCAATCCCTGGAAATCCTTCAGTGGATTGCCGAATTGCTTGCGGGTTTCCAAGTGCGCTTTGGCGGTGTCCAACGCCAGCTTCGCGCCGCCCAGCGAACACGATGCTATATTGATCCGTCCGCCATCCAGCCCTGCCATCGCAAAACGAAAACCGTCGCCCTCTGCCCCAATTCGGTTGACAGCGGGAACTCTGGCGTCATCGAAGTTTACCTGCGCCGTGGGCTGCGACTTCCAGCCCATCTTTTTTTCCTGAGCTCCAAATGAGAGCCCAGTCGTGTCCTTTTCTACGACCAGGGCCGTGACCCCCTTCGGGCCCGGACCGCCCGTGCGGACCATGACCACGTAGATATCCGAGGTCCCCGCGCCGGAAATAAAAGCCTTTGAGCCATTCAGGACGTAGTGGTCGCCCTCAAGTCGCGCCGTGGTCGAGAGTGCTGCGGCATCTGATCCTGAACCCGGTTCGGTCAGGCAGTATGATGCGATCAGCTCCATCGTTGTCAGGCGCGGAAGATAACGCTGACGTAGATCGTCGCACCCGAACCGGTCGATCATCCAAGACGCCATGTTGTGGATCGAGATGAAGGCCGCCGTCGACACGTCGCCATAGCTTAGTTGCTCGAAGACGATTGAGGCGTCGAGACGACTAAGCGCTGAGCCCCCAACATCTTCCTGCACGTAGAGACCCGCGAACCCCAATTCGGCGGCCTTACGAAGCACATCGACGGGAAAATGGCTCTCGGCGTCCCAACATGCGGAATGGGGCGAGAGCTCCGCGGTGGCAAAAGCACGCGCTGCGTCCTCGATAGCCCGCTGGTCTTCAGTAAGATTGAAATCCATTGACCCGAAGTGAGCGCGGCTCGCACCGCTGTCAATTGCCACGTCGGGCACGTCACGCCTGATACATAACCGTTCCGCCGGTCACGGTGCGGATGATCTTAATGTCCTTGATCTTGTCCGGATCGACGGTGTGCGGGTCGTCAGCCAGGACCACAAAGTCGGCAAGCTTGCCCGCGGTGATCGAGCCCTTTTCGCCTTCCTCATGGCTTGCAAAAGCACCGTTGAGCGTATTGACGCGAAGCGCCTCATCCACGGTGATTTTCTGGTTTGCTCCCCAAGTCTTGCCGTCCCAACCCTTGCGCGTGACCATCGCCTGGATCGCCATGAGCGGCGAGAACGGCCCCGGGCTGAAGTCGGAGCCCGCGCAGACCGGCACGCCGGCGTCCAGGAAGCTGCGGAACGCCATGGCGTGGCGCAGGGCCTCCTCCCCATAGAACGGGAACTTGTCGGAGTTATAGTAAGCGTAGGTGGAGAACGCCGCCGGAACGACACCCGCCGCCTTGATCCGGGCGATCAGCTCATCGTTCACCAGGCTGCAGTGGGTGATCTTCGGTCGGGCACTGGGCCGCGGAAAAAGCTTCTGCGCCCGCTCGACCGCCGTCAAAACGCTGGCGATCGCCATATCGCCATTGGCGTGGCAATTGACGTCGATGCCAGAACGATGGACCCGCTCGATCCAGGCGTTCAGCACCTCCTGGGTCTCCGTGAGGTTTCCATAATAAGGCGGCGAGACGCCCGGAAAGGGCTTGCTCCAGGCAAGGGTGCGTTCGGAGAAAGAGCCGTCGACTGTGTGCTCCGACGTGGCGCCCAGCTTGATCCACTCATCGCCGAAGCCGGTCTTTAGGCCCGATCGGATCATCGCTTCCAGAACCAGCTCCTGTGGCTCGTAACTGACGCGGTGCTTCAGCTCGCCGCGGGCGCGGATTTCCTGCAGCGCGCCAAGGTCGCCGCCCTCGTGGTGGACACTGGTCAGGCCGTAGCGGACGAACTGTTTTGAGATGAAGGCCTGACCTTCCCGGCCGCGGCGCGCCTGTTCATCTGGCGAAAAAGTCTGATGATTGCCCACTCCGGCGAAGACCAAGGTGGCCCGATCGGTGACCCGGCCATTCAGTTCGCCATCTGGACCCCTATCGAAGGTGCCGCCTGGTGGATTGGGCGTGACTTTGGTGACGCCGGCCATGGCTAGAGCCTTGGAATTGTAGAACGAGGTATGACCACCCCGATGATGCACAACGACGGGATGCTCGGTTGAGACCCGATCAAGATCATGGACATTGATCAGTCGAGCGTCCTTCACCTTGGTATCGTCGAAGAAGAATCCCTCGACCCAGGTCCGCGGCGGCAAAATCGCGGCCTTTACCTTAAGCTTGGCAACGATGCTGTCGATGGTGACGAACTCGACCTCGTAGGGGTTCCCGACCAAGACCTCGAATTGCAGCACTTCGCCGACAGCGTGGTTGTGGCAGTCAATGAACCCCGGAACGATGGTCGCGCCCTGGGCATCGAAGGTCTGGGTCCGTGGCCCGGCGAGAGGTTTAATCTCATCATTAGAGCCCACGGCAAAGAAGCGGCCGTTCCTAACCGCGAAGGCCTGCGCGCGAAGCGCCTTAGCGTCTACGGTGTAGACCTTGGCGTTTAGGACGACGAGATCGGGCGCCTCGGGCGGCGCAGCCCAAGCGTTAGCTGACCAACCAGCCCCCGCGCCGGCTCCAAATAGGGTGAGGAATTCCCGTCGGCTCTGGCTCATCTTTTTCCACCCCGCAGACTGCTCACGACAATAGCCACTAGCCGGGGCACCGGGTCAAAGGATGGGTTGCGCAGGCCCACCTTACGGGTGCAAAGGCGCAGATCATGAGCAAAGCACCCCTCGCCGCCTACCCCGCCCTGCGTCTACGCCGCCTGCGTCAGGCCGATTGGGTTCGCCGCCTGGTCCGCGAGACTGTGCTCACGCCATCCGATCTGATCTGGTCGATGGTGGTGCACGAAGGTGAAGGTGAGGTCCCAGTCGCCTCGATGCCAGGCGTTAGCCGCTTATCAGTGAAGGGATGCGCCGCTGCGGCGAAGGAAGCCAGGGCGTTGGGCATTCCCGCAATTGCGGTCTTCCCGCATATCGACGGGGCCAAGAAAGACGCTGCGGGCTCGCTCGCGGCCGATGAGAATGGCCTGATTTCCAATGCTGTGAAGGCCATGAAGGACGCCGCGCCCGAGGTCGGTATTATGTGCGACGTCGCGCTCGACCCCTTCACCGACCACGGCCATGACGGCCTCATCGAGAATGGCCGCATCCTCAACGATCCGACCATCGAAGCCCTGGTCGCCCAGGGCATCATGCAGGCCAAGGCCGGCTGCGATATCCTCGCGCCAAGCGACATGATGGATGGCCGCTGCGGCGCGCTGCGCGCCGCGCTTGAGGCCGAGGGCCTGCAGGACGTGATGATCATGTCCTATGCGGCGAAGTACGCCTCGGCCTTCTACGGGCCCTATCGCGAAGCGATCGGCTCCGGGAAGCTCGGCACGGGCTCGGTCGAAAACCCCGGTGACAAGAAAACCTATCAGATGGACTCGGCTAACACCGACGAGGCCCTGCGAGAGGTTGCCATGGACATCGCCGAGGGCGCTGACATGGTCATGGTCAAGCCAGGCATGCCCTACCTCGATATCGTTCGCCGGGTGGTCGAGGCATTCTCAATGCCGACCTTCGCGTTCCAGGTCTCCGGCGAATACGCCATGCTGATGGCCGCCGCTCAGAACGGCTGGCTTGAGGAAGAGCGTGCGATCATGGAGAGCCTTGGGGCCTTCAAGCGCGCGGGCGCAGCCGGGGTGATTACCTACTTCGCACCACGGGCAGCCAAGCTGCTGGGAGGCTAGAGCGGGTGGGGATTAGGTAGAATATCCTGAGTTCCTGAGGTATTTGGCGCACTCGCTTGTCGGGAAGTCATCGAGCAGCTGGGCGGTGGCTTGGA
>JAYUBY010000220.1:0-17395 GCA_043740635.1 Alphaproteobacteria bacterium
ATCCCTGCAATCGAAGCGACGCAATCAAGAGCGCTTACCCGAGCGGCCACGCCACTATGGGCTATGCCGCCGCGTCTGTGCTGGCCCAATTGTACCCGGAAAAGTCCAAGGTGATCCTGGCCCGTGCCGCGGATTATGCCGAGAGCCGCTTGGTATGTGGGGCACACTATCGTCGCGACATCGAAGGCGGCCATGTCCTGGGCGTAGCCCTGGTATCGGAACTTATGACGAAGCCGGCGTTCCGTGCGGAATTCGAGGCCGCGCGCGCCGAGCTGGCCACCGTCCACAGCGCGCCCTGACCGCGGAAAGGCGGCAAGTCTTTCGTTCGACGCCGGTTCGGGGCAGGTTCCGGCGATGAAGCTGTTGATCGTCGAAGATGACAAGGAAGCCGGCGGCCATTTGAAGCGGGCGCTGTCGGAAGCGGGCCATGCTGTGGACTACGCCGCAGCCGGTCGTGACGGACTGATGTTAGCGGTCGGCGAAGCCTATGATGTGATCATTCTCGACCGAATGCTTCCGGAGATCGACGGACTGGCGATCCTGCGCACGCTTCGCGCCTCAAGCATCAAGACACCGGTGCTGCTGCTGACGGCGCTGGGCGGCATCGACGATAGGGTCGAGGGGCTGGAAGCCGGCGGCGATGACTATCTGGTCAAGCCATTCGCCTTTGCCGAGCTGCTGGCACGGGTCAATGCGCTCGCCCGACGGCCGCCAACCCAGGAGATGCCCACCGAGTTGGCGGTGGCCGATCTGCGGCTCAACCTGCTGAAGCGCACCGTCACACGCGGAGGGCGGCGCATCGAGTTGCAGCCACGGGAATTTCAGCTGCTTGAATATCTCCTTCGCCACGCCGGTCGCGTGGTGACGCGGACCATGCTGTTGGAAAGCGTCTGGGACTTCCACTTCGATCCCAAGACGAACATTGTCGAGACCCATATGAGCCGTCTGCGGGGCAAGGTTGATCGCGGCCACGGCTGCGAACTCATCCACACCGTGCGGGGGGCCGGCTACATCCTGCGGGAACCGGACTAGATGTTCCGCTCCACCAGTCTTCGCCTGGCAGGGCTTTACACGACTGTCTTCGCGCTTTCTGTTGTCGTGCTGGGCGTCATTACTTTCTTCACGACACGCGCGGCGCTCTCCGAGCAGTTCGACGCGCGGATCCGTGCGGAGTCTGCTGCGTTGGTCCAGGAATATCGCTCGGAAGGCCTGACAGGCGTCATCGATGCCGTGCATGAGCGAGACAACACGCCAGGTTCCTTAGATTTCGGCCTACAGGGCCCTGCCGGAAAGGCGTTGGCGGGGCGGCTGGCGGCAAGCCGAGCGAGTATGGGCTGGTCGATGCTGACGCACGCGCCCCAGGGCAGGGGAGAGTCGATTCGGATGTTCTCGGTCGCCCTGCCGGACGGCTACAAGCTCATGGTCGGCGACGACGAGGGGAGGATCGAGAGCCTGGACGGCGCCGTCCTGCGCGGATTTGGCACGGCCTTCGTTGGCGTCGTGATCATCGGGGTGATTGGCGGCTATGCACTCAGCGGCGACGTCCATCGCCGGCTGGCGGCGATCTCTGGCACGGCCGAGGCGATCATTGACGGGGACTTGGCGCGGCGCGTGCCGGTGCGCGGCTCCGACGACGATCTCGACCGCCTGGCGATTACCTTTAACCGCATGTTGGACAGGATCGCGACGCTGATGGAGAGCCTGAAGCAGGTCTCCAGCGATATCGCCCACGACATGCGCACGCCTCTGACTCGGTTGCGTCAGAAGCTGGAAGGCGGCCTCACGGCGCCGGGGGGACAGGAACTTGCGCTCGAGGGCGCGCTTAGCGACCTGGATTCTATCTTGGACACCTTCGCGGCTTTGTTAAGGATTGCGCAGATCGAGAGCGGCGCGAGGCGCGCGGCGTTCCGGCCCTGCGATCTCGCCGCCTTGGTAAGAACCGTCGCTGAGGCTTTCGCGCCGTCAGCGGAAGACATGCACCAGTCTCTGACAGCCGTCGTCGAAGCGCCTGTTTCCGTCGACGGGGATCCCGAGTTGCTCACCCAGATGCTCGTCAATCTGGTCGAGAACGCCCTGCGCCACGCGGGCCCTGAGGCGCGGATCTCAGTTCAGGTGACGCGGCGGGGACGGAGCGCGACGTTGTCGGTAACGGACAACGGGCCGGGTGTTCCGGAAGGTGAGCGCGAGCGGCTGTTCGACCGCTTTTATCGTCTGGAGCGCAGCCGTTCGACGGCCGGCAGTGGTTTGGGACTGGCCTTGGTGGCGGCCGTCGCTAGGCTGCATGGTGCAGAGGTGAGCCTGCTTTCCGCCGACCCAGGACTTGAAGCCCGCGTTACATTCCGCGAAGCCGCATAGCTAAACATTGGGGTTCGATAATGTGGGCGTCATCATCCAGCTAGGCGTGGGGCACTAGCCAAGGTCAAAAGGGAGATTCGCCATGACCGTTTCACGTATCGCAGCGTTGTGCTTTGGCCTTTGCGCGCTTGGGGGCGCTGCTGCCGCGGCCGACGCGGCGGGCTCCGGCTACCACGTCGTTGATCGCATCGAAGGGCCGGACGGGAATTGGGACTACATCCGCGTGGACGCCAGCCACAACCGGGTTTTGACGGCCCACGGCGGCTCGGTCATGGCGGCCGACATCGCGACCAAGGTGGTCAGCTCCTTTGGCCCCGGCTCCATTCTGCACGACGCCATGCCGGTTAACGGGGGCGCGGAAGTCCTCGTCACCAACGGCGGGACTGCAACGGCCGTTTTCATAGACGCCAAGACCAATGCCGTGGTGGCCACGGTCGAAACGGGCAAGGGGCCGGACGCCGCGGCGTTCGATGCACATACAGGTCTGGCCTTGGTGATGGACCATGCCGCCGGCCAGATCACCCTGATCGATCCCAAGACCCACAAGGTCGCCGGGACCATTGAGGTCGGTGGTGACCTGGAGGCTGCGGTGACCGACGGGACCGGCAAGGCTTTCGTCAATGTCGAAAACAAGAACGAGGTCGTGGCGATCGATCTCGTCCAGAAAAAAGTGCTGGCGCACTACCCGCTAACCGGCTGCGACGGCCCCACGGGTTTGGCGTATGACGCAGCCGACAAGCTGCTGATCGCGGCCTGCGACGGCTCTACCGATGTGGTCGATGCCAAGACCGGCAAGGTCCTGCAGACCTTAGCTACCGGCAAAGGCGCCGACGGGATCGCGTTCGATCCGCGCCAGAAGCTCGCTTTTGTGCCCTCAGGCCGGGCGGGGAACCTTGCGGTCATCGCGTTCGCGAAGGGCAAGGGGACCATCGTCGACACCGTCCCGACCCAGGTCGGCGCGCGGACTATCGCAATCGACGAGCGAAGCGGGCGCGTCTATCTTCCCACCGCCAAGTACGGCCCCGTCACGACGCCTGGCCGCCGGCCGCCGATGCTGCCCGGCACCTTCCAGATTCTCGTCGTCGGGAAGTGAGGCGAACACGACTTAGCGCGGCCTTCCTCGCACTAGGGTTGAGCGGCTGCGTCCGGTATGCGGCCGCGCCGCCGCAGCCAGCGAAGTTCGTCGCCGAATTCGATGCGCGGAAGCTGGAGGCGGCGCCGGCCGCGAAGTCCTGGACCGGCGCGGAACTCTTGTCCGTCGCCCTGGCGAACAACCCGCAGATCGCCGAAGCGCGGGCCAAGTATCTGGCGTCGCTTGCCGCGATGCGCACGGCCAAAGCCTATTCTGGTTTCAGCCTGACGCTCACGGCCGAATACGCCAGAGAGACGCCGCATTGGGGCTATGGTGGCGGCAGCGACTTTCCGCTGGACATCGGAACTCGGCGAGACGTGCGGATCACCACCGCCCAGCTCCAGGCGCTCCAAGCCTTTTACGACTACGGCGAGACGGTCTGGTCTGTGCGCACAGACCTGGAAAAGGCGCGCGTCGATTTCCTAGCGGCCGGGAGCGAAATTCAGGCGGCTGCAGAGTCGGTGGATCTGCGGCGCCAACGCGCGAGGCTTGTTGAGCAGCGGATCACTGCAGGCAAGGACGCCCGCACGGCTGGCCTGCTCGCGCAAGGCGACCTCGCCGCGGCCGAGCGTCGGCTTGTTGGGGCCAAAGGCCGCCGGCAAGCCGCGACAGGGGATCTGGCAAAGGCTCTAGGGGTCAATCCAAGCGCTATAGGCACCATCGGCGTCGTCGCGCCGGAGGTAGTTCAGCCGTTCCACGACTTGGCGCTACGTCGACGAGATGCAGCGCTGTCCCGGCGCGACGTGCTCAAAGCCATCGCCGACTACGACCTTGCCGAGCAGGCTCTACGCCTGGAGGTCGCCAACCAATATCCAACCGTCAGTCTTGGGCCCGGCTACAACTATGACCACGGCGTGACCAAGCTGCCTTTCAGCCTTGCGCTCGCCCTGCCGCCAATGGACCTCAATCGCCGGGCTATCGCCCGGGCGGAGGCGGCGCGGACCGCGGCCGGGAGGTCTCTCGAGCTCGCGCAGGCGAACGCCCTTTCGGCCGTCGACGCAGCGGCGGCGGCATTGAAGACGACGCAGGACGACTTTGCGCGCGCTCGGGATAGCGCTCTGCCGGCCGCTCAGAAGGCCAACGCTGCGGCGGTTCGGTCCGTCGCGGCTGGCGAGACCGATCGTGTCGATGAGCTGGCCACGCGCGGCACAATGGTCGACGTGTTCTTGGACATGCTTGACGCGCGGCACGCCACGGGTACCGCGACGGCCGATCTTGAAAATGCGCTCCGGCGATCCTCCGACCCGGCCGAGACGGCGCTGATCGAAAAGGCGATGACAGAGGTGAAAAAGGCGCGATGAGAGCTCTTGTTCTAGGCGCGGCGCTTTGCCTGGCGACCCCGGCGCTGGCCGCGCCCGGTGAGGCCTTCAAGATGGACGCCACCACCTTGGTTCGGCTCGGTATTGCAACCGCGCCCTTGCAGGCAGCACGGCGAGCCATCTCCGTGACGGGATTTGCGCGCGCCCTGGATCCCGGTCCGCTAGCGCAGCTCGATTCCGATATCATCACCGCCATTGCGGCGCAGACGGCCTCTCAGGCCGAGGCGGCTCGGACCAAGGCGCTGGCCACCGATCAGACGGTCTCCAAGCAGGTCGCAGAAGCTGCGGAGGCTCAGGCGCGGTCCGACGCCGCCAAGGTCCAGCTGCTTCGCCGGCGCGTTGGGCTCGAATGGGGACCTTCGCTCGCGAAACTTTCTGATACTCGGCGCGGAAAGCTGGTCGCTGATATCGCGGCCGGTCGCGCCGCGCTGGTCCGGATCGACTCCGCTCTGGGATTGTCGCGGGCGCATGGGAATGTCGAGCTCGAGCTCGGTGGCGGGGTTCGCGTGCATGCGGCAATTCTCGGTCCCGCTCGGGTCGGCGATCCACGCTTGCAGTCGACCGGCGCCCTGGCGCTCGTGACCGGCCCGCAGGCCTTGCAGCTGGGAGCCGGTACGGTGGCTCCCGCAACCATCAATGAGGGCGCAGGCGGAGCGGGCGTGGTCATTCCGCGAGCGGCTTTGCTGCGCAATGCAGGGCAGACCTTTGTCTACGTCCGCCGTGACCGTGGAGCCTTCGAGCGCCGAGCCGTCCCCGCGGGCCTCACCGATCCTGACGGCCTCTTCGTGACTAGCGGCTTCCAAGTTGGTGAAGCTGTCGTGACCAAAGGAGCTTCCCAAATCTTCGCCGCCCAGTCGGCGCCGGCGAAGTCCGCCGAAACCAAGGACGACTGAGCGTGCTGTCCCGAATTGTCGGTTGGACGCTGAACCGGCCACGGCTGATGGTGGCCGCAGCCATCCTGCTTCTGATCTATGGCGCCATCGTGTTGGGACGCGTCAAGCTCGATGTCTTTCCTGATTTCGTGCCGGCTCAGGTCGAGGTTCAGACCGGTGCGCCTGGGCTGACGGCCGAACAAGTTGAGCAGCTTGTCACCCGGCCCGTGGAACAGGCGATCAACGGCGCGGCCGGGGTGGCTTCGATCCGATCACAGTCGACTGCAGGACTTTCGACGATCACCGTCAAATTCGCCGAGGGATCTGAGCCTTTTCACGACCGGCAGATCGTATCCGAAGCCCTCAACGAGCTCGATCCGCTTCCAGCCGGCGTGACGCCGCCGCATGTGACACCGTTGACGTCCTCCACCATGGACTTGCTGAAAGTGGGTTTCACGAGCGACAAGCTTACCCCGATGCAGCTGCGCGACCTGGTGGATTGGACCGTGCGGCCACAGATTCTACAGGCTACCGGTGTCGCTCGCGCGACGGTCTATGGCGGTCAGATCCGACGGATCGAGGTGCGCGTGCGGCCCGCCGAGCTTGCGGCGCGAGGGCTAGGCCTCTCGGACGTCTTGGCTGCAGTGACGGCATCGACCGGCGTCTCCGGCGCGGGCTACATCGACACCCCGCAGCAGCGCGTGCTGATTGAATCTCATGGTCAGGTTCAGACCGCCGCCGACGTGGCCGCTGCGCCACTGCCCTCCGTTGATGGCGCAGCGCCCGCCAAGATCGGCGACATCGCCGAGGTCGTTGATGGCGCCGGGCCCGCGGACGGTGACGCCCTCATCATGGACCGCCCCGGCGTGCTCCTCAGCATCTCCAGCCAGTACGGCGCAAATACCCTCGACGCGACGCGCGCCGTCGAGCAGGCACTGGCGTCCATGGCGCCGGCGCTGAAGGCGCAGGGCGTTACTGTGAACACCGGTCTCCATCGGCCAGCCAACTTCATCGCCTCGGCGCTCAAGGGCATCGGGGACGACCTCGCGATTGGTGCGGTGCTGATCGCCGTGGTGCTGTTCCTTTTCATGCGCGACCTGCGCACGGTGCTGATCGCCTTCGTCTCCATTCCGCTCGCGCTGCTAACCGCAGTGATCGTTCTCGACCGAATGGGTTCAACGCTCAACACCATGACGCTGGGCGGTCTGGCGGTAGCACTTGGGGTCGTGGTCGACGATGCGGTGATCGGCACGGAGAATATCGTCAAACGCATTCGTTCGGCTGAGGCGGGAGCCTCGAGGCGGAACGTGATTTTGGCCGCGTCAGTAGAGGTCCGCGCCCCGGTGGTCTACGCGACCCTGATGCTGGCCCTGGTGCTCCTGCCGGTGCTGATGTTGCATGGCCTTCAGGGCTCGTTCTTCTCGCCTCTGGCCGGATCGTTCATCATTGCCACCCTGGCGTCGCTGGCGGTCGCGGTCGTCGTCACACCACCTCTTGCCCTGCTGCTGTTGAACCGCGGCGGCCTCCACGGGGAGCCAGCGTTCCTACTGCACACCAAGACGTGGCACCACCGACTCCTGCAACGCGCCATGGGTGGCCCGGGCTGGGCGCTCGGCGCCGCAGTGGTGGCGATCGCCATCACGATCGCTGGCTTCATCTTTTTCGACTCGGAGCTTCTCCCCAGCTTCCGCGAGAGCCATTTCGTTCTGAGCGTCTCGGGTCCGCCAGGCACGTCGCTTGCGGTCATGAAGGACTATGGCGTCAGGATCAGCAAAGAGCTTTTGGCGATCGACGGCGTAGCGGACTCCGAACAGCAGCTCGGTCGTGCTGAGGGTGGCGAAGACCCGTTTGGGACCGAGCAGAGCGAATTCCACGTTGAGCTAAAACCCGGACTTTCCGGGCGCAAGCAGGACGAGATCCAGAAGCGCATCCACGAAGTCCTCGACAGCTATCCCGGTCTCAAAACTGAAGTTTTGACCTTCCTTGGCGACCGTATCGGCGAGTCCCTATCCGGCGAGACCGCGGCCCTGGTCGTTGGGATCTACGGCGCCGACCTCGACACTCTCGATCGCGTGGCCGAGCAGATCTCCGACGTCATGAAGACCGTGCCTGGCGCGGTGGACGTTCAGGTGCAGACCCCGCCAAAGACGCCGGTCGTACGCGTCGACCTCAACTTCCCCGCCTTGGCCCGGTTCGGCGTCGCCCCAGCCGACGCATTGGCCGCCATCGGCTCTGCATATAAGGGCGCTGCGGCTGCCAAGGTCTTCCAGGAGACCCGAACGATTGACATCGCGGTGACGACAACCCCCGACCTGAAGCGCGACCCCGAAGCTGTGGGCGATCTTCTGGTCCGCTCCGCGACAGGGACTGCAGTTCCCCTGAAATCCATCGCCAAGGTCTATCTGACAGACGCCAGGACCCTGGTGAGCCACGAAGGCGGGCGGCCGCGTCAGGTCGTGACCGCCAACCCGTCGCCACGCGATGTCACCAAGGTAACAAAGGATGCGCAGGCCGTTGTGGCCTCCAAGGTGAAGCTGCCGCCGGGTGTTTATCTGGAATACACAGGCACCGCTCAGGGCGCGGCGGAAGCGCGCAAGGAACTGCTGTTCAACACGGCAATCGCGATCGGTGGTGTGATCGCACTCCTGCTCTTGGCCTTCGGAAGTGGCCGCGCGACGGTGTTAATCCTTGGCGCCACCCCATTCGCCCTGGTCGGCGGAGTTATCGCAGTCGCTCTAACTGGCGGAAGTCTGTCTCTGGGCTCCCTCGTTGGCTTCGTGACCCTGTTTGGCGTGGCGGCGCGCAATGCCATCCTGCTGGTCGCCCGACTGCATCAGCTGACCGAGGAGGAGGGGCATCCCTGGTCTATCGACACGGTGCTGCTTGGCACACGCGAGCGATTGACGCCGATCGTGATGACCGCGCTGGTGACAGGCCTGGGGGTGCTGCCTTTGGCGCTTTCCAGCGGTCAGGCGGGCCGCGAGATCCAAGGACCGATGGCGATCGTCATCCTGGGTGGCCTAATCACCTCGACGATCGCGAGCCTTGTGCTGCTGCCGGCGTTGGCATGGCGTTATGGGCGCTCGCCGGAATCTAGGGCCGCTTAGCGAGCTCCTTCGCCACCACCGGCGCTAGCTTCTTGGCAATGACCAGCACGCCTTGGGCATTGGGGTGGATCGCGTCGGCCTGATTGAGCGCAGGCTTGCGGGCGACCCCGGCGAGGAGGTCGGGATAGAGCGTCACGTCGTGCGCCTTGGCGAGCGTCGGAAATACGGCATCGAAATCTCGCGCGTAGCTGGCGCCGAGTTCTGGCGGCGCATGCAGGCCAGCCAGCACCACACCCATGTGGCGTTCCTTCAGGCGAGCGAGAATACGCTCCAGGTTGGCGCGGGTAATCTTTGGATCGACGCCTTGCAAGAGGTCATTGCCGCCCAAAGCCACGATGACGACCTGAGTGTCAGATCGGATGCTGAAATCGACTCGCGCCGCGCCATCGGCGGTGGTGTCACCAGACACGCCCGCGCCACGCACAATGTTGGGCACGTGCAACTTCTCCAGCGCCAGGTGGAGCTGGATTGGCAGTGACGCAGCCTGTGGGAGGCCGAAGCCCGCGGTGATGGAATCCCCAAGGATCGTCACCCTGGGTCCGTTGGCCCCAAATGCACGCGCCGGCAAAGCCATCGCGCCGGTGGCAATCAGGGTTCGACGAGAAATCGTAAGGGGTCGTGTATCGGCCATGCGTCTTTCCTATCTAGGTGATCGCGCCCGCCACTCAAATGCCTGAAGGCCTGCCATTGCCCACTAAAGACGTCGACGCCTCCGCCACTCCGCTGATTCTGGAAAAGGTTTCACTCACCCTGCCGTCGGCGGCAGGGCCGGTTGAGATCCTGCGTGGGCTGGACGTTACAGTCGAGCGCGGCGAGCGCGTGGCACTGGTCGGACCTTCGGGTTGTGGAAAGTCGTCGATGATTGCGGTCGCCGCTGGGCTGGAGCGACCGACGGGGGGGCGGGTACTGTTGTTCGGTCAAGACCTCGCCGGCCTCGATGAGGACGGCCGGGCGCGCCTTCGCCGAGGTCGCGTCTCCTTGGTGTTCCAAAGCTTCCACCTGCTGCCCAACATGACAGCCGAGGAAAATGTCGCCGCGCCGCTCGAGATCGCGCGCGTGCCCGGAGCTGCGGAGACAGCCAAGGCATGGCTTGACCGAGTTGGACTTGCCGCGCGGGGGCGACACTATCCGCACCAGCTTTCCGGCGGGGAGCAGCAGCGGGTGGCGCTCGCCCGCGCCCTGGCCTCGCGGCCAGCGCTGTTGTTCGCTGACGAGCCGACCGGCAACCTCGACGCCGCCAACGCGGCTAAGGTCGCCGACATGATGTTCGAACTGGTCGCCGAGACCGGTGCAGCCTTGGTGCTGGTGACCCACGACGAGCACCTGGCGGCGCGCGCGGATCGGACCATTCGGTTGCGCGATGGACGAGTGGCTGTGCCCGCATGACGCCATTGTCCCTTCGGTTCGCGGGACGCGAGCTGCGTAGCGGCGTCCGCGGGTTCCGCATCTTCCTGGCCTGCTTGGCATTGGGCGTGGCGGCGATTGCCGCGGCGAGTTCGACGGCGGAGGCTTTCCGGCGAGGGCTCGCCAGCAAGGCCAGCGAGATCCTTGGCGGCGACCTGGCGCTGACGATCAATCAACGGGGCTTCAATCCGGCCGAGCAGGCTATTCTGGAGAAGGCCGGCCGGGTTTCATATTCGGTGGGCTCGATCGCCATGGCTGAGGCGCCGTCTGGCGAGCGCCGGTTGATTCAGTTGCGCGGGGTCAATAGCGCCTATCCGTTGGCCGGCGAGGTCACGCTCGGCGGCGGCGCATCCTCGTTGCAGGCGGCCATCGCGCCTGTGGACGGCGTGGCCGGCGCGGTGGTCGAGCAACCGCTTCTCGACCGTCTTCATATGAAGGTCGGCGACCGGTTCCTGGCGGGTAACATGCCGCTCGTCGTGAGGGGCGTACTCCTGCAGGAGCCCGACCGGCTGTCGCGCGGATTTGCCCTCGGACCGCGGGTGATTACGAATCTGGCCGCTCTTGAGAAGGGCGGCTTCATGGCCCCCGGCCTGCCGTTCGGTGAGACGGCGCGGGTGGCGCTGCCGCCCGGAGCGCCGCTGGAGGCCGCCAAGGCCCATTTGCGCAAGGGACTTGGCGGCGAGCCCCGTATCCGGGACCGCGAGGACGCTGCGCCCGGCATCCACCGGCTCATAGACCAGCTGGAGTACTTTCTGGGCTTCATCGGACTGGCCTCGCTTGTAGCCGGCGGGCTCGGCGTGTTCGGAGCGGTCAGCGCCTATCTGGAAATCCGCAAGCCTGTCATCGCCACGCTCAAGGCCCTTGGCGCGGAGGGACAGTTGGTGCGCGACATCTACCTGATTCAAATCGCGCTGCTGGCAGCACTTGGGGTCGGCATTGGTCTCGCCATCGGCGCCGCCGCGCCTCTAGTCCTGGGTCTGCTCGCCCAGAACAAGCTGCCGGTCCCGGCTCTATTCGCCGTCTATCCCCTGCCGCTCGCCAAGGCAGCAGCTTTCGGGCTGCTGTCAGCGGCCGCGTTCTCGCTGGCGCCGTTGGGTCGGGCCCGATCAACGCCGCCTGCCAGCCTGTTCCGTAGTGACCTTTCCGGGACGGTGAAGATCGGGCCGGAGATCGTGGGGGCCGCGCTCGCTGCGATCGGCCTGGCCGCTATGGCGGTGGTCACAGCGCCAACGCCGCTGGCCGCCGCCATCATGATTGCCGGGGTCGCAGCTTCATTCGGCCTGCTCTGGGCGATCGGCTGGGGCTCGGCAGTCGTTGCGGGCAAGGCGAGGGCAGGCGCCCGAGGTTCGTTGCGGATCGGTCTGGCCAACCTCGCTGGACCACATTCGGCGGCTCGGACGGCGTCGCCGGCCATCGGCCTTGGCGTGGCGCTACTGGCTGCCGTCGTGTTGATTCAATCATCGCTGCTGAACGAGGTCGCTGAGGTTGCGCCGAGGACAGCGCCGGCGCTGGTCTTCACCGACGTTCCCGGCGACCGAACTGCCGAGTTCGACGCCGCCGTGCGCCGCGCCTTCGGTCAGGCGCTCACTCCGAAGAATTACCTTAGGGAGCCTTTTGTCACAGGACGCATAACCAAGGTTCGTGGCGTCCCGGTCGACCCGACGAAGATCCGCCGCGAGGACCGCTGGGCCTATGACAGTGACATCTCCATGTCCGCCATCGGGCCGAAGCCGGAGGATCCGGGTATCACGTCGGGACAATGGTGGCCGGCTAACTATGCCGGCCCACCGTTGGTTGCCATGGACGTGGAGGTCGCCAAAGGCGAACGCATAAAGGTGGGAGACGCCGTTACGCTTTCGATCCTGGGTCAAGACATCGACGCTAGGGTCGCTCTTTTACGCAAAGTCGATTTTGGAAGCTTCGGCGTGAGCTTCCCGGTGGTGCTCACGCCGTCGGCCGTGGAGGGCGCTAACTTGCGGCAGGTTGCCCTTGCAAAGGCGTCCAAGGCACAGGAAGCCGCCGTCATCCGCGAACTCGGTCACAGCTTTCCGTCTGTGAATGTCGTCTCGGTGCGCGAGCAGTTGGAAGCCGCTAGCGATCTCTTCGACCGGTTGGCCCTGGCCATTCGTGGTGCGGCGGCAGTTGCGGCTTTGGCGGGTCTGCTGGTCCTGACCGGCGCTATAGCAGCGCGAGCTCGCGCCCGCACGCGGGAAGCGGCGATCTTGAAGGTCCTGGGCGCCTCTCGGGCTCAGATACTCGCGGCCTATGTGATGGAGTATGGCTGCGTCGGCGTTATCGCCGGTACCGCCGGGGTCGCGCTGGGCTACGCGGCCGCCTGGCCTGTCGTTGTGCGGGTCTTCCACGCCAAATGGAGCATGGACTGGGCGGGCGTGATGACTCTGCTGGCGGCCGCATCCGTGGCCGCAGGTCTCGGAGGCCTGCTGGCGGCATTCCAGGCGCTCTCCAAGCGACCGGCGCCGGCCTTGAGGGCCGAATAGTATGGTCGACGCCACGACCGTCCGTCGTCTCGCGATGGCGCTGCCGGAGGTCGAGGACCGCTCTGAGGGCGATCGTCTGGTCTTCGACGTAGGCGGCGGCAAGGGGCTTGCTTGGGGCTACCTCAAACGTGTCATACCCAAGAAGCCTAGGGTTCTTCAGCCGGACTGTCTGGCGGTACGCTGCCTGATTGAGCGGAAAGAAATGCTCATCGAGGCCGCGCCCGATCGGTTCTTCGACGATGATCACTACCGGGGCTTTGCTGCGGTCTTGGTGCGTCTGACCGTCATTGATGAGGCGTAACTCGACGAGCTCCTCGGAGCCGCCTGGCAGCTTTCGTCGCCGAAGCGCCTTTCATCGCGAGCGATCGGCGTGACGTTACCGGCGGTCGCATGAGTGGTCAGGCTGCGTCGGCGAACGCCCGGCGCCGTAGAAGGCGCCCAAGCCGATCGCCCACGGAAAGTCGATTCCCCGTTGAGTTGAGTCCGGCGCCAACGTCGTTCATTAGTCCGCCGCGCTGGCAAATCCGCTCAAGTCAGGCGAACGTCCGTTCCAGCCCGACACCGTTTCAAAGGCCGCGCCCAGGGCCACAACTGTCGCCTCATCGCGCGGACGTCCCATGATCTGGAGGCCGACCGGCAGTCCAGACTGGGTCAGGCCGCATGGCACGCTGATCCCCGGAAGGTCGAGGTAGTTGCCGGCACGTGTCAGGCGGCTGAGCGGCGAGATGGTTTCGTCGACATCCTCGATCGGGGGGGCCGGAACCGGGCACGTGGGTGTGAGCAAACCATCGTACGCGGACAGCCAACTATGAAACTGGGTCTGGTCCTCCGCCCGTTGCGCCTGGGCATGTTCGAGACGCTCATCGGAGATGTCGCGGCCGACCTCAAATCGACGAACGATCCAGGGATCCATGACCTTGCCATGGGCCTCGATCCGTTCACGCCAGATGCGCCAGCCCTCGCCGGCCATCAGCAGACCGTTTGGTGCGAAGCTTTCGTCCAAGGCCTTTGGCGGACGGACCATCTGGACTGTGACCCCGGTCTTCCGCAGTCGGTCCAGGGCCGTAAGGTATAGTCGACCGACTTCGGCATCGATTTCGCCCAGGTGCTCCAGCGGAATGGCGGCTAGCCTGCGACCCTCGACCTCCATGGCGAGCGCGGCTTCGGCGTCGAACGGCCTGCGCGTCGCGTCCGCGCCATCCGGTCCGGAAATTACGCCAAGCATCCGCGCCGCCGTCGCGACGTCCTTGGCAAGTGTGCCGACTGTGTCCAACGTCGGCGCAAGGGGATGAACCCCAACCAGGCTCACCAAGCCGCGCCCCGGCTTCAACCCGACGACGCCGCAGGTCGCTGCAGGGATTCGCACCGAGCCGCCAGTGTCGCTGCCGAGGGCGGCGTCCACCAGGCCGGCCGCCACCGCTACCGCCGAGCCGGAAGATGAGCCGCCTGGCGCGCGGTGAACCGAGGCGTCCCAAGGGTTCCAGGGCGCGCCCACCGCCCGGTTGGTCCCCCAGCCGCCATAAGCGAGCTCGACGGTGTGCGTCTTGCCGACGGCTCGCCACCCCGCGTCCAAGAGCTTCTGAACCACGATCGCGTTGGCGTCCGGATGCTCTGCCAAAGCAACGCGGCCCCCGCCACCGGTCGGGACGCCTTCGACGTCGAAAAGATCCTTGATCGCAAACGCAGGTCCATCGCCGGCGCCTAAGGCCGGGTCGAACACGCGAACAAAGGCCTTCAGACGACCATCGTAGCGGCTGATGCGGGCGAGCGCTTCGTCTGGTGACATGAAGCTTCCTTTGCGACGGGCGACTATTGCCGGTCCTTGGTTAGGAAACCAGATGACGTGCGCGGTTCGCTGTGGCTTTTCCTGTGATCATGACACGCGCGCTGCCTGACCAGCTTCGAGCCACCGTCCGGTTCCTGGGCCGCGTTCTGGGCGATGTGATCCGCGCCGAGGACGGTGAGGCGGTTTTCAGCCAGATCGAGGAGATACGCCAGGCCTCGGTCGCCTTCCATCGGGAGGGCACGCCCAAGGCGGCGAAGGTGATGGCTGAACGCCTTGAGGGGCTGAGCCTTCCCGATACGGTGCGCTTCGCCCACTCCTTCGCCTGCTTTCTGCAGATCACCAATATCGCCGAGGACCAGATCCAGCGGCAGCGCGGAAGGGGCGGCGATAGTCGGCCGGATACGCTGGCCGGCGCCGTGCGCACCCTGAAGGCGGAGGGTGTGCCACTCAAGGACATCGTCGAACTGCTGCGTCATGCCTTGATCGCCCCGGTGATCACTGCCCATCCGAGTGAGGTCCGCCGCAAGAGTGTGCTCGACCGGGTCGGCGCCATTGCCGATGACCTCGATGCCTTTGACCACGCGGCGTCCGAGGCTGAACGCGCCATCATTGAGCTGGAATTGGTGCGGCAGGTCTCAATTTTCTGGCGTACTCGCCTACTGCGCTCGGTGAAGCTGGGCGTCGGCGATGAAATCGAAAACGCCGTCTCCTATTTCGAACGCAGCTTTCTGCCCGAATTGCCAAGGCTCTACGCCCACTGGGTCGGCGTTCTAGGCGAACCCGCGGCGCTGAACAGCTTCCTGCGGGTGGGCTCTTGGGTGGGCGGCGACCGCGACGGCAATCCATTCGTCACAGCTGAAGTGCTGCGCACGGCCATGACCCGTCAGTCGCAAGCAGCGCTAAGGGTTTATCTCGAGACGATACATGCGCTAGGCGCAGAGTTGTCGCTGTCCGGCCGGCTGGCCAGGGTGACGCCGGATCTGCAGGCTCTGGCAGATGCTGCGCACGACGCTTCACCCCATCGCGCTGACGAACCCTACAGGCAAGCGCTGACCGGGATCTACGCGCGATTGGCCGCGAGTTACATGCTGCTGGCCGGTGAGGCTCCTGTCCGGCCGCCTGCCGCTAAGGCGTTGCCCTACGACAGTCCAGACGAACTGAAAGCGGATCTGGAGACCGTGTTGGGGAGCCTGATCGCCAAGCACGGACAGACTTTCTCGCGTGGGCCGCTGCCGGACCTGATCCGGGCAGTGGACACCTTTGGCTTTCACCTGGCGCGCCTCGATTTACGCCAGAATTCCTCCGTACATGCCCGGACGGCGGCGGAACTGCTCAAGGTCGCTGGTGTCTGTGAGGACTACGAGGCCCTGGATGAGGCTGCTCGACGCGAGTTGCTGCTCAGTGAGTTGAGCCATAGCCGGCCGCTGCACTCTCCCTTTGCGCAGTATAGCGACGAGACCCAACGCGAGATCGATGTCCTGTCCGCGGCGGCCGATGCCAAGCGCCTCTATGGCAAGGACGCGATCCGCGCCTACATCGTCTCGAACACCACGTCTGTGTCTGATCTGTTGGAGGTCTACCTGCTGCTCAAGGAGGTGGGTCTGTTCGCGCCGGGCAATCCGCCGCGCACTCAGGTCTTCGCCGAGCCGCTCTTCGAGACTATCGACGACCTACGCGCTGCTCCGGAGACGCTGAAAGCGTATCTCGCCCTGCCGCTGATCCGCCATCTCGTTGAGCCGATCGGGCTGCAAGAGGTAATGATCGGGTACTCGGACTCAAACAAGGACGGCAGCTATCTGACTTCGACCTGGGAGCTATATCAGACCTCCCGGGCATTGGGCCGAGTGACCCAAACGGAAGGCTTACGCCTGCAGCTTTTCCACGGACGCGGCGGAGCCGTGGGGCGCGGCGGCGGCTCGAGCTTTGAGGCGATCCTGGCGCAGCCCGGCGGCACGGTGAACGGACGGATCCGCATCACCGAGCAGGGCGAAGTGGTCGCCAACAAATACGCCGACCCGGAACTGGCGCGACAGAGCCTCGAAACCCTGACCGCCGCCGTGGTGCTGGCCTCGCTGCGAAAGGCAGCCGATACCGAGACTGCCGCGCCTCACGCCAAGATCATGGACGCGCTATCGCGAGGCTCCATGGCCGCCTATCGTGCGCTGGTCCACAACACGGCCGGTTTCGTCGACTACTTCTACGGCGCGACCCCGATCAGCGAGATCGCAGATCTCAACATCGGCAGCCGGCCCACCTCACGCCAAGCGAACCGCAGCATCGGAGGTCTTCGGGCCATCCCTTGGGTGTTCTCCTGGGCGCAATCGCGGGCGATGCTCCCCGGCTGGTATGGCGTGGGTTCTGCGGTGCGCGATTGCGGCGTGCCGATCGAGGCGCTCGCCGAACTGCACGAGACCTGGCCGTTCTTCTCCTCGGCGTTGGCGAATATGGAGATGGTGCTGGCCAAGACGGACATGGCGATCGCCGGGCGCTATGCGGGGCTGGTGGAGGACCGGGCCCTGGCCGACAGCGTCTTCGGGCAGATCCGGGCCGAGTGGGAGTGCACAACCGAGGCCTTGCTCAAGATCACGGGCCAATCGGCCTTGCTGGAAAAAAACCCTAACCTCGCCGCGGTGATCCGCTCGCGGCTGCCCTATATCGATCCGCTCAACCATCTGCAGATCGAGCTTATCCGGAGGCGGCGGCGCGGAGATGTCAACGAGGCGGTGGTCGAGGGTATTCACCTGACCATCAACGGCATCGCCGCAGGCTTACGGAACACCGGGTGAAGCGACCAGGTGACGGGAAGACCATGACGACCAGGCGCAATTATCTCGGACTCTCGGCGGCGGCGGCGGCTAGCCTGGCGCTGGCCGCCCCCCGCGTTCGCGCGACCCCTGCGACCAACAAGACGAAGCGCATTTT
>JAYUBY010000221.1:0-6667 GCA_043740635.1 Alphaproteobacteria bacterium
GGCGGCCAGCGCCTCCAGGGCGATTTCGCCCATGTTCACCCGGGAAAACATGGTGTCGACGACGCCGATCCACTTCATGGCCAAATCTCCTCCGATCAAATCTGTTTCGTTTAGATTGTTTATTGCGTTTGTTTCGTTTATGCCGAAGCCATGGCGCGATCAAGCCCGCTTGCGAACCTCAGCCTCGATGACGCCGGTCAGGCCGACCGGCTGCTCACCGCCCTGCGCGACGGCTCCAGCAAGGTCTCCGTCCGCACCGACGGCGCGCCCGCGCCCCTGCCGGACGCGGCCTTCGGCATCCTGCTCGAGGCCTTAAGCCAGATGGCGCGCGGCAATGTGGTCGCCGTCACCCCGATCGAGGCCGAACTGACCACCCAGCAGGCGGCCGAGCTGCTGGGCGTCTCGCGACCGCACCTGGTCAAGCTTCTGGAGAGCGGCGCCATCGCCCACCGCAAGGTCGGCGCGCACCGGCGGGTCAGAGTCTCGGATCTGGCCCTCTATCGCAAATCGCAAAGCGGCGGCCCGGCCGCGCGCACGGAGACCATCATGCAGCTGGATACGATCGACGAGGCGATCCGCGCCTTCGCCAATGGCGACATGGTCATCGTGGTCGACGACGACGACCGCGAGAACGAGGGCGACCTGATCATGGCCGCCTGCAAGGCGACCCAGGCCCAGGTCGCCTTCATGATCCGCCACACCAGCGGCATCCTCTGCGCGCCCCTGACCGGCGAGCGCGCCCGGGCGCTCAATCTGGATCCGATGGTGCGCGACAACGACGCGCCCTTGCGCACCGCCTTCACCGTCTCGGTCGACTATCGCCAGGGCATGACCACCGGCATCGCCGCCGAGGAGCGCGCCAACACCGTGCGCGCGCTGGCCAACGGCAATGTCATCGCCAGCGATTTCGTGCGCCCCGGCCACGTCTTTCCGCTGATCGCCCGCGACGGCGGCGTCCTGGTCCGCACCGGCCATACCGAGGCGGCCACCGACCTGGCCAAGCTGGCCGACCTGCCCGAGGTCGGCCTCTTGGGCGAGCTGGTCAATGACGACGGCACGGTCAAGCGCCTGCCGCAGCTGATGGCCTTCGCCAAGGAACACGACCTGAAGATCGTCTCGATCGCCGACCTGATCGCCTATCGCCGCACCCGCGAGCGGCTGGTGGAGCGCACCGCCGAATTCGTGGTCGAGACCGAGATCGGTCCGGCCAAGGCGGTCAGCTATGCGACCCCCTTCGATACCGTCCAGCACCTGGCCCTGGTGTTCGGCGACGTGCACAAGGCCAAGTCGCCGCCGGTGCGCATCCACCGCCAGGAGGTGCTGGCCGACGTCTTCGGCCGCGGCGGTGACGCCAACCTGATCTCCAAGGCCCTGGCCAAGATCAAGGCCGAGGGCTGCGGCGTCATCGTCTATCTGCGCGAGGGCGCCGCCGGCGTCGAGACCCCCAGCCTGAAGCTGCAGACCGAACGCGGCGACGAGCCCCCAACCGGCAGCGAACGCAAGCGCGAGGCCCACTGGCGCGAGGTCGGCGTCGGCGCTCAGATCCTGAAGGACCTGGGCCTGAGCTCCATCACCCTGCTGACCACCCACCAGCTCGACTATGTCGGCCTCGCCGGCTTCGACATCCGCATCGGCGCGCGCGAGAGCCTGGGCGGCTAGGCAGAGCGCATATCAAATCCGCTCATCCCCGCGAAGGCGGGGACCTAGGCTTTTTAAACCACGAACGACACGAAAAACACGAACGTTCCAGTTCGGACAGGGCGTTGGATTGGCCCCGTTCGTGTTCGTTCGTGTTTTTCGTGGTTCAATCTTTCAACCCTGGCGGACGCACAGCGGTCCAGAGAAAGCCTGGGTCCCCGCTCTCGCGGGGATGAGCGGTGGGGGGCGGTCAGGCCGCTTCGAATTCCACCACCATCGGCTCGACACCCAGCGCATCCAGGAACGCCAAAAAGCCCGCCTTGGACACCTGGGTGGTGGCGGTGTTGGTCAGGGGGTGGAAGTTGAGGGGGTCGGCGCGCAACAGGGCGGCGTCGACGATCAGGGTGACGCGACGGGCGGCATCGTTGATCAGGGCGAAGGGCGTCACCGAGCCCGGCTCGACGCCCAGCACCTCGTCCAGCAGCGCCGGCGAGCCGAAAGAGAGCTTGGCCGAGCCGATCCGGCCCGGCAGGCCCTTCAGGTCGATCTTCGTCTCGCCCAGCGCCGTGATCAGCCACAGCCGGCCCTTGGTGTCCTTCAGAAACAGGTTCTTGGTATGGCCGCCGGCGAGCCGCGCCTTGATCTCGGCGCCCTCGCCGACGTGGAACACCGGCGCATGCTCCAGGGTGGTGTGGGCGACGCCCGCGGCGTCCAGATAATCGAACAGGTCTTGCGGCGCGGCCTTGGGCATGGGCCGAGGCTTTAGCCATGAGAGGCTGGACGGCTCAAGGCCGCTATGGCTAGGACAGACGTCGAATGCCCACGCTCAGGCCCCAAGGCTCGTCGCTATGCAGCAGCTCGAATGTTTCGCCACCACCAGCCGCCCGCCCGACATCGTGCCCGGCCGGCCGCAGCGGGCCTGGATGGACGCCTTCGACGACAAGCACGCCTATCGCTGCCTGCCGCTGACCATGGCCAATTCCACGGGGTGGGAAATCCTCTGCCCGATGACCTTCAGCGCCGAGTGGAACGGCGGCATCCACCAGAACGACATCACCCTGACGACGCCGACGCCGCATCCGGACTTCCACGACTTCGCCAAGTCGCACTTCAGCCACGGGGTGATCACCTTCCACACCGGCTACCTGTTCCGCACGCCGCCCGGCTGGTCGATGTGGGCCATGGGGCCGCCGAACCACGTCAAGGACGGCATCCAGCCCCTGGTCGGCCTGATCGAGACCGACTGGCTGCCCTTTCCCTTCACGATGAACTGGATCTTCACCCGCCCGGGCAAGGTGACCTTCCAGCGCGGCGAGCCCTTCTGTTTCATCACGCTCGCCCAGGACAAGCTGCTCGAAGAGGTCGAGGTGATCATGCGGCCGCTGGAATCCGACCAGCAGATGCGCGAGCGCTACCAGACCTGGGCCAACCAGCGCGCCGCGTTCAACATCAAGCTGTTCAAGGGCGAGCCCGAGACGGTCAAGGCCGCCTGGCAGCGCTACTATTTCCGCGGCGAGGCGCCCGGCGAGCCCGAGTTCAAGCCCGTCGACCACGTCAACAAGCGCAAGCTGGCCACCCCGCGCCACCGCCGCTGAGGCGCTTGCAAACACCTGGGCCCTCTGCGATAAGCCGCCCTCTTCGAGGCCTGGGCGACCAGGCCGGAGCGCGGGCGTAGCTCAGGGGTAGAGCACAACCTTGCCAAGGTTGGGGTCGTGAGTTCGAATCTCATCGCCCGCTCCAAATTTTCTAATATAAAACAATATGGCACCCGACGGGGCTGGCGGGCGACCGCCAGCCTGGGCCGCGGTGGGGCGATAGTGGGGCAGCGGGCGCGACTTCCTTGACGCCGCTGCTAGGCCCGGCCGGATGGAGCAGGATCGTGGGATGGGAAGGTCCGTTTTCTGGCCGAGACCCAACGTCCGCTAACGACCCGAAGCGGACGTTCAGCGTGATGGCTCGCTAGCGGCGCCTCGACGGTTGGAACGGAGGCGGCCCGGCCAAGGGCGGAAACAGTGCGACGTGCCGATCGTCCTGACGGACCTCGATCGCATGGCGATGGTCGATCCCGCCAACATAATCGATCGCCGCGTCGTCGTGCTCGAACACCACGACCAGAGTTTCATCGATCGAGCCATCGTCGTTCAGCAGGTCAATGGTGTAGGGAACCATGGCGGCGTTCCGTTGGGCGCGCTCCCAAAGGTCATGTCTCTTCTGTTTCGCCCATCACAGCATTGATCCGTCGCAATCGCCCAGACTGCTGAAGTCAGCGGTGTCGTGAAGCCAGCCTGTGGATCGTCGTAACAGCCTTCAATAGTCGGCAAGATTGACGATGGCCCTGAGTTCCGCCGTCTTCAGTTCGAGAGTTCGCGGCGACAGTCGATGGATGACACCCATCGCCTCGAGACGGCCGAGGCCGCGGGTGACCACCTCCGAGGAAGTGCCGATATAGTCGGCGATGTCGTAGCGCGTCATCGGTAAGGTCAGGATTTTGTGCTTTGAGTCGAAGTAGTCTTCATGGGCGGAGCAATCTACAATAAATGCCGCGAGTCTTCTTAGGCCATTGAGCCGACCCATCATGATCAGCTGCCGTTGGGCGTTTCTCAGGTCGTGAACTGCCTTGACAAAGAACTGACGCTGGATCGCAGGGTGAGAAAGTAAGAATTGATCCAGCTGAGCGGTGAGAAATCGATAGAATGTACAAGCGGATAGCGTACTGACGGTGTTGACATACACACCTTCCTCAGCCATCCCAAGTACATCTCCCGGCCAATAGAAAGCGACTATTTGCCTCTCTCCATTTGGCAGCACGAAGTACGCTTCCGCGACGCCGTCCGTAAGCAGGTATAGATAGCTCGCCGTCTCGCCTCGGGCGAAGATTTGGGAGCCCGTCGTCTTGAAGGAGATGGCTTGGCCAATGAGTCTGAGCTCGGCCCTTTCATCGACGGAAAGGGGGAGAAACGGTCCTTCCTCGCCCTGCACTGGCTGCCAGGGCGGGACGGCGCGGATGCGGATTTCGTCGGGGGGCATGGGCGGCGTTAGCTCCTCCGTCGCCGTGCGGCTACACGCTCGCCGGCGACAGTCTCCTTGCACATCTGCAGGTCCGAAAACTGACTTTTGTCAGGGCCGATCTGCTCAGGACCGGATAATGTCAGAGCTGCGCCGAGCTGGCTTTGATCTATCCCAAGACCGTCGGCCGGCCCAGCGACGCGCGATTCCTTTGGGCTGAGGCGGCAAATGGCGGCGTCGGTGGACGAGTGGGTGTGCCGCGAGAACCTAAAGCGCCTCGGCAGGCAGTTGGAGGAAGCGCAGGACCAAGACGAACGCAACATGCTGAGCGAACTGATAGCGCACGAGAGAGCCAAACTTGATCAGTTCGCCCGCAAGAACAAGCCTCGTTAGTCGGACGCTTCGAATGCCGATCCCGAAGAGCGGACCTCAAATATCTGACCGGGAAGGCGCGCGAGCCTGGGCCGCTGGCCGCCACGCCGCTGTGGGCCGAAGTGCAACATGATTGAAGTCATCCATCTGCCCGCCGGCGCAGACCCATCCGAGAGTGACATATGGGTACGCATTGAGCGAGGCGACGGCGGCAAGTTCGTGGTCAAGACATTCGAGTTCAGGCATCGCCCGGTAATCAGATTCGAACCGCCCCTGGACTCATTTGAGGCGGCTGTCGCGCGCGCGAGACATCACGCCGAACGCATTGGCGTCGAGACGATTCACGCCTTCGGGTGCGAAGAGCCCTAGGAGAAGTGGCTTTGCAGGCAGCTACATCCCCAAATGCCGCGGTTCCAGTTCGGTCCGGACCAAATAACCGACATCATCCGATACTTGAAAAGTATCCAAACGCACCGATCGCCCTCGGACGATTCCTGTTTGCACGCGCCAAGCACGCCCGCCGCAAACGATCTTCGTGACCTTTACCGCCGATGACGGGGCGCCATTTGTCAGCGAGCGAAGTGGAGGCCACCAAACAGCCACATCAGCACAAGAACCACGAGGATCAATCCGACAACGCCGCCGAGACCTGGCGCACCCCAGGTCCGGTGCGCGTAGTAGCCGCCCCCGCCGCCGAACAGCAGCAACAGAACCACGATTATGATTATGAGTGTCATCGTTCAATCTCCTAGCTAGTGATGGACGTGGGCGGCGTAGGCTTCAGAAGGCTGCGGGCGGCCCGCCTGGGCTATCACCGCTCGGGAAGCAGCGCCGGCGCGCAGCCGCTCCGCATCGACGATCATCGAGGCCATGACGCCGTCCGGAACGCGGGTTCGGCCGGTCAGGGCGCCGTCCGAGAGGATCGCCAGGAGCCGCCGACGGGCTCGGCTGACCCGGCTCTTGATCGTACCTTGCGAGCAGCCGCAAATCGCGGCGACCTCTTCATACGACAGGCCCGTCACCCCGATGAGCGTCAGGGCTTCGCGCTGTTCGTCGGAAAGCTTCAACATGGCGCGTCGGACGTCATCGAGTTGAAGGGCGGCGTTGGGGTCTGATACGGCGACGAGAGTTTCGGCGGCTGTGTCAGAGTCAAGCGGGCAGACCCGCCAGGAACGGCGCCGGTCCGAATAGAACTGGTTGCGAACGATCCTGAAGACCCAGGCCTTGAGGTTTGTTCCCGGGGTGAAGGCGCCTCGGTGTCTCCAGGCGCTCGCCAGGGCGTCCTGTGCCAAGTCGTCCGCCTGGGTCCGGTCATGGCACAATGATCGGGCGAACGCCCGCATGTGCGGGATGAGCGCGACCAACTCACCGCGATCAGCGCCCAAAGCGCAGCAAACATCGACCGTCATGACCTTGCCCTTTCCCGCCCGCGAATTCCAGGCTGTCAACGAACTCAAGCTAACCGGCGCGGCCGGGGCGGCACTTTGATCGAGGTCAACGCATCGGACGCTTTATTGTGACGTTTGCGGTCGCGCTGGTAATACGCACGCGTCGGCGACTGCGGCAATTCGCAAACAAGTGAGAGCACTTCTTTCAAGATCAGCCGAATTGCACTGCGGCGGAACCGAAAGCTCGGCCACCTGTTTTTCCA
>JAYUBY010000222.1:0-14470 GCA_043740635.1 Alphaproteobacteria bacterium
CCTGGGCGCAAGATCATGTGCGGATCCTCTCAGGCCTCTACGGTGTGCTGCGCCCCCTTGACGCCATCCAGCCCTATCGGCTGGAGATGGGCGTCAGGATCAAGACCAAACGGGGGCTGAGCCTCTACGATTTCTGGGGAGCCATGGTCTCGGAGACTCTCGACGCTGCGCTGGCTGGCCACAAGGAGCGCACCGTCATCAACTGCGCGAGCCAGGAATACTTCGGCGCCGTCGACCGCGCCGCGCTGAAGGGGTCCGTGGTGAGCTGCCGCTTCCTGGAGGAGAAGGGCGGCGAGGCGAGGATCATGTCATTCTTCGCCAAGCGGGCGCGCGGCGCCATGGCGCGCTTCGTCATCGACAATCGTCTCGACCGGGCTTCTGATCTTCGAGCTTTTGACTGCGACGGGTACCGGTTCCAAGGCCACCTCTCCAGCGACGATGAGTTTACCTTTGCCCGGCCACAGCCGCCGCCGGTGGCACAGGTTCGGGCGAAGAAAGCGCTGGCTTGACGAGGCCGTTCGATCCAGGCCTTTGACCTCCCAACGCAGGTTTGAATCTGCGAACGAGGGAGTCGACACTCATGGCTTATAAGCCGTTCGATCTGACCGGGAAGGTGGCGCTCGTCACCGGCGGCAATGGCGGTATCGGGCTCGGCATGGCCGACGCCATGGCCCAGGCCGGCGCGGACATCGTCATCTGGGGCACCAACGCGGAAAAGAACGCTGCTGCTGCAGCCAAACTTGAGGCTCACGGCGTCAAGGTCCTGGCCCAGAAGATCGATGTCGCCGACGAGCATGCCGTGAGCGCCGGCTTTGCCGAGGCGGTTGCCAAGATGGGCCGTGTCGACACCGTGGTCGCAAACGCCGGCATCGGTGGTGGCGCCAAGTCTTTCGCCGAGTTCGACACAGCCACCTATCGCCGGGTGCTGTCGGTCAATCTGGACGGGGTCTTCTTCACCTTCCGAGAGGCCTGCAAGCACATGGTCGCCCGCGCAGCGCAGGGCGACACTGGCGGCTCGCTTGTCGCCATCTCGTCATTGAGCGCGCTTGATGGCGCAGCGCGCAACGAGGCCTATGCCTCGACCAAGGGTGCGGTGATCTCGATGATCCGAGCAATCGCTGTGGAGCATGCTCGCTACGGCGTCCGCGCCAACGCCATCCTACCGGGCTGGATCGCTACCGACATGACCGCTGGCGCCCAAGGCAACGACAAGTTCAACGACGCAGTGATCAAGCGCGTCCCAGTCCGCCGCTGGGGCGAGCCCGAGGACTTCGGGGGCATGGCTGTCTACCTGGCCTCGGATGCCTCCAAGTTCCACACCGGCGACAGCTTCCTGATCGACGGCGGCTACGCGATCTTCTGAGTTAGAAGGGAGGGAAGCAATCGTAGTTGCGCTGAGCAACGATCTTCCCACCCTGGAAATCGAGGAAGATGCCGGAGAAGCAGGTCATCGCGTCGCCAGGCTTCAGCTCGCCCATCGGAATCGCCAACACATCGGTCCAAACACCTCCAACGACAGCGGCGATCGCGTTCTTGATCCCGTAGGTTTGGCTGTGAAGGATCTTCAGTCGCTTCTGCCCGTCTGACGCCATCGCTTGCGCGGTCCGGCGCTCGCCATTCGGCTTTATCCGGTTGAGGTATTCGATCTGCAGGATGTCCGGCGCTAAGAAGCGCTTCGCGTCTGAGGCTAGGCGTCCTCCCGCGCCTTAAGATAGGCTTTGGCCACGGCTAGGTTCGCGTCGGCTTGCGACATCGTTCCTCCTGACTCTACGTCATGGTTTGCATCGCCCGCCGAGGGCGCCATCGTGCGATAAAATCGAGGAACGAGCCCATGACTTTACATACCAAGCTCTGTGACCTGCTGGGCGTTGAGCACCCGATCATGCTGGCTGGAATGGGCGGAGTTTCCTACGCCGAGTTGGTCGCGGCGGTGTCGAACGCCGGGGGCTATGGCGTGCTTGGCATGGCCGGCCGCTCGCCCGACTTCATCCGTGGGGAGATGCGAAAGGTCAAAGCCCTGACCGACAAGCCGTTCGGCGTCGATCTTCTGGCCGCCAGCCCCGACAGCCTGACCGCCTCGGTGGAAATCATTATCGAGGAGGGCGCCTCGTGCTTCGTGGCGGGTCTGGGCGTGCCTATGCCGATCATGGAGAAACTCAAGAAGGCGGATCTCAAGGTCATGGTGGTCTGTGGGGCGGTGAAGCATGCGGTGAAGGCCGAGCAAGCTGGCTGCGATGCGGTGATCTGCCAGGGCAGCGAGGGCGGAGGTCACACCGGCCTCGTCGGCACCATGCCTCTGGTGGCCCAGGCCGTTGAGGCCGTGAAGATCCCCGTGGTGGCCGCCGGCGGCCTTTATGACGGTCGAGGCCTTGCCGCCGCGCTTAGCCTGGGGGCGGTCGGCGTCTGGATGGGCACCCGCTTCATTGCCTCTCAGGAGGCTCATGCGGGCCAGATGTACCGCGACGTTATTGTCGAGGCCTCCGACGAAGATACCATCCGCACACGCAGCTATTCTGGCAAACCCATGCGAGTGAAGAAGAACCCCTACGTCGAGGAGTGGGAAAGTCGCTCCGCTGACATCCAGCCCTTCCCCCAACAAGCGATCCTCTCCAGCCGCGCCGGCGTTATGGGCGGCATCGGCGGTCAGATCGAAGGCCTCGACGCCGACCGCTCGGCCTTCGCCATGGGCCAGTCCGCCGGCGGCATCCACGACGTCCCGCGCGCCGGCGAAATTGTTGCGCGGATCATGGCCGAGGCGGAGGCCGCGATTGATCGAATGGCGACGTTACGGGTGAAGGTCCCGGTTTAGGGCGCTGACGCCAGATACCCGTTCGGGTCCTTCAGAAACGCCTGAAACTCCCCAATGCATCCCGTCCAGGCCGCTGTTTCGGTGCGGAAGTGCTCGAATGGGTCGTCTGCGAACAGCAGCGTGGAGAAGACCACGTGTGGCTTGCTCGCCCTGTCCTCATAGGTGCGGCACATGGCCGTTGTCTGGTTGAAGGCGTTGAGCTGGGCAAAACTTGGGCCCGCCTTGTCGTCAACATAGTCGAATTGCACCGCTCTGCAGGCGCGGCCCTGCGCGTCGCAGGAGGCGAATAGCGCCGTGAAGTTCGCCGCGACCGAGGTGATATTCACGAGCACCGTGTCGCCGTCCTTGCTGACCAGGCTTGCCTTCGCGCCGCCGAAATTCAGCAGCGCAATCACGCTCAGTGGGTTGCGGGCGTCGAAGTCCGCAATGAGCGATTGGACCGCTGAGGGCTTGGCGGCGGTTGCCGGTTTATCTGCCGCTGGCGTCGCTGCCTTTGGTGTGGCGGGCTTGTGCGCGGCGGCCGTCGTCAGAACGGCGGCGGCGATCAGAGCGGTCGTCTTCCAGGACATGATCGAGCGCTATCAGACCTGGCATTTGGGCGCGAGCATGGCCTTCGGTTTCCGTGGCGCAGAGTTGAGTCCATGGCTAAGCTCAACCAAGAGTTTGGGAGGATTTTTCGTGATCTCCGCCATCGTCGCCGCCGTTTTCCTGGTCCTGGCCATCGTGGTCGCGCTGGGCGCCATCAAGATCGTGCCACAGGGGCAGGAGGTCACTATCGAGCGGTTCGGCCGCTACACGCGCACATTGAAACCCGGGATCAGTTTTCTCACGCCCTTCGTCGAGGGCGTAGGCCGAAGGATCAATATGATGGAGCAGGTGCTCGACGTGCCGCGCCAGGACGTGATCACCAAGGACAATGTCTCTGTTCAGGTCGACGCAATCGTATTCATCCAGGTGATGGACGCCTCCGCCGCCGCCTACCGGGTGACCAATCTAGATTTCGCCATCACCCAATTGACCATGACCAATCTGCGGACTGTGGTCGGAAACATGGAGTTGGATGAGGTGCTGTCGCAGCGCGATCAGATCAACACCCGGCTGCTAGAAGTCATCGATCAGGCGACCAGTCCCTGGGGCGTGAAGGTAGCGCGGATCGAGATCAAGGATCTGCAGCCGCCGCCGGACATCACGAACGCCATGGCTCGGCAGATGAAGGCCGAACGCGAACGCCGCGCGGTGATCACCGAAGCCGACGGCGAGAAACAGGCCGCGATCACTGTGGCGGAAGGCCAGAAGCAGTCGGCGATTCTGCAGGCCGAAGGCCGGCGCGAGGCCGCTTTCCGCGACGCCGAGGCCCGCGAGCGCTCGGCCGGCGCAGAGGCCAAAGCCACGGAGCTGGTGTCCAACGCCATCTCCGCCGGCGACGTCAACGCCATCAACTATTTCATTGCCCAGAAGTACGTAGAGGCCTTCGGTAAATTGGCCGAGAGCCCGCAGCAGAAGACCGTCATCGTTCCGGCCGACATGGGCTCGCTTGTGGGCTCAATCGCCGGCATCGGAGAGCTCGTGAAAACCGCCATGGCCGAGCAACAAGGGTCTTCGCCGAAATCGGCCCGCGGCGGATCGGCCGTGCCGGCGACGCCGCCTAGGGGAAGATGAGAGCCATGCCCGACCTGCATCAGCTCTACCTGGCGCATCCCTTCTGGGCCTGGATCGCGCTTGCCGGCGTATTGCTCGTCGTTGAGGTGGCGACCGGCTCGGGGTGGATGCTCTGGCCCGCGGCTGCGGCCGGGATTATCGCGCTTGCTGTGACCTTCACCGGCCTCGATCTTTCCCAAGCCACCCTGGCCTTCGCGCTCTTGACCATTTCGCTGGCCCTACTCGCCCGCCGCTACCTGCCCAAGTCGCTCTTCCATCATCCGCCAGGCGGCGACATCAACGACAACATCGGCCGCCTGGTCGGTCACCAGGGTCGCGTTGTGGGCGCCTTCCAGGGCCGCAATGGCCGGGTGTTCATCGACGGTAAGGAGTGGGCCGCGGAGCTTGACGAGGGCGAAGGCCTTGCGGCCGGCTCTACAGTCGAGGTCACGGGCGTGAGCGGAGCCCATCTAAGGGTGCGCGGCGCCTGATATTGGGGCCGCGGGTGCGCCACGGAAAGCCCAACACCGTTCGCTAAGTAATTGGAAGTGCGACATACTTCCCGCGGCTCTTACCGTCGTCTTGACCCCCATGACGTTCATGGCGCTTATGTGCGCCGAAGGGCGAACGCCCTCTATGAAACGTCCAGGAGATACTGAAGTCATGAGGCCAATGAGATTTGGGCTGCTCTGCGCCCTTATCGTAGCTGTGATGGCGCCCACCGCCGTCATGGCCCAGAGGTTGCCGGCCAGCGGCGGGGGCAAGGCGCCTCCTCCAGCCGCCGTCAGTTCGGAGTCCAGAAAGCAAGGCATGGCCGATGCTCCGGGGATCGCCCAGGCGGCAGGCCTGAATTGCCAGGTGTCGGACGCGCGCATGGCCGGCAAGATCGCCGCGGACAAGAAGACCGGCACTTTGGGCGGCAGCGTCTATGAGATCGCTTGCGGCCCAGGTTCGATCGGCTTCCTCGTGCAGACGAGCCCGAGCGCCCCGCCGTCCGTCTTCAGCTGCATCGGCTCGAACTTCCCAGCTGACATGAGCGTGCCGGCCAGCCCTTGCATCCTGCCGGCCAATCTCGACTTGAAGCCGGCGATTATCGCCCTGACCAACAAATCCAGCGCCCCGTGCGAGCCTGACCGGATTCGCTCGATTGGCCAGACAGCGTCCAGCACCCTGTTCGAAGCCGCCTGCCCAGGCGGCGGAGACTTCGTCGTTAGTGGCAGCGTTCCGTTGGACACCAGCAAGCCGGCGACGATCCTGAATTGCCTGTCGACGGAAACGTCCGCAGCAAAGTGCGTTCTGACTGACGCTGCCACCCGCCAGGCCGCCGTAGATCATCTGGCTCAGCTGGCCGACAGCGGTTGCTCGGTGAAGGATCGCCGCTACATCGGCCTGCTCAAGGATGGCACCGAAGGCTATGAGTTCGCCTGCGCGAGCGGCAAGGGCTTCATCGTCCGCGTGACCACCAAGGGCACGATCGCCGAGACCCTGGACTGCGCCAAGCTCTCGGGCGGCGGCTGCACCTTGACCGACACACGCGCGGCGACCGCCGAGCAGGCCGGCCTCTACACAAAGCTGGCCAAGACCGCGGGCTCGGCGTGCGAAGTGAACCGCTACGCCATCTTCCCCTCCAACGGCGACAAGGAAGTTGTCGAGCTGGTTTGCAGCGACGGCAATGGCGCGATCGGTATGTTCCCGGCCACCGGCAAAGGTGTCGTGCTCGACTGCGGTCACGCCCTTGTGGCCGGCTACAAGTGCACCCTGGGCAAGGTCGATTTCAACGGCCTGACCTCGGACCTGCGCAAGTTCGACAAAAAAGACTGCACGGTTTCCGCTGTCGGTTCGCCTCTCAAGGCAACCGATGGTTCGATTAGGCTGGAAGTCGCCTGCTCCGATGGCCTGCCGGGCTACATGATGCAGTTCGCCGATCCGCAGACGCCCAAGGACGCCGTAGGCTGCGCCCTGGCCGGTAACTGCGTCCTGCCGACCAACAAGAAGAAGGGCTAGCCCTTCTTCTTGTTGGTGTCGGAAAGGCCCGCGGGTTCGCTCGCGGGCCTTTTGGTGTCAGATCACCGCTTCGATGAACATCGGCCCGCGCTGGCCCATGGCCCCTGCGAAGGCCTTCTCGAAATCTTCGGCGCTTATGCAACGCACGCTAGGCAGGCCCAGGCCTTTGGCCAGCGGGACCCAGTCAATGGACGGGTTGCCCAGGCCTAGCAGTTTGGCGGCTTGCGGCCCGGCGTCGCCCGCGCCGGTGCGGGTCATCTCGATGTTGAGAATGCGATAGCTGTTGTTGGCAAAGACCACGACTGTGACGTCGAGATTCTCCCGCGCCAGGGTCCAGAGCGCCTGGATAGTGTACATCGCCGCGCCGTCGCCGTTCAGCGAGATCACCTTGCGGTCGGGCGCGGCCACCGCGGCGCCCACCGCCAATGGCAGGCCGATGCCGATGGCGCCGCCCGTTAGCGCCAGCACCTCGTGCGGTCGCGCCGTCATCGCCGCAGCCGCCACCCCCGCTCCAGACGTCACCGCGTCGTCGCAGACGATGGCGCCTTCAGGCATGTGCCGAGCGATCGAAGCACCGACAGTGTAGGCGGTTTGCCTGCCGCTGGGCGCCACCTCGGCCAGGGCCAGCGCCTGGCTCGGACCTTCCACTGGAGCGCCGATCGCGTCGGCCAGGGCGGCGAGGCCCGCGACAGCGTCTTCCGTCCGCGCGGCCAACATCATCGTCTCGCAACCTTGCGGAACCAGCACGCTTGGTCGGTTGGGATAGGCGAAGAAGGCCACGGGTTGGGTCGTGCCCGCCAAGACCATCAGGTCTACCCCATCCAACTCCGCCAGCGCCATCTCGCCAAAGTACTGCATCTTCTTCGGCGCGAAGGCTCCGGCTCCGCGCGGCTGTCGTGAGACGAAGGTGTCGCAATAGATCGCAATGCCCGCGGCCTGCAGCCGCGCAGCCTGCGCCAGACCCTCAGCCCTGCAGGCCTGACCGCCGATCAGGATCACGGGCTTGGCGGCCGCCTTCAGCGCGCGGGCCGCAGCGTCGATCGTAGCTCCAGCTGGTGCTGGCCGCACAAGCTTTTGAGCGATCACGACGTCATTCGAGGTCTCCAACCAGGCGCTATCGGCCGGCAGAATCAGGCTTGCCGGCCCGCCCGGCGGACCAAAGCTCGCCGCCACAGCTTCGGCGGCGAGGCCGGCCACGGCGTCAGAGCTGTCAGCCGACTTCACCCAGACCGAATTGGGCGCGGCAAGGGCGAGGATGTCGGAGTTTAGCGGTGCGTCGTACTGACGGTGATAGGTGGCGTGGTCGCCGATTACATTGACGATCGGCGTGAAGGCACGCCGGGCATTGTGTAGGTTCGCCGCGCCGTTGGCGTAGCCAGGGCCCAAGTGCAGTAGGGTGCAGGCGGGTTTGTCGGCGATCCGGCCGTATCCATCCGCCGCGCCTGTCGCGACACCTTCGAACAGACACAAAACGGGCCGCATCTCAGGCTTCCTGTCCAGCGCTGCAACGAACTGCATCTCGCTGGTGCCGGGGTTGGCGAAGCAAGCGGTGACCTCATTGGCCACCAGGGTCGCGAGCAGGGCGTCGGCGCCATTCATGTCAGAACACCATCACGTCAGAGGAAGGAGGATCGGTGAAGAGCCGCTGGATTGCGTCGGCGCGTCTTTGGCGGGCGAGGGCCTGGGCGATATAGCCCTTGTCGGTGACTTCGCCGCTGACCGGATCTGGCGCATCAGGCAGGACCAGCGCGCGTGCCACGCGGCCACCGGCGCCGCGGGCTTTGGCATTGAATGCGCTCAGTCCGGCACGAGCTGCCGCGATGACCTCGGTCGTCGCGATGCGCGGGTTGGGATAGAGCAACAGGCCTACGGCCTCCTGGCCCTCGCCGCAGACCACAGCGTCAGTGACCGCCCCGCCGATCGCCGAGACCGCGCCGATCCTGAGGTCTCCGACGCCCACGAAGGTGCCTGAGGCGAGCTTGAAGTTCTCCGAAAGGCGGCCGTCGAACACCATGCCCCTGGCTGGTTCGGTCGGATCGACGAACCGGGCGGCGTCACCGAGGATGTAGAAGCCTTCGTCGTCGAAAGCCTCGGCCGACCTTTCCGGCAAACCCAGGTAGCCTTGCGTGATCTGCGGACCTTTCACACGGAAGTCGAGCTTGCCCGCCATTGGGACCAAACGCACCGAGGTTCCGGGAACCGGGAGGCCGATCAGACCCATGACGTCATTGTGCCAATGGACGTTGCAGGCAGTCGGTCCGGTTTCAGTCGCACCGTAGCCCGAGGCGAAAGTGATCCTCTCGCCAACCGTACGAATGGCCACGGCCTGAATGCGGTCTGCAACGGCTTGGCCCAGAGCCGCTCCACCGTATTGCAGCACCCGGACGCGCTGGAAGAACCGGCGGGCCAGAGCCTCGTCCTTCTCCAGTTCATCAACGAACAACATCCAGCCCGCCGGCACCATGTTCTGGTAGGTGGGCGAAATCTCCCGGAGGTTTCGCACCGTCTCGCCGAACCGCGCTGCTGTGGGCTGGCCGTGGTCGATGTAGACTGTGCCGCCCCGGTGCGCTGACATGTGCAGGATCGAGTTCGCGCCCAGGCTATGGCTCCAGGGCGCGGAGTTGACCATCACCGGCGGGTCTCGATCGTCAAAGCAGGCTTCGATCTGGGCGGAATTCAGGCTGGTGTTGGCGTGCGTGCAGATCACTGCCTTGGGATGGCCTGTCGAACCGGATGTCAGCAGGTACTTGGCATGGTCGGTCGGCACGGCAGTCGCCTCAGCGGGGGCGACGCTCAAGAGTTCAGTCAGGGTGATGTCGCCCCGCCTGGCGTTTTTCGACGCGATGACCGGCAAGCCTTCCAGGTCCGCGGAACCAAGGCCGTCGGCAAAAAGCGTGGCGTCGTCTGTATAGACGGCCGAAGGCTTCAGCACCTCACAGGCCCGCGCCAGACGCTCGAGGTTGGCTCCCTTCAGCCCGTATTGCGGTGAGACCGGCGCCACCGGATAGCCCTGGCTCATGGCTGCATAGGCGATCAGAGCGTGCTCGATCCCGTTGTACGCCAGGATCAGGAGCGGGCGCTTACCCACGAGGCCGCGCTCGCGCAGGCCGCCGGCGATCGTGCGCACCTCTTCGTAAGCTTCGGCGAACGTGACCGTCCGCCATCCCTCACCAGAGCGTTCGGCCAGCCAGACGCGAGAGGGGGCGGCGACAGCCCAGTGCGCGAGGGATGCTGTCATGGTCTGAAAGCGGGTCGCGTAGGGCGTCGGATTCGTCAGCAGCATCTCGCCGTCGGCGCGATGGTCGATCTCCAGCCTACGCGGGGAATAGCGCGCGTCGCGGAATGGGGCGGTGGTGAGATGCAACTCGGCGTCCATGGCAGGAGCCTTATTCCAAGCGCGCGCGGCCTTGGGAAGGCTTAGCGGCTGAGCGCGCCCAATCGCCATGTCAGGAATAGTCGCTCAGCGGGCGCGGGACCGAGCTTCAGGGCGGCGCGCAGGGCTTCCGCCGCTTCGGCCTCGCGGCCGGCCATGGCGTAAAGTCCGGCGCGGGCCGCGTGATAGGGGAGCCAGGACTCCAGACGCTTCTGCTCGCCCACCGAAGCCAGCGCCGCCAACCCCGCCTCGGGTCCCATGGCCTCGCCGAGCGCGACGGCGCGGTTGACCTCCGCGACAGCTGAAGGGCGCACTGCCAACAGCATGTCGTAGAGCGTCACAACGTCGCCCCAGGCTGTTGCGCCGGTCTCCATCCGTGCGGTGTGAGTCGCATGAATGGCGGCCAATAGCTGATAGGGCCCGCTGCGCCCGAGACCCGCTGCGCGGCGCATTAGGGCGGCAGCTTCACCAATCAGGCGCCGATCCCAAAGGCGGACATCTTGTTCCGACAACGGAGCCATTGCGCCGGCGTCGTCCACTCGGGCCGGGCGGCGGGCTTCAGTCAGGCGTATCATGGCCGCGAGACCCAGGACCTCCGGCTCATCTGGAAGGAGCTCGCAGAGCAGCCCGGATAGTCGCAGCGTCTCGGCGGCTAGGTCGGCGACGTCGCTCGCCAATGCGGCGTCCTCATAGGCCTGGCTGTAGGCGATCTCCAGGGTCGCCAGCACTGCCTCCAGGCGCTCGCCCCAGGCGTTTGGCTCAGGGATCTCGAAACGCACCGCCGTCTCACGCAGCTTGCGCTTGGCCCGCGTCAGCCGCTGCATCATGGCGGTTTCGCTGACTAGCCAGGCGCGCGCGATCCTTTCTACCGAGAGGCCACAAAGAGTACGCAAGGTCAGCGCGATGCGCGCCTCGGGCGCCAGCGCCGGATGGCAGCAAATGAAGATCAAGCGCAGCCGCTCATCCGGGATTGGCTCGAAGACCGCCATTAGAATGGTCTCCGGATCGGGCGGTGGTTCTGGTGCGTCCAGGACGGCTGTGTCCCGCACTTTGGCGCGGCGCCCGAGGTCAAAGGCGCGCCGGCGGCCCACGGCATAGAGCCAGGCGGCCGGGTCGCGCGGCGCGCCGTCTCGGCCCCATGTTTCCACCGCGCGCAGACTTGCGAAGGCGAAGGCCTCCTCGGCCAGGTCTAGGTCGCGAAAGCGCATGGCGAGCGCCGCGCGGATGCGATCGCCCGCCTCACGCACGGCCTCATCCAGGATGCGCTGGGCCTCCACGCCTTCGGCTCAGGTGAGCGGCCAAATCGGCCGAACCTCGACGGCGAAGTTTGGCCCGCCGGGGATTTTCTTTGCCCAACCGATGGCAGCGTCTAGGTCGGGCGCATCTACGAGGTAGTAGCCGGCTAGCTGCTCGCGGGTCTCGGCGTAGGGGCCGTCGTGCAGGCTCTGTGTTCCACCGGCGGTGCGTACGGTGGTGGCGGTGTCGGAAGGCTTCAGGCGGTTGCCGCCGACCATGGCGCCCTTCTCCTGCAGCTCCGCGCCCAAACGCATGTGGGCGGCGGAAATCTCCTGCATGGTGGCGGTCTCGCGGAATGCCTCGTCCGCATAGATGATCAGCAGATACTGCATGAGATCGTCCTCTCTCAATGCGCCAGATTGGCCGACGCGAAGAGCCGCGTCACGGAAGAGACGCGCGTGAGGCCCCCGGTTCGACAGACTTCTTGCTTTTCGGCGCTGATTTCTTCGGCTCCTGCTCAAGGAGCTTTCGCAAATCTGCGATGGCGTAGGCGGCGGAGGAGCGGCGCTGACGCCAGATCAACAGCGACACTGCCCCGAAGGTCGCTGCGATAAAGGTTACAGGCCCGAACACCCAGGCCGCGGCAGCGAGGGCGAAGTAATAGCCGCGGACGCCGGAATTCACCGAATGGAGCGCTGGATTGAGGATTCGGCCCGCGGCGTCGCCATAGGCGTGGTGACGGTCATCGTCGCCTCGCTCAGGGATCGCGCCAATTGCAGCCAGCACATAGTTGAGCTGGCGGATGCCCCAGATGAAATCCAGCAGGCCGCGGGCCAGGGTCAGCACAACGAGGCCGAGCTGGGCCTGGAAAAGTAACCGCGAGGAGGTGTGCACGACGGCCAAGCTGGAAACGTTTCTGAAGCTCGCCTGGCCACCGAAGAGCACGCCGGCCGTTGCTGCGATGAGGATCAGGTTGGACGAGGCGAAGAAGGAGGAAGAGCTAAGGGTCTGGGCCAGGAGCTGGCCATCCATGAACCGGCCGTCGCGCCGGGACATGTTGTGCATCCAGGCGCTGCGCACGACCATAAGGTCGGTGTTGATCACTGCGCCGCCCCGGCGACTTAGCAGGTTGAGGATCGGCTGGTAGAACAGCCAGCAAACGGCGAAGAAACTCAGCGCCGCAGTGTTGAGCGGATCGAGGCTCAAGGGTCCAAGGTCAATCATCGGCGATCAGGCTCGTGATGTTGGTATTGCGCATCGACGCGGCGGCGACCGCGCCGACCAGCATGACGGCCGCGACGTAGATGTAGAAGCCGCTCTCTATCTTTGCCTGCTTCAGCCATTCGGCGACATATTCGGCCGTGCCGCCGAACATGGCGTTGGCGAGGGCATAGGGTAGGGAGACACCCAAGGCTCGCACGTGAACCGGGAATAGCTCGGCCTTCACAACCGCGTTCACAGCGGAATAGCCGGAGTGGCAGAGCACGAGGATCATCACCAGCCCAAAGGCCACCAGCGCTGAGGTCGAGTGGGAGATGGCGGTCATCACCGGGTAGGTGGCCAGCGCACCTAGCCCAAGCCCGACCGCGATGGTCGACTTGCGGCCGACGAAGTCTGAGAGCCAGCCAATCACCGGCTGCAGCGGCATGTAGGCAAGCAGCACAGCCGCCATGATCGCCGTGCCAGTGTCCTTGGAGAAGCCCGCCGTGTTGACCAGGAACTTCTGCATGTAGGTCGTGTAAGCGTAGAAGGCCAATGAGCCGGCTGCGGTCAGGGTCAGGACGATCGCGAACTCCCGCGGATGCTCCGTCAGCAGGGTCATCGTGCGCCCACGCTCGGAGGGGGCCGTCGCCTCGTTCAGGTAGGCGCGGGTCTCGTCCAAGCCGGTGCGGATCCAGAACACGACGATGGCCAGCACCCCACCCACGGCGAAGGGGATGCGCCAACCCCATGCCGCTAGATCGCCCTTCGTCAGGACGTGCTGCAACGTCACCAACACCAGCAAGGCCATCAACTGGCCGCCGATCAGGCTGGTGTATTGGAACGACGACCAGAAGCCGCGCCGCTTCGCGCCGGCCATCTCCGACATGTAGGTCGCGCTAGCACCATATTCGCCGCCCAGCGATAGCCCCTGCACCAACCGCGCGGCGAGCAGGCCGAGCTGGGCCAGTACACCAATTTGGGCAAAGGTCGGCAGGATCGCAATCGCGAAGGAGCCCAGGCTCATCAGCGCAACCGAGAGCGTTAGCGCAGCGCGCCGGCCGGCGCGGTCGGCGTAGATGCCCATAAGCCACGCGCCGGCGGGCCGAGCGATAAAGCCGGCCGCGAAGACCGCGGCGGTCTGCAGCTGCTGGGCGGTCGCGTCGCCCTTCGGGAAGAAGTGCGCGGCGAAATAGAGGCTGGTGGAGGAATAGGCGAACCAGTCGTACCACTCGACCAGATTGCCGGCCGACCCGCCCATGATTGCCTTGACCCGTGCGAAGGCGGTCATCGGTTGTTCAGCCGTTACCGCACCCTGCGCCATGCATCCCCCGATTGTTTCAGCGCGAGGCTAGGCGAGTTTTCGGCCGGCGTCAGCGGTTAGCGTCAGATCCTGCCCAGGAGGACAAGGATGATGACGATCACGAGGATCAGGCCCAGCCCGCCGCTCGGAAAGTAGCCCCAGCTGCGCGAGTGGCCCCAGCTCGGAAACGCCCCGACAAGAAGCAGAATCAGGATGATGATTAGGATCAGGCCCACGCGTCTTTCCTCCGTCCAGTGTCCGAGGAAATGCCAACGGACGGCTGCGGTGGAGGTTCCGCTATGAGCTAGTCCGCCAGGTCGGCGGTGTGCAGGTGGGCGTCGGTGTCCTTGACGCCGAGCGCGTACATCAAGCCGACCCATCCGCCCTTGACGCGGGGCAGGAGCATGAGCGTCGCGACCGTCAACAGGGACAAGATGATCGGCAGAGAATAGGCCGGATTCGAGCGCCAGACGATCGGGACGAACAGCATCGGCGCGACGATTAGGTGTCCTATCAGCAGGATCGTCACATAGGCTGGGCCGTCATCTGCCGGATAGCGCGCGAGGTCAGTATCGCAGACCCCGCAGCGGTCGTTCACCTTCAGGTACTTCCAGAACAGCTTGCCGCGGCCACACGCCGGGCAGTGGCCCGAAAGCCCTCGCGAAACCGACCTCCGAAGCGGATGAATGATTTCAGCCATGGCTCGGATATGGGCCCCAAGCCGGCGGAAGGAAAGGCCGAAGGGCGCATCGGTCGCAGGCCTTGAGTAGCAATTTATCGCGACGTCTGCGAGTTCTGGCTTGAAGGGGCTTATACCAATCGCCCCTGACGCCGACTCAGGGATTCCCTTGAGCGCCGAACAGTGATTCACGCTTCTCATTGGAGATGGAGGGGCGGATGGCGTCGA
>JAYUBY010000223.1:0-1531 GCA_043740635.1 Alphaproteobacteria bacterium
TGGCCGACAAACGAAATCTGATCCTGCTGTCAGATCCCGCCGCGTCGGCGGGTTGGGCGATTACGCCGGCCCAGCGGCGGAGCCTTGCGGCTGTTCCGACGACCGTCCTGGTCACCGCCGAGAACGCAGACGACCTCTGGGCCACGCGAAAAGGGTACTTCTTCAAGCCGGCGGGCGGCCACGGCGGCAAGGCCGTTTATCGCGGCGACAAGATTACGCGAGGCGTCTGGGAGGACGTGCGCAGGGGCGGATACATCGCTCAGGCGCTGGCGACGCCCACCGAACGCCGCATCAAAATCGACGACGAAGTGAAGTCGCTGAAGCTCGATGTCCGGCTCTACACCTACCAGGGCGCCGTTCTTCTAACGGCGGCGCGGGTCTATCAGGGACAGACCACTAACTTCAGGACGCCCGGCGGCGGTTTCGCGCCGGTCTTCATCGTCTGAGACCACGGTCGATCCGGCGCGGCCGCGCCTTGGAGTGAAGAGCTCCCGCCCGATCGGGCTCGCCGCTGCGCTTCCGAGGGCTTTAGGCGCCCTGGCGCGTATTCCGACTGGAGACGCTGAGCCAGCAGGGCGCGGCAGACACCGGAGGTCGCGATGCCGGAAACCGTCGATTGCGCCGTCATCGGGGCCGGCCCAGCGGGCCTGGTCGGCGCGCTCTATCTGCTACGGTTTCGCCGGTCCGTTCTGTTGGCCGAAAAGGGCGACAGTCGCGCCGCGCTGATCCCGAGGAGCCATAACTATCCGGGCTTTCCCCGCGGGGTCCACGGCAAGACCTTGCTCAGCCGCTTGCGCCGTCAACTTAGCCGCTACGGGACCGCGGCGAGCGGGGGCGAGGCCCTGTCGCTGGACCGTCAGGGTGAGCGTTGGCGGCTAACGCTACCTGATCGGAAGGTGTTCGCCCGGCGCATCCTGCTCGCGACCGGCGTCGTCGATCGATGGCCAAAGCTGCTGCACGCTCAGAAGGCTATCGACGACGCGGCACTGAGGTTCTGTCCGATCTGTGACGGCTTCGAAGCCCGGCAGGACCGCGTTGCCGTGATCGGCGGCGATGACCATGCGGCGCGTGAGGCGCTCTTCCTCAGAACCTACAGCCCTTCGATCAGCCTCCTGGCCCCCAATTTTGAGCTTAGTCCTGACATGGCGACGCGCCTTGCCGCCAAGGGCGTTGACCGCATCGCCATTCAGGAAGGCTCGCTTCACTATTCCCAACGCGCCTTCCACGGCGCGCAGGCGGACGGACGTCGCCTCGAGCCATTTTCCATCGCCTACGGGGCTTTGGGGGTCGATCCGCAGACACAGCTCCTGGCGCAGCTCGGCGCCGCCCTGGAACCCGGCGGCTGTGTCAGCGTCGACGGCAAGCAGCAGACGTCTCTGCCTGGCGTCTACGCCGCTGGCGACATGGTGAGGGGCCTGCATCAGATCAGCGTGGCGATGGGCGAGGCGGCCGTCGCAGCGACCGACATTCACAACAGTCTGCGCGAGGAAGATGGTTAGGCTCCGCAAGATCGCGCCGAAGTCCAATCATG
>JAYUBY010000224.1:0-1821 GCA_043740635.1 Alphaproteobacteria bacterium
TGCGTGGCCCACTTCCCAGCCGCGGCAGGCAAGTTGGATCGACTTGGGAACGGCCTTCTTGCGGTTGGAATAGTAAGCGACCATCCGGCGCGAGACGCCGAGGGCCTCGGCGGCCTGCCTCCCATACGAGGTCCACGATATCCTTCAGCCAGGTCCATTCTACGAAATCGGTCGGCGCAACCGCCTCGGCCATCTTCGAGAGGACCCGCTCATAGGCATCCCCGTCTTCGAGGTGGGTGATCTCGGCGCCGGCCCGAGCAGTGCGCGGATCTCTGCCGGGATAAACTGCTGAGTTCCTGGTTGGTCAGCAGGGTTGGTCCGCAGGGCGGGCAAATCGTCGGCAGACGAGTCCGTCATGCGCGATCCTTTGGAGAGGGTCGGATCCGTATCCCGGGGCCGTCATCGGGCGTGCCGATAAACTCGATGCCGGCGGCTTCCATGGCGCCTCTAATGGCCACTAGCGAGGACGACCGGCTCGGCGGCACGCCGTCATACGCCTCGAAGCGTTTCACAGTCTGAATGCCGACGCCTGCTGCGATCGCGACCTGGGCTGCGGTCCACCTTAGCGCCGCTCGCGCGCATCTGATCTGCAACCCAGTGATCATTTGACAGAGGCTGTTATGGTACCTATAGTACCAGTTAATGAACGCTCAGCACCGAATCGCTCTTCTCGGCACATCGTTTGTAACGACCATCTGGCGATTGGACGAGGAACAGATGTACGCCCAACAGACCCACCCACAAATTTCCAACGCCCAACCGGTCCCCATGTCCCTGATCCGCGACCGCGCTGACGCTTCCTACGACTACGCCGACAACGCCCGCCGCTTCGAGGGCGTCAACGCCCGCGACCTGGACCACGACGAGGCGGCGCTGAATGCGGTGGCCGCGGTCATCGCTGTCCTGGCGTGCACGATCACCAGCGCCTCGCAATCCGGCAACTATATCGAGGGGCGATCGTCCAAGGCCGAATTGATCGAACAGCTGTGTGATCTGGCTGACGACGCCCTGGGCGAAGCCGGGCCGGTGGTCCGCGCTCAAGCGCGCATCGACGGCGCACGCTGATGTCCCGCATACGTGTCGACACCCAGCCCAGCATCATCGTGCGACCGCACTTGGCCAGAGCGGCGGCGGCTGCCGTAGTTGAAGGTGTGGCCAACGCCGTCGCCGAGCTGGTCCGCGTCAGCGTCGTGCCGCAACTTTCGCAGGTTCCCGGCCTGGACTCTGGCCAGTGCGCCATCGAAATCAGATTGGAAGACGACTTCCGGTGCGGGCATTGCAACAGCTTCTGGACCGGGAAGTCCGCGGACTTTAATCGCGGTTGCTGCGGCCAGGACGAGGCCAACGATCCGGAACGACTGGCAGCGATCCGCGAGACCGCCCACGACATGCAGGGCGTCGCCTTCTACGCGATATGCGAGAACGGCCAGCGCAGCGACGTCCCGATCTCGTGGCCGAACACCTTGGCCCGAGTGGCCACCGACTGGCTTGACGCAGGACGCCCGGACGGTTGGGCTTCACTATTACTTTTCGGCATCAAGCGGGTTCGCGACAGCGAATGGCGCTCCTTGCGAGCCGACCCCTGCCCGCCGGGCGTGGCCTTTGCCAGCTTGCCGGGCGGGGTCCGCGACCGGCGTCCGGATAACCTCGGCTGCGCGCTACTGGAGCTCATGGACGACATGGGCCTGCTGACGGCGAGCGGCCGCACCGGTGGCGCGCAATGACGGCTCTTGAGCCGGACAAGGCCGCCAAAGGCAGGTTCAGGTTCGAGCTGGACCCGATCAAGGCGGCGCGCGCCGCGCTGGCCGTGAGGGAATCGAT
>JAYUBY010000225.1:0-3842 GCA_043740635.1 Alphaproteobacteria bacterium
CTCATGTGGCAGTGGAGCTGCTGGACGGTGATCACACCGTCGTGGCGCGGCTCAGTCCTGACGACTGGACGCCGTTCGGTTCCACCTTCACCGCCCAGCTCGAAGCCGCAGCTGGCGCCGCTCTCTTCGCCCGCGCAATCCCCCTTGCGGGCGATGAAGTGGCTTCCGGCCTAGCAATCGTGACCCGGCGGGAGGTGCTGAAGCGCGGTCGCCGTGAGCGCAACCACAAGGCCGATCGGGCTGCCCAGGACCTGCGCGATGATCCTGGGCTCGATTTGCGTTACCTCGATCTTCTCGACTTCCTGGAGCGGGAGGACGAGGATCAGGCAGCCGCGGGCGCGGCAGCACCCTTGAAACGCATGCAACGCCAGCGGTCCGACGCGGCGCCGGATGAAGGCCGCACTCTTACCTACGATCAGTTCATCGCCACGCGGCCGACCGGACCGCAGGTCCGAAAGGGCGACGAGCGCAATAGCCTGGCTGGCTCTAGCCCCGACATTTTGCGCGCCTTGTTGAACGAGCTGGTGCATGGCGCGCCCCTGGCCCCCGAACACGAGGCCGGAGCCAACGACGCTGATCTGATCGAAGAAGAACTGATTGGGGACGATAACGCGCCGGCCGCAGAGGCCCCATCGGAGGATGGCGAGACAGGCGGGGCAACGCCGCCTGCCGAAAATCGTGCCGCCGGCAGCTCTCCGCACGCATCGCCGGAGCCGAACGGCCTCAGCAGCAGCATGGCTGGGTGGCCGAGAGCGGAGAGCAAGCCCAGACCCGCTATAGATCCCAGGGCCTTCACGAAGGCTGTGGACGGCTTCCGCGCCAGGATGAAGGCTCGGTTTGACGCCGACACCGTTGGATCGATCGAGGTGCTGCGCTTGAGGACGATGCTGCTTGTGCTACTGCGCACAGCCGACTTTCGGGCCACCCCAGGCTTTGAGCCCACGCAGCCGCTCGAACCGGCGGCGAACAAGCGCGAGTCTAACATTACTCATCTGCCTCTTTCGGCAGAGGGCGACGGCTGGCCGCGCTTGGTGGTCGCCGTTCTGGCCAGCTTCTTCCACGGTGAAAAGGCGCCGATCAACCGGCTGGCCGTCGATCCGCGCTATGACAGCGTGCCGGCGGACTTCGTGGAGGCCTGGGCGGTGGTCATGCTGGCCCTGGCCGCACTCCACGCGGCCCTGCCGGTTCTTCCCACCTTGGCCACGCTGGCGCCACATCTAGCGAAGCTGGAGATCATCATCCAGAGCCGGATTGGAGCCAGCGGCGACCCGGCCCGGGAGCAGATCCGAGCCGAGTCGGAGGCCCTAGCCAAGGCGCTTCGACAGATGTCCTGATAATTGCGTCGCTCGTCTATCCGAACAATGCTGTCCTAGGTGACGGGCCAGAAACCGAGAATGTTACTAAGTCATTGTAATAATACAAGAACTAGTTTCGCGCATAATAAGCATTATCGGAAATAATCGTTATATTTCAACGAGTTAACTGTCACATATCGAAATAGCCGCGACTGGCGGTCTGGCTTGGGATTTTGGCGCCCAGATCGCGCGACTATTCGATCTTGCGTTCGCAATAGCCGCGACTGCCGTGACCGCCTCGCAGGCTTGGGCGGCTCCTACGACCAAGCCTGCGAGGTGCTATGCTCACCGCCGCTTGGCACGAGGTGGATGTCCAGCCGGCGTCCGATGGCGGCTGCGTAGCGAGCTATCATTTCGAAGGTCGGCATGTGACGGGCGTTCTCCAGGCGCGCGACGACAGATTGGGAGGTTCCCATTCGGGTCGCGATTTCAGTCTGCGTCAGGCCGGCGGCTTGCCGCGCCTCGATCATCTCCCCGACAACGGCGAAGATGGGTCCGAGCCGTTCATACTCGGCCTTGACCTCGGGATCGTTCAGCAGTTTCTGCCGGAGCTTCGCGAGACTGGTCATGGCTTGATCTCCTTTGCCCGCCGTTCCGCCAATTCAAGGGCGGCCCGCGGCGTTTTCTGGGTCTTTTTCACGAAAGCATGCACCACGATAACCCGACGACCGATCGCGGTGACGTAGATGGCCCGGGCGATGCCGTCACGTCCGCCGAACCGCATCTCCCAAAGCTTGTCATGCAGATGCTTGACATGAGGCTGGCCGATCCGCTCCAGACCCACGGCTTCGATACGCTCCGCCAGTCGCAGGAACGACGCTTGCATGTCCTTTGGCAGCGCGGCGATCTCGGCGTCGACAACGGCTCCCAGGGTCTCCACGGTCCATGTCATGCGGCGCTCAAAATCGCGTGAGCCAGCCAACTGAAGCTGAGCACCCGGCTAGATATAGCATACTTGCTATAATCCTCAACCCGCGAGACTACCGGGCGAACAATCCTGGACCCTGGGCGATCGTATAGCCAATCGCCGAATAGCCCGCCGCGCGTTTGGCTGCCATGCGGGCGAGCACGGGCACGTCGCGATCGACATAGTCGTAGATGACGACCTCCCGTTTGGGATCATGAAGCCGGTGAAGGCGCCCGGCGTACTGGGCCAGGGTTCCCCGCCAGGCGATCGGCATGGTGAGGAAGAGCGTGTCCAGGCGCTGGTCGTCAAAGCCCTCCCCGAGGTAGCGACCGGTCGCAACGATCACCCGTTCGTCCTGCTCCGGAATCGCCGCAAGGCGCTCCATCGCCTCTCGCCGCTTCCGCTCGCTCTGGCCGCCACGAAGGACGATGACGTTCTTGGCGAAGCGGGCGAGCCGATTCGCCAGCGTTTCGAGATGATCCGTCCGTTCGGTGATGACAACCGGCGAGCGCCCAGCCTCCAACGCAGCCAACACATCGTTGAAGATCAGCTCGTTGCGGCTCTCGTCGCCGGCGAGCGCCCGATAGACGTCCTGGATCGGAACCGTCGCCGCGTTCGCCTCGGTGTCCGGCAGGCGAAACGCCGTCGGCCGAATTCGGACGTGGTGATCGAACGGCCGTCTCGCCGCCTCGGCGCGCGCATCGACGCGTTTTCGAACCGGTCCGCACTGCATGAAGATGATCGGATGATGGCCGTCTTTGCGAGTCACGGTCGCTGAGAGGCCAAGGACGTAGCGGGCCTTTGTCCGCCTGGCGACCAGCTCGAAGCTCACGGCCGACAGATGGTGACATTCATCGACGATGAGATGCCCGTAGTCGCCCACGATATCGTCCACCTCCCCTTTTCTGACCAGGCTCTGGATTAGGGCGATGTCAATGAGGCCCGACGGCTTGCGTTTGCCGCCGCCGATTTTGCCGATCATCCCAGGCGTGGTGTTGAGAAACGCGCCGAGGCGTTCGATCCATTGATCCATGAGTTGGCGGCGATGGACCAGCACCAGCACATTGACGCCGCGCTCCGCGATCATCCGCGCCGCCACCACAGTCTTTCCGAAAGCGGTCGTCGCGGCGAGCACGCCGATGTCGTACGGCAGCAGCGCATCGACCGCCGACTCCTGGTCCGGGCGCAACACGCCGTTGAACGAAACATCGATCGCGGCGCCACGATTGCGCCGATCGTCAATTTCGACAGTGACGCCGAGCGATGCGAACAGATCCACCGCGACGTCAAAGCAGCCTCGAGGCAGGCCGATCTGGTTTGCCGTCAACTCGGCGCAGGACACGATCCGCGGCTTGTCATGGGTCGCCAGTCGCATCGCTTGCGCGGCGTAGAACTCAGGGTTTTGAAACGCCGCCAGCCGTATCAGGCGCGCGACCAGATTAGGCTGCAGCTCCCTGCGTGGAATGTAGAGCTGGTCGGCTACGACCACTGTGAGGTGGCTCGGCAAGGCGCCGGCAATCACCGGCGCACTACGGCGGCGCGATGGAGGAGCCAGCCAAGGTTCTTCGTCCTCGTCATCG
>JAYUBY010000226.1:0-3677 GCA_043740635.1 Alphaproteobacteria bacterium
CGTCACCGACCATCAGGCAGTGATCGTCGGTATCCTGCGCGAACGCGAAGTGAGCTGGGCCGAGATCGGGCAGACCCTCGGGGTTTCGCGTCAAGCCGCGCGGCACCGCTTCGCCAAGGCGCTGTAAGCGGTTCACAAAAAGCGGGCTTCACCCACAAGACTCACCAGGCGTAGACATCGGGGAAAGCGTACCCCTCGACTGACCGCCTAGGGCTTCGTCGTCGTCCCGGTGGACGTGACGTTCACCGGGATGATCACCAGGCGTCCTTTGCTAGCGTGTCTACGGAGATCTGGCTGACCGCCGTAAGAGCGGCGGCGGTGCTGGTCGCGGGACTAGTGGTCGACGAGGACCGGAAATAGAGGACGTAGCTATCGGTCCAGTCCCTTCCCGCATGCGCTGGGCCGCGGCGCAATCTCCAAGGCCTTGGTAGAAATTCTGGCCGTGCTGCCGCTGTACCCTCATAGCCTCGAAATAGTGCGGGCCGCGGGTGACGTGGAGGGCGGCGCTTTCCAGCCCGTCCACCGCGATCTGAAGCGCCAGGTCGTCCGGGCCCAGCGGCCAGCACTTCGCTTGCATCGCCCGTATCGCGGCAACGTGGGAGGCCAGCCCGTCGAAGGATTGCACCGCTGCGTTGGGGTCTCCGAGGCCGACATATGTCACTCAATACCATTGCCTTGAAGTGACGTGAACAAACACAGAACAACAAGACCTCGTGGCAGACGCCAGTCAAGCGCTCGGACCGTCCAAACCGGCTCGATGTGGTTGGGGGGATTTTAAGCCCAGCGGCGCTCGCCAGCGCGATGACGCCAGTAGGAATGCTCGGGCGGACACGCGTTCCGACAATGTCTTCTTCGCCAATTCGACCTCCGTAGGCTCAACCCTATGTAGTACTCGAAACAAGACCTTCCAAACGACAAAGACGCACGTATTGGTAGCGCAGCGCTAACACAGCGCGGCTGCTGACTGGCGACGGCCGCCACCGCGGACCGAATTGTCATCAAGCCGACTAGGACGAAAGAGTAGTGGGACAGGCTCGCCGGGTCTGGTCACCAGCCGATTGGCGTGAGAGCTTGGCCAGGAGCGACTCTATTGGGGGCACTCAGGTCGATGACGCGATTTTTTCGAACCGCTCTGACTGGACTCTTGTTCGCCGCAGCGATCGGTCTTTCGGCCTGCAGCTTGAGCAATGGGGGGTCTCCCCCAATCGCCACCTCAGACGCTGGCCGGTTCCTAACCCAGGCAACGTTTGGCGTCACCGATGCCGACATTTCGTCGGTGCAAGCCATCGGCTACGGCAACTGGATCGTCCAGCAGCAGGCAATCGCGCCAACTGGCTTGCATCAGGCCTATGTGGACGCTCGGCTACTTCAACTGCAAGCAGCGACCCCAGGCGCGACGCTCAGCCCGAACCAGTTTTACGAGACTTTTTGGGCCCAAGCCGCCACCGGCCAGGATCAATTGCGCCAACGCGTAAAGTTCGCCCTGTCGGAGATCTTCGTCATCTCAATGGTCGACCCCAATGTCGATGTGCGGGGCGCAGCCTCCTACTACGACATGCTGGGCGCCAACGCGTTCGGCAACTACCGCAACTTGCTCCAGGCCGTGACCCTACATCCCATGATGGGGAATTACCTGACGAGCATTGAAAACCAGAAGGAAGATCCGACAACTGGTCGTCATCCAGACGAAAACTATGCCCGAGAAGTAATGCAATTGATGACCATCGGTCTATATAAATTGAATGATGACGGCACGACAGTATTAGATGGAAACGGCAATCCCATTCCCACGTATGGCCAATCTGACATTCAGGACTTGGCGAAAGTCTTTACCGGCATGAGTTGGTATTCTCCATCGCCCACGAATAGTACTTTCTTAGGCGGAAACCGAGACTCCAACGCCGACGTCAAGCCGATGATCCTCTATCCAAATTATCATTCAATCTCGCAGAAGACATTTCTTGGCGTCACTATCCCGGCGTCAACAACGCCTGATCCCGCAGGCGATATCAGGATCGCCCTGGATACGCTCTTCAATCATCCGAACGTTGGCCCGTTCATCTCCCACGAACTCATCCAGCGCCTGGTGACGAGCAATCCAAGCCCGGCGTATGTCAACCGCGTCGCTACGGTGTTCAACAATGACGGCACAGGGGTGCGCGGGAACATGGCCGCAGTGATCAGCGCCATTCTGACCGACGCTGAGGCTCGCAGTTCAACCCTCGCCTCGGCCAACACTTACGGGAAGGTCCGCGAACCCATCGTTCGGATGGGCAATTGGATGCGAACCTTCAAGGCCACATCGGCGTCGGGGCACTTCCTTTTCTCGTCAACGAGCGTGCCAACGTCGCTCGACCAGTCACCCCTGACTTCAGGCTCGGTGTTCAATTTCTATCAGCCCGGATACGTGCCGCCCAAAACTCGGGTCGGCGGCCTTGGCCTGACGGCGCCGGAGCTCCAGATCGTCGATGAGGTCTCAACAGCCGGCTATCTCAACACCATGCAAAACACCATCGGTTCAGGTATCGGTTCAGGTAACGACGTCCAGTCCGCCTATTCGGGCGAACTCGCAGTTGCCAGCGACGCCAATGCTCTGGCCGATCGCATGAATAGATTGCTGCTTAATGGGTCAATGTCGGCGACACTGAAGTCCAAGATTCTAACAGCCGTGACGTCAGTCGCCATCCCGGGCGGCACGGCAACTCAGGCCCAGATTAACGCAGCTCTGCTCAATCGAGCCAAGCTGGCGGTCTTTGTGACAATGGCCTCTCCCGAATACCTGGTTCAGCGTTGAGGAGACGGGCATGACGATTAGCAACATGGACCGTCGCCACCTGCTCCGCGCCGGCGGTGCGCTGTCGATGCTAGGCGCGGCGGCTCCATTCGCCCTGCAACTGGCCGCGGCAAGTTCAGCCTCAGGCCAGAGCGCGTCATCCTACCGCGCGCTGGTCTGCATCTTCCTTTTCGGGGGCAACGACGCCAACAACGCCGTGCTCGCCACCGACACCGATTCCTGGGGGCGCTACTTTGCGGCCCGCAACACCGGCTCGGATCCGATTGCGCTAATGCCCGTGGGCACTGCGCCGACACCTGTTGGCCAGGTCTCGCCTGTCACAGGCCGCACCGCCACGCCTGTGACCCCGGAAGCCTGGGGCGGCGTTGTCCCGATTACGCCTTCGACGCCGAACCCCGTGCCGCCTGGGACTAACGCCACAACCCGCACCTTCGCGTTGCACCCGTTCCTCGCACCGATGGCCAACCTCTTCAGCGCCGGACGCCTGGCGATCGTTGCGAACCTAGGCACCATGGTGGGCCCGCTCACCAAGGCCCAATATCAAGCCAATTCGGCACCTTATCCGGCGAGCCTCTATTCCCACAACGATCAGCAATCGACGTGGGAAGCGGGTGGCCCGCAAGGCGCCCAATTCGGCTGGGGCGGGCAATTTGCCGACCTGTTGGCGACATCGAATGGATCGAACTCGCTCTTCACAGCGATCTCAGTCCAAGGAAACGCAGTGTTCCTGTCTGGCCAAAGCGTGGTCCAATACCAACTGTCGACGACAAATCTCCCCGCCGTCCTTGTCAGCAGCGCGATATCGTCGAGCTTATTTGGATCGTCCGTAGCGCCGGCAATCGTGCAGGGGGTCGTCCAGGACACCAACGGCCCCAACCTGTTC
>JAYUBY010000227.1:0-3098 GCA_043740635.1 Alphaproteobacteria bacterium
TTTTTGTTCTTGACATTAGAGCCGGCGCATGGCATAGTCTGTTTTGCCTGATGCAGGTTCACGCCGCATAAGCCGAGCGTCTCGCAACAGGTTTCTCGGACAGACGTGGAGATCGATGTGGCGGGACAACAGCCCAGTCGTGGCGGCAGAAGTGACTTCGACGAATTCGTGGCGCGCACGCAGCGCGAGATAGAGGATCTTCGCCGCCACGGCGAGGCGACGACGCGCGATGCCGTCGGCAAAGCGACTCGGTATGTTCGAGATCTCAGTCAGGGCGAACCAAGTCCTGGCCTTGCGTACGGCAGCTTATTTGGTGGGGAAAGCTTCCGAGGCCAACGGCAAGCCCAGAATCGCCCACTCCGCAATCCGACTGGCGCGCCGCCCCATTCGACCCAAGGTGTCGCGCGCAGGCCCTCGGCCTCACCATCGTTCTCTCAGCAAGCGTGGGAGGCGGCTCTGCAAGCGGACACGGCCGTCAGGGCCGCAGCCAACACCCTTACATTTGGCGGCGCTGATCACCTGGCGGCAGGCGCCGACGCACTACTTGAGCCCGGCGATCTCTCGGATTGGCATCAGCGCTATCAGGCCAATCTGGCTCGTGAGCAGGCCCGCAATGCCTATGACGCGGAGCACCGCTCGGCTGCTCAAGCCGTGGGCAATCTGGCGGGAACGGGCCTTGGCCTGTTCGCTATGGGCCCTATGGAAGGAGCCCCTGCGGCGGCCTCGCGCCTTGCCGGCGCGGCCAAACTAACCGGTCGCGAGCTTGCGGCCATTCTGGCGGCCGGGGGAGCTACCGGCCTAGGGGTGAATATGGTTTCTGACGCGGCCACGGGCCACACCTCGACCTTGGGCGATAAACTCGGCGCCGTGGTCGGTGGAGTTGCTGGGGCCGGCGCCGCAGTGACGATGGGACCTGCACGTTCCGGAGCAATTGGAGCCAGCGTCACCTCCGCCGCCCAGGACTACTTCAACGGAAGGCCGATATCTCTGCAGGGAGCGGGTGAGAGCGCCTTGGGTGGAAATCTGCTCGGCGGAGGTTGGGGGATGGTCGGTCGCGTAGCCTCAAACGCTCTCGCTCCAGTGCTCAAGGGGAAACTCGGCGAGGCGATGGGCAGCGCCCGGAGCATGATTAATGGACTCGACCGAGAAGTGGGGCCGAAAGGCCGTGAGACGATCGGTGATAGCCGGCGGTACTGGTACCCGGACGGACGTTCTGGCGACGTCCGCTTCGAAGACAAGTTTGGAGAGGGTGCGACGTTGTCGCCGAACCAGGCGCTTGCCAGAGACCGACTAGGCCCCAACTTCCTTCTCTACCACTTCTTGCCGTCCGATGTCGGCCGGATACTCGGAATGCCCGCCGCCGCGGTTGCGCCTCACATGGTCGAGACGCAAGACGATGAGCGCTGAGTTGGAGTTCTGCGGGTCCTAGATTGAGACATGGAGACCGCCAAATGGGCATCAACCTCAGCTGGATTGCCGTCGAGGGCGTGGGACGGGATGACTTGCTCCATCGCCTGGGCTTTGAAGTGGCCGGCGACACCAGTGACGAGATCAGGGCGGCGTATTGCTGTGTAGCGCTGCCGAACGGCTGGGTGGTGGTGACCTCTCGCAAGGCTTTCTTTGTCACGGACAAATCCCTCGCTGGGGCCTCGGCGGGCGGCTTGGCCTTGGGCGGCGAAATTGTCGAGACTGTGATGTACAGCCGCCTGCGAGCCTTTCGCGGTGGCGCGCAGATCTGGTCGGTGCGGCACGACCCCGACAAGGATGGCGATGACGTCTTCGTCGACGGCGAACCACCGCCGCAGCTCGCGGAGCTCCAGAGCCGCTTTCAGGCGGAGCAGGCGGCACACCAGGAGGAGCCTATAGACGACCTGTTCGACCTGGCGCCCGCGCTTTCGCAGAGCCTCTGCGGCTATCGCCCGGTGAGCAGCCCGCGCCGCGATTGGGTCATTGTCGAGCGAAAAGGACCGCCGAAGCCCGATGCCCGCCGATCGCTTCGTTCGGAGATGATGGACCGGCTGCTGCCCAGTCTGCTGTCTCGGGGTTGGACGCTGGCGGTGAACCCGCCGAACCTGGCCGAGGACAGCCACATCGTTCGTAGCGTCGATGGGGACCAACAATCGATCTGGTTCGAGTACGAGGACGGCCGGGAAGCATGGATTCAGCCGCACTTCATCGCGGCTATCCCCAACGCCAAGGAGGCCGACAAGAGGGTCCAAGGACACGTTCGGCGGCCCAGGGTGACCCCGCCATTGTGGAAGCGCCTTTGGGGCAAGCCGCCGCCGCCCGAGAGCCGCGTTGTCGGCGCTATTGAAGGCGCCCTCCAGGAGATCGACGTCGTCGACACGTTCCTGAGGACGTTTGAGCCTCACCCCTGGATTCACATCGACTATCGTTACCGCGGGCCGCCGCCCGAAGGCGACGACTCCGGGCCTAGTCTCTCGCGCGGCGCCTGATCAGGCCGCCATTGGCCGTGACCGGGCCGGCAGGAAGCGGGGGTTGCGGACGAGGGCGGCGGTGACCAGGGCGACCAGCAGCCCCACCGGGAACAGCTCGGCGAAGGTCATGAGCATGCGGATCAGCGGATTGGCGTAGGCCGCGCGCATGCTCTCCATCTCGGCAGCCGCCCTGGCGTAGGCGGCGCCGGTGACGCCAGCGGCGCGCTTGGCCGCCAGTTCGTGGGCGATATAGTGGTCCATGTAGGTGTAGTGGGTCATGGCCAGATAGGCTTCCCACACTGCCACGTAGACCAGGGACGCGACCACCGCGATGCCCAGTCCGATACCGAGGGCGGGAACAAATTTGATCACGCCGCCCAGCGCTTGGTCACGGTGTTGCTTGACCCCGACCAGGATCGACGACAGCGCCACCAGCATGATCAGGTAGCCCAGCAACTCGTTAGAATGCGGCGGAAGGCTGCTGGAAAACACGATGGTGGCGAGGATGCCACCGATGATGACGGCGCCTGAGATCAGGCCGTAGGTGAAGATGATGCGGGTCATGCCGGTGTCTCCTTGGCTCGGCGGCTCGAATGCGGCCGCGAGCATCGGCGGGGCGCGGACTTGGCGGTATCGCCCAAACGGGTGAGTTCGTGCGGA
>JAYUBY010000228.1:0-10317 GCA_043740635.1 Alphaproteobacteria bacterium
CCGTCACCGTCCCGGTGGTGGTGACCTTGTCGGTCCCGCCCGCGCCGTGGATAGCGATGCCGTCGATGCCGCCGGTGAGCGACGAGCCGGTGCCGGACACGACGACCGAGCCGGATCCCGCGCTGACGTCGACGTTGATGCCATTGACGGTGGCGGTGTTGGTGGTGGCCCCATTCAGATTGACGGTGACAGTCCCGGAGCCGCTGCCGACGACGTTCACCGCCGAGTCGTTCGTGGCGGTGACCGTTCCGGTCAAGGTGACGTCCACCGTGGTGGCGCCGCCGGACGTGTGGGAGACATTGACGCCGTTGAAACCCGTGATCGACGAACCGGCCTGCGAGGTTATGCTCACCGCCCCGCCGGCGTTGGCGGTGACGCCGACGCCGGCGCCCGTGCCGCCGGTCACGGCGGCCGGCGAATTGACCGCGATCGTGGTCGTGCCCGTGCTGGACTCGGTGGTGATGATGCCGCCCGCCGTGCCGGCGACGTCGGCGTTGTCTTTGTAGGTGATGCCGACCGCGCTGTTGTCGATCAGGACGACGCCGGGGTCGCCGCTGACCTTGCTGCCGGTGGTCAGGGAGATGCCGCCGTTCGAGGAGACATGGATGCCGTCTCCGGCGCTGCCGCCGGTGATCGGCGCGGCCGCGCCGACGGTGATGGTGGCCAGGCCGGAGCCGAAGTTGCTCACCACGACAGCGGTGCCGGTGGAGGTGTTCTTCACCGCGCCGTTGATGGTGGTGGTGCCGACGCCGCTGCCGGTGGTCACTATCTGCACGGCTGCAAAGCCGCCGGTGCCGGTGACACTGCCCGTCGACTCGACGGTGAAGTTGGCCGCGCCACCGCCGGTGGCGTTCGCCACGGCGAGTCCCAGGCTGCTGGCGCCGCCGGCGCCGGTGACCGATCCACCGATGTCGACCGTCGCCGAACCGGCGCCCAGCGTTTGCGCGCCGATGGCGGTGCTGCCCGACGTCACCGTCGAGCCCGCCCCCGTGGTGATGCTGGCGGCGCCGGAACCATTGGCAAAGGCCGCGAGGGTGAGATTGCCGGCCCCCGTCGCGGCGTCCGTGCCGACGCCGGTCTTCACCGTCGCACTGCCCGCGCCGCCGGACGACTTGGCGAAGATGCCAAACCCGGCGTTGCTGACGTCGACTTGCTTGTTAGTGAAATCGACGGTGATGTCGCCGGAGGAGCTGGTCAGGAAGACGCCGCCCGTCAGCGAGCTGGCCGCCGTGACCGACACAAGGTCGATCGAATTGGCGTTCGAGTTGGTGACGGTCACGCCGCTGGCGGTCGTGATCACGCCGTCCAAGTCGACCGTTATGGGGTTAGTGATGCCCGTGTAGCTGATCCCGGCGCCGCTGCCGGGCCCGCAGACTTCCAGCGCAGCCGTGGCGCCAACAGTTGGCGATGTTTGTGGACTGCAGGTCACATCCGTCGCCAGCGCCACCGCCGGCGTGAAGGCTGTCAGCGCCACGCCTCCAGCGCCGGCCAGCAGCGACGTCGCCACCAGCGACGAGGTCGCGAACAGCGAGACACGGCGCAGCGCGCCGCGCGGATTGATTGTCGTCATTGTCTGAAAGCCCCACTCGAACCGCGCAGAACTCCCTCCGCGGCACACCTATTTACAGGATTAACAGAACGTTGACAGACGATTGACAGAACTTTGACAGACGATGGAAGCGATTTGGACCACGGCCGCGCCAGAATTCCGGCATTGCAGCTCGAACTTGGCTGGGTGGTAAGCCGGCGATTGGGCCGTGCTCATGGCCAGCTCGACCAGCCCATTTGGACATCGGCGCAGCCCAGCTTCAGGAGCCGGGGCGCTGGAAAACAACGCCGCGCCGTCAGACGGCGCTGAGACCGCAATCAACGGAAAGGCGGGGACACCTCCGCCGGCGTCACATGCCGTCCTACCGCCTCAAAATGCCGGAAACCCGCGCTTCGAAGTCGGCATGGTCCCCGTGCTCTCCGAAGTCGTCGATCTGCGACGCCAGCGAGGCGGCTTCCAGCAGCCACCCCCTTGCGCGGCCGAAGAGCTCGGCCTGAGAGAACCTGGCCACGTCCCGCACCATGGCGCGCAGTAGCAGGGTTGCGGCGAGCGGGTAGCGGCCCTCGAGCGCGCGCGCCGCCGGTTCGAGAATCTCGATCGTGGCGCCGTCGATTTCGCTGGCTCGCGTTGTCACCAGATCAGCCGCTTCCTTCATGGCCGGCCAAGCGACGAGGAACGCAAGGGCATTGGCGAAGGGTTTGAAGCTCGCCGCATGCTCCAAAGCGCGGTCGGTAGCGACCACGTCGTCAAAGCCGGAGAGGCGACGAAGATAGGCGCGAAACTGTTCCGCTGAGAGGTTACGCTCGAAGGCGGACCATCGAGCCGCTTGCGCTGCCTCCTTCTCTCCCCTCGCCTCCATCAGATCGATCCAGGCGCCCTGCCAGGCCGCCAGCCCAGGATCCGAGGGCGCGAGGCTTTGGCGGCCCCCGGCGCTGGCGTCAGTTGGGTTGGATCTTTCGAGCGCCCTGGCGGCCTCAGCCAGCTTTCCTGCTTTCAAGAACCGCTGCGCAATGCGAGCGCCAACGGGCGGCAGCACCGACTCGGATGGGGAATAGGTGGCCGCGTAGGCCAAGGCGTCACCCTGAGCATCCAGCAGCACCTGCAGGGCCGCGCGCCAACCGGCATTGACGCGTCGGTGAAGCCCCATCTGCGTCTCGATGCTCGCGCGCAGTTGGGCGATCGCAGCGGGGGCGAGTGCGGGGATCACGCCCTGGGTCAATGGCCCCATGGCGCCGGCGCTAACCTCGTCCAGCGCAGCCATGATGGCGGCGACGAAACCTGGCGGCGTGGTCTCCACGGCGGGCGCGATGCGAGCCAGATCCGCCATGGCGTTGACGAAGATACTTGCGACATCGCCCTTGGTGTCGCTCACCCTTGCCAGCACGCCGCGCTCCAGACTCAGAAAGCGGAGCAACAATCCGACGGCGGCGGCGGGGTCGGCCTGCGCCAACTGGCCAGCGATCATCGCCCGCAGCGCACCAAGATCCTGGAGGAGAGCTTTGAGCTTGCGCCAATGCACGCGGCTTTGGGCTGCCTTCATCGACCCGAGCGGTTTCTCGATCTCAGCGACCAGGGCCTCCGGACCGACCCGCGCCGCTAGCTCCATGCGCAGTCGTCGCTTGGTTGTCGGCTGCCCGTCGGCCACCTCCAGGAGGATCGCTGTCAGCCGCTCAGCGCCGAGCAGTTCCAGATTCGCCGCGGTCAGAGCCTTACGGGGTTTGGCTCTCTTGGTTGGTGTGTTGGGGTCCACGCGCTCATCTAGCAGAGCAACGGGCCGCCGCGCGATGGCGCCGAGCCAGGCAGGCCGCCGCGAAATGACCCCACTTCGGTCTCTTGCGCGCCTGCATCCGGCGCCAGGTTAGGCTATCGGCTGATCGGAAGTCCTGGTGATCCCGGATCCTGAACAGCCCCCCCAGCCCCTCCGGATCATGGGGCTTTCGGCAGCCGACGCACTACCCTCTAAACGCCCCCGCGGTTTGCCCCTCAGGCCGCGGGGGTTTTGGCGTCTGACAGGGTCCCTGGTACCCATAGTCGCCTATCGCGGGCTTCGATCTCAGGTCGCGAACAGGGTCTCGAAGTTCCGCCGGTAGAACTGGTCCTTGGTGTCCTCGTCAAAGCCCTCGAACGTGCTTTCGAAGCGTTCGATGGGGTTCTTCGTCCCCTCAGGGTGGGGGAAGTCAGAGGAGAACAGGAAAAGCTCTGGCCCGCCCTCGCGAATGATGGTGCCGGCGTTCTCTGTTGCAAAGGGGGTGAAGCGGACCGCGCGGCGGATGAACTCTGACGGCGGAACAGACAGGCCGCCGATCACCGGGTCAGTTTTGCGCCAGCCCTTCCAGGCCTGGTCGAGGCGGCGCATGAAGTCGGGCACCCAGCCCGCGCCCAGCTCAATCACCCCGCCGCGCAGGTTTGGAAAGCGGTCGAACACGCCATCCAACGCCAGCGCGCAGAGGAAGTTCTGCGGCGCGAACGACAGGGAGAAATAGTCCTTGGCGCGCAGGTTCTCGCCGCCGCCCAGCCAGTCCTTCGGGCGCGGATGGCCGTTCTTGTGATAGGCGGGCTGCAGGGTCGGCGCCGCCGCGCCCACGTGCAACACAAACGGCACGCGAGCCTCGCTCAGCCGCCGCCAGACAGGGTCCAGGTCCGGGTGTCCGGGCGAGCGTTCACCGGCCGGCGCGGCCGGGATCCAGACCGCGCCACAGCCGGCCTTGATCGCTAGGTCGACCTCGATGAGCGCGCGTTCCGGATCGTCCAGCGGCACAACGCCGACGCCGATCAGGCGTTTGTCGCCGGAACAGAAGTCGGCCATGGCGCGGTTCAGGGCGCGCGAGCCGCCGTACTTCACGTCGGGGTCGTTCGAGGGCAGGAATTGTGAGCCGGCGAAGGTGGTGAAAACCAGTTGCCGAGCGAACCCTAGATCGTCCAACGCCTTGCGTCGCTCGTCGGGATCGATAGCGCCATAGGCTGCCCAGCCCTTGGGCCCGGCCACCACATTGGCGGCGATCTCGGCCGTGGCGACAGCATCATTCTGCCGTTCCAGGGCCCGCGCGATGGCCTTCTCGGCGCCGGAGCCGCCTGCCTCGAGCCTCATGCTGCCCAGCCGGTCTCGCACATCCGGATCGGCATGGCTGCTGAGCCAATCAAGACTCTCCATGATGTGGCTGTCGGCATCGTTGATCGTGCGCCCGCCCGCATAGGCCATGGCTTCGCTCCCTTTACTTTGGGTCAGCGTACCGAACCTTCAAAACTGGCTCAAGGCGGTTCGCGGGGGACGGCGCTAACCGGCGCGGCAGATGCGGGGCTAGCGCTACGCCAGGCGGCTATCAGCTGCGTTCGCCTCGAAGTCAGCGCGAACTTGGGCAGTTCGGCTCCGCGGAGAATGCGCGCTCTATTTACCGCATCTATTGCGGAGAATGCGGCTCAATGATCGTCAACGCGGTGCGCTCAACCGGCTACATAATGGCTTCGAGGGGAAGCTAACCTCTTCTAAATACGCGACGCTCGCCAAATGTTCGCAGGACACCGCGTCCCGCGACATCGACGACCTGGTCAAACGAGGGATCCTTGTCAAAGACCTCGCCGGCGGACGCAGCACGAGCTATTCGCTGGCCGATTTCGCCTGATTGGCTTGTCAGATACCGAGCGTCGCGTATTTCTGCGCGACACCAGGGCGCGCTACGTGCGTTGTTGTTGGATGACATCCGCAGAGCTCTCCGCCTTGGTCGCCCAATATGGGTATCTCGCCACATTCGCGGCGATCCTGGTGGCTAGCGCCGGCGTTCCCCTTCCAGCCGGCGAGCTGCTGATCGCCGCCGCCGTCTATGCCGCGCACACTCACCGCCTCAGCTTGCCGCTTCTCGTCGTGGTCGGGTCGCTCGGCGCGGTCATCGGCGGCGGTGTCGGTTACGGGATCGGGCGCTCGGTGGCCGCCGCAACGCTCAAGCGCTATGGAGGTTTTGTCGGCCTGGGCTCCGCGCGCATCCGGCTGGGCCAGTATCTATTCCTCATTCACGGCGGCAAGATCGTCTTCTTTCTACGCTTCGTCGCACTGCTGGGACCCTTCGGCGGGGTCTTGGCTGGCGCCAACCGGATGCGCATCGGGCGATTCATGGCCTTCAACGCCCTGGGGGGCGTGGCGTGGACCTTGGTATTCGCAGTCGGAGCCTACCTCTTCGGAGAGTTCTTCGAGGCGGTGGGTCGCCCGGTCGGTATTGCCGCGGTCGTATTGGCCATTGTCCTAGTCGTGGGGCTGCTGATCTACATACATCGTCACGAGGCCGTGCTGCAGGCCAAGGCAGACGCGATGCTGGCCGCCTAGTCAGCAACCCGAATAAGCATCTTGCCGCTGTTGAGGCCGGAGAACAGCCCAATCAGGCCCTCAGGCGCGCGCTCAAAACCGTCCAGAATGGTCTCCTGGTATTTGACCCGCCCGTCCTTCAGCCAGGCGGTCATGTCTTCAACGAAGGCGGCGTTGAGATGAGGAAAGTCACTGGCCACGAAGCCTTCCATGCGGACACGCCCATAAATGAGGGCGAAGAGGTTCTTCACCCCGTCGCCGCCGCCGTTTTAGGTCGAGATCATGCCGCAGACCGGGATCCGGCCCCGCACGTTCATGCGCGGCAGTGCCGCGTCCAGGTGCGCGCCGCCGACGTTCTCGAAGTAGACGTCGATACCCTTGGGCGTCACCTCGGTCAGAGCCTCAGCGAGAGGCTGGGTCTTGTAGTTGATTACCGCATCCAGTCCGACCACGTCCCTCAGCCAGGCGGCCTTGTCGTCGGAGCCGGTGGAGCCCACCACGTAGCAGCCTTTGATCTTGGCGATCTGGGCGACAACTGAACCCACCGCGCCCCCAGCGGTCGAGACGAAGACCTGTTCCCCATCTTTCAGGGCCCCGGTCTCGAGCAGGCCGCCGTAGGCCGTGATCCCGGTGCCGCCCAAGGCGTGCATGTAGACGCTCAGCGACAGGGCGGGGTCGGGCTTGAGAACCTGCAGACCTTTGCCATCCGAGACGAAGCGCTCCTGCATGCCGGCGCCGTGGCGGACGAGGTCCCCCTCCTGAAAGCGGGAATTGCGCGATTGTATAACGCGGCCGATGCCGCCGCCGATCATCGGGACGTCGAGTGGCTGATCGGCTGTCAGCCGCGGTCGCATGTAGGGATCGACCGACATCAGCACGTTCTGGATCTGGACCTGATCCTCGCCAGCGTCGGCGGTGGTCACCTCGACGACGGCGAAGTCGGCCGGGACGGGAACGCCTTGGGGGCGACGGACGAGGTGGATCTGGCGGCTGAGGGACATCGGGGGCCTCCTGGTGCAGGACAATGCGCTACGTGTGGCAGGGCAGCCCTGTGCGAGACAATTGCCACCGGCAGCACCGGTGTGAGGTCCGGCCGTCGCATAACCTTCTTAACCAATCAGAAAGGCTGTGACGGCTTGGTGGCGCCCCGGTTCGGCCGCAACTCGTCACACAGGGCGGGTGGCCACATCGGAAGGATGAACTGATGCGCCTGCTTTTGATCGAGGATGACAGCGCCACGGCCAAGAGCATTGAGTTGATGCTGCAGTCCGAGGGCTTCACCGTCTACACCACCGATCTTGGTGAGGAAGGGGCCGACCTCGGCAAGATCTATGATTACGATTTAATCCTGCTGGATCTGAGCCTGCCCGACATGAGTGGCTTGGAGGTGCTGCGCACCCTGCGCCTTGGCAAGGTCAACACCCCCGTCATGATCCTCTCAGGCACCTCGGAGATCGACACCAAGGTCAAGAGCCTCTCCGGCGGCGCCGATGACTACATGACCAAGCCCTTCGCCAAAGAAGAACTAGTGGCCCGCATTCACGCGGTCGTCCGGCGCTCCAAAGGTCATGCACAATCCACGATCCGAACCGGCGATATCACCGTCAACCTCGACGCCAAGATGGCGGAAGTGAACGGCCAGCGGATCCATCTGACCGGCAAGGAGTACCAAATGCTTGAGCTGCTCGCCCTTCGCAAAGGCGCCACGCTCACCAAGGAGGTGTTCCTCAACCACCTCTACGGCGGCATCGACGAGCCGGACGTGAAGATCATCGACGTCTTCATCTGCAAGCTACGCAGGAAGCTCACCGATGCAGCCAATGGCCCGCACCACATCGAGACCGTCTAGGGCCGCGGCTACGTGATGCGTGATCCAGAACAGAGCCTCGCTGCCGCATAGGCCATGCGGCGAGGTGTTCGCGGCGGCTAAGGGTGCACCTACCCGGCCAATGAGTCGGGTTCTCTTTGGTTGGCGCCCAGGTCCACGTGCGCATCTAGCAGAACAAGCCGCTCCCGCGCGATGGCGCTCCGCCTGGCGGACGCCGCGAAATGACCCCCCTTCGGTCTCGCCGCCGTCTGTATCGGGCGCGAGGGTAGCCTGTCGGCTGATCGGAAATCCTGATGATCCCGGATCCTGAACAGCCCCCAGCCCCTCCGGATCATGGGGCTTTCGAAGCCGACGCCTTGCCCTCGAAGCGCCTCAGGGTGCCCCGCGGACCGCGGGGGTTTGCTATGGGGGTTCACGCGCCGCCTTGTTACGCCGCTTCTGCGTGATCGGCGGGCGCGGCCGCAAGGCGGCAGGCCAGGGTCAGGATCGCTCGGCGGGTCTCGCTCTCGCCAATCGCGGCGAAAGCAGCGAGCAGTTGCTGCGCCCCGGGCGTGCCGAGCTGGGCGTATACTACCGCCTCAGCCGGCGCGCTGTCGTCTTCCCCAACGAGGGCAGCCACGGACGTCTCTAACTTGGCGGCGATCCTAACCAACATGGAAGCCGAAACACGGTTGGTCCCCTTCTCGTATTTCTGAATCTGCTGGAAGGTGATGCCGAGCGCTTGGCCCAGTTGGGTCTGGCTGATGTCGATCGACCTGCGGCGCACGCGAACCCTAGCGCCAACTGCCACGTCGATTGGATCAGGTCCGTCCTGGCCAGCGTTGCGCAAGTGAGCATCCCCTCAGATTTCAGTTTTGACGTTGCAATACAGGCTGAAGGCAGCGACGCAAGACGAGCGGGGCCTAATTCGGGTTCTGGGAGGGGGCGGCGCTGTCATCTACCTTGTTGTGCACTGGAGCCTCAAACCTCCGACCCGGAGCGTTGGCGCTCCGGCAGGACGTGTGGCCGGTTTCGTTGATATCGCGCATGGCGGCCCTCAGCGGCGTTGGCGCCGGAGGCGAAGGCCGTCGCGAACACGCCGGCCGCAGCGGAACGGGGTATTCTCGGCGTACGTGTTCTCGGCAAGGCAGCGTTTGGTCCAACAACGACTTTGCCGCCGATGTGGCTCGGCGACAGTACACAGCATGCGCCCGATCCGTTGTCCTACTGGGCCATCACGCTGAGGACCCTACCCCTTCCTCATTTTCGGTAAACCTCTTGTGCGTAGTTCTACCTAGTCCCGGCTCAATCCCATATGCGCTAAGTTAGGGGATTCCCGCTTCGTGTTAGTCGTGATTCAAGCTGTGGATGATTCTGAGCATCCAAGAGAACGATTGGCCGGCGGTGGTTTCGCGCTTGGGCGAAGCGATCGACCTTGAGGGTTCGGTTCGCTCGAGCGGGGCGCTGCAGCGCAAGCGTGCGATCCGTAGCGGTTCGGACCTGCTGAGGCTGGCGCTGGCCTACGGTCCCGGCGGGCAGTCGCTGCGTGAGACGGCGGCGTGGGCGGAACTGCAACAGGTGGCCTCACTCAGCGACGTGGGGCTGATGTACCGCTTGCGCGATGCGGCCGGCTGGCTGGGCCAAGTGGCCGGGGCCTTGCTGTCCCAGCGGGCGGCGGCGCCCTTGGGCGCGCTGGGCCTGGGTCTTCGCCTTCGTGTCGTGGACGGCTCGGTGATCAGCGCGCCGGGCAAGGGCCCCAAGTGGCGTCTTCATGCCGTCTACGACGTGGACGGCCAACGCTTCAGCCGGATGGAGCTGACCAGCCGGCACACGGCCGAAGCGCTGGAGCGCGCGCCGACCGAGCCGGGCGAGCTGAGCCTGGCCGACAGGGTCTTTGCCCGCCCGGACGGACTGCACCATCTGGTCGAAGGCGGCGGCCAGTACCTGGTCCGGGTCGGCCGCCGGTCCCTAACCCTGGCCGATGCCGACGGCGGCGCCTTCGACCTGGCCGCGGCCCTGGACCAGAGCGAGCGAGCCGGCTCGTGCGATCTGCAGGTCCTTGTCTTGGACGGACGCGACCGCGACCGCGCGGCGCTGCCGGCGCGCCTGGTGCTGCTGAAGAAGCCACCCGACGCGGCCGAGCGGGCGCGCAAGCTGGCGTTGCGCCAGAGCCAGCGCGGCGGCCACCAGAACGATCCCTTGAGCCTGCGCGCCGCCGGACACCTGATGCTGATCACCTCCCTGGCCCCCGATCTGGCCAGTCCCGATCAGCTTGGCGCGCTATATCGTCTGCGCTGGCAGATCGAACTGGCCTTCAAGCGGCTCAAGAGCCTGCTGCGCATCGATCGATTACCGGCCAAGGACGAGAACCTGGCCAGAGCCTGGATCTTCGCACACCTCATCGCCGCCCTGCTCGTCGAAGACCTCAACCCGGAGTTCCGGGACTCTCCCCCCTGAGCCGGACGCTTCGCCGCTATCGCCGCCGACATCGCTCTGGCGCGCCACCAAGTTCCTCTTCCGAGCCCTGATGCACGCCGTCCTCGGCTTCATATCTCTCGCCCGCCTCTTCGCCCAAAAGACCAGCGTCCGAAAACGACTTACCGAGCCGCCCAGAAGGCGATACCAATCTCCAGCCACCTTAACTTAGCGCCTATGCGCGAACGCGGG
>JAYUBY010000229.1:0-7185 GCA_043740635.1 Alphaproteobacteria bacterium
CTGGAACGCAATGCCGTGCTGGTCCGCGTAGCGAACAGCTTCTTCCTTGGTCTCGAAGGAAAGCCGCACCTGACCTTCTGTGTCGGCGGTCTGGGTCCAACCCATCAAAGGATCCTGCCGTCTAGCGTCCGTCGGCTCGAACTCCAGCACCCAACTGGCGGATTTGGCCTTACCCGACTGCATGGCAGTCTTAGACGGACAAAAGATGCGCGCGAGCATGGACGAACCCCAACTTCTTTGCCGGCGTGGTCGGGGCGGCAGGATTTGAACCTGCGACCCTCTGCTCCCAAAGCAGATGCGCTACCAGGCTGCGCTACGCCCCGAAGACGCCGGCGGTGATGCGATATAAGCGTTTTCGCCTTTCGGCAACGGACGGCGCGGACTTAGTCTGCGCACGGGAGGCTTTGCCGCATGCTCACGCTCTATTTCGCGCCCGGGGCGAGCTCGATGGCGCCTCACATCGCACTCTTCGAAATCGGCGCTGAATTTGAGGGGGGGGCAGTCTCCTTCAAGAATGATGAGAACAAGTCTCCCGCATATTTGGCCATCAATCCGCTGGGACAAGTGCCAACCCTGGTCATCGAGGATCGCCCCCTGACCGAGGTCGCTGCGTTCCTCTTCTATCTTGCGAAGCACTTTCCCAACGCGGCGCTCCTGCCTGACAGTGATGAGGGCCAGGCGCAGGTCATCTCCTGGATGTCCTTCATCGCGGCGATTGTACACCCGGCGCGGCGGCAGGGCCTCGACCACGCGCGCCGGATCTACGCCTTGGCCGATCAACGCCTCGGTCCAAGAGATCGGACCGTCGGCGAACGCTATTCGATCGCCGACATCCATCTGTTCAGGCTTTTCTGGCGGTTCTTCAATTCCTTGAACCCGCCGGCGGAAGAATTTCCCAATCTGATTCGGCTGCACGATCAGGTGCTGCGGCGGCCTGCGGTGCAGCGCACCCTCAAGGTGGAGGCCGCGGCCGGTTACGAGCTTCCTTAGCGTTCGCGGTTCATCAATTTGAAGACGCCCGAACAGCGGACGACATCGTGGCCGCCGACATGGGCGCGGCCCTCCGCGAAGGCGATATCCTTTGTGGCGCGGGTCATCCGGGCTTCGCCCATTACCCATTCGCCGACGCGGGCCATGTGCAGGAAATCGATAGAGAGATGGATGGTAACTGCCGTCTTGGCAGTCCCATGCCAGACCGCGCCGGCCAAAACACCATCCATGAACGCCGAAAGCATTCCGCCATGCACCAGACCCAGGCCATTAGCATGGCGCTTCTGCGCAAAAAAAGCCTGCTCGGACACCTCGCCGTCGGGGCGATAGAAATAGGGGCCGTTGAGGGTCGAGAAACCGCCTCGCCCTTCCGAAGGGACGAAGCCCTGTGGAGGCGGATGGGCCTGTGCGTCATCGGTCCGCCCGTTCAATGGCCTGCGGCCTTCGCGGGGGTCAGACGCACCTCGTAGAGGTGCGGCCAGTTCTTGCCGGTGACGAACAGCCGATCATGCTCGCGGTCATAGGCGATGCCGTTCAGCACGGCGTCTGAGTTCGCCGCGCTTCCAGTCTCCGGGAGGCCGGACATATCAATCCAGGCCTTCACTTTGCCCGTCTGGGGATCGATCCGCGCGATTAGGTGCGTTTGCCAGATATTGGCGAGGATCTCACCTTTCACCCACTCAAGTTCGTTGAGATTGCCAACCGGTCGGCCATCAGCGGTGACCTGGATATGCCGCACCTCCCGGAAGGTGATGGGGTCACGGAACCGGATTACCGGGGTCCCGTCGCTCATGATCAGATGCTTACTGTCCTGCGTAAGCGCCCACCCCTCGCCGGCGTAGCCGAAGGTCTTCTTCTGCCTAAGCGTCTTTAGGTCCCAGCGGAAACCGAGGTGATCCTGCCAGGTCAGGCTGATGATCTCATCGCCCCAGTTGACGATCCCCTCCCCGAATAGTGTGGGGGCAACGGCTTGGGACTGCAGCACAGCGCCGTCTCTTAGCCGCACACGACGAATATTGGACCGCCCCACCAGACCGGCGCTCTCGAAGAGGTCGCCGTGCAGATAGAAGAGCCCCTCGGTGAAGGCACCCGTGTCGTGCGGGTAGACATGCTTGATCTGAAATCCACCCACCGGAACGGCCGCCGCCGGGCTGGCAATCACGAGGAGCAGTATTGCGGCACACAGGCTGCGGCTCAAACTCTCGACGATGGACGACAAGGGAGACTCCCACAGCGATGTCATCCCTCCTTAAGGGGCGCCCGTCGCTGGAAGCAAGGCCGTCAGCCCAGACCGGGGGCTTCGATATCGGCGACAACGAGGCCCTTGGGGCCTTCGGCAAACCGCACTAGGACGTCTTCACCCGGCTGCAGGTCCTCCATGCCAGAGCGGCGCAGAGTCTCGATGTGGACGAAGATGTCACCGGGCTCGAGGTCACGCACCACAAAGCCGTAGCCCTTGGTGCGGTTGAACCATTTCACCTTCGCACGCTCTAGCGGCCCGGTTGCTGTCGCTGCGCGCCGCGGCGGCGGTCGATTGGCGAAGTCACCGCGCAGAAAAGCCTCGCGGTCGCCCCGGAGCGGCGCCTCGCGGGGTCGGCGCTCGGGAAGCGGTGGGGCGGCGCTTTCATCGATTTCGACCACCTCAGCGACCTGCCAACCCTTCGGTCGACGCACGACATCGCAGGTGATTAGAGAGCCCTCTAAAGCATGTTCACGCCCTGAACTACGCAGGCTGGTCACATGCAAAAGGACATCTTTCAGATCAGTCTGGCTCGGATCGTCTGGAACAATGAATCCATAGCCCTTGCCGGCGTCGAACCACTTGACGCGACCAGAGATGCGTACGGCCTCGGCCTGCACATCCACCTGCTCGAATTCGTAACCAGCCATCTGCCCCTCGGCCCGTTACTCCCCGATCCCAAAATTCGGACTGAGCCAACTATAACACTGTTCTGGTAACAGCGTACGCGTCAACGCGAAAATGCGCGCGATGAGGGAATACTCATCGACTACCTGAATTGCGGGAAGACGCGCCTGGCAGTCCCTAGGGGAGTCGAACCCCTCTCTCCAGGTTGAAAACCTGGCGTCCTAACCGATAGACGAAGGGACCGCGTGGCGCGAGGGCGGCTCTATATCCGCCTTCATGAGGGGGTGCAAGACCACCCGGTATCGCTTACGCGCGCGCCTAAGTCCGTCGTGGATCTGCGACGTCCTCGATCTCGAATTCCACGCCCTGGCGCCCCTGCCAATCATCAGGCTTCAGACGACCCACGACGTGAATCGCGCCACCCTCAGCCATCAGCCGACGACCGGTTTCCGAGCCCTCCACGCGCCAGGCGACGGCTTTCAGTTTGCCGCCCGACCCATCAATCAGGGAGCAGCGGACGTGGCCGCCGCGCAGGGCCATTGGGCGCTCTACACGTACGTCGGCCAAGGCAAACAGCGGTTCCACGTTTCCGGGACCGAAGGGCGCCATTCTCTGGAAATCCTGCCAGAGCGCCCGATCGCAGCCTCGCGTCGTGATGAGTGCATCGATCTCAAGCCCGTCCTCTGCCGTTGCGATCTCGCTTTCAACTGCCAAGCGCTCGCAAAGGAAGGCGCGAAGTTCGGGAATGGTGTCGGGGCGTACCGAGAGGCCGGCCGCCATGGCATGACCGCCGCCCGCCAACAGCAGGCCTTCCTCATAGGCCGCCTGAATGGCGCGACCGAGGTTCACACCGGGCTGCGAACGTCCTGAGCCCTTGCCGACATTCGCAGCACGATCGACGCCCACAACGACGACGGGCTTGCGATATTTTTCCCGCAGCCGCCCCGCGACGATACCGATCACGCCGGGATGCCAGTCATCCTGCGCAACCAACAACATCGGCGCGTCAGCCTGGTTGCTCTCGGTTTCTATGTAGGCGATCGCCGCTTCGGTGACCTCGCGTTCGACTTCCTTGCGCGACGCGTTGAGCCCGTCCAGTTCCTCGGCCAGCGCCCTTGCCTCTTCCGGGTCGTCGGTGGATAGGAGCCGCGCGCCCAGATCCGCTCGCCCGATCCGCCCACCGGCATTGATCCGGGGCCCCAGGATGAAGCCCACGTGAAATGTGGTTGCGGGCCCTTGGCTCTTGGCGACGTCGAGCAACGCTTTAAGCCCTGGATTGCGCCAGTTGGACATCACCTTCAGACCCTGCGCGGCCAGCGCTCGGTTGAAACCCCGAAGCTCAGTCACGTCGCAGATTGCCCCCATGGCGGCCAAATCAAGCCACTGGCGCAGATCCGGTTCAGGCTGGTCCTTAAACAGGTTTCGCCTGCGGGCTTCGCGGTTCAGCGCGGCAAGGAGAACAAACGTCACGCCCGCCGCAGCCAAGTGTCCTTGCCCAGACGTGTCATCGGGACGGTTCGGATTCACCAGGGCCGCGACCTGCGGGATTTCCTCGCCGCGCATCAGGTGGTGGTCGATCACCACGACCTCCAGGCCGATCTCGGCTGCGCAGGTCAAAGCATCGTGTGCGGCCGCGCCGCAGTCGACAGTGATCACAAGCTCCGCGCCCTCAGCCTTCAGCCGGCGAAAGGCGGCGGGCGACGGGCCGTAACCCTCCAGTATGCGGTCGGGTACATAGATCGACAGCTCGTGGCCCATGGCGCGGAACCAGCGGACGAGTTGTGCCGCCGAAGAGGCGCCGTCCACGTCATAGTCGGCGAAGACAACCAACGGCCGCTTCTTCTCAAGCGCGGCAACCAGGATTTCGGCGGCCAGGTCCATGTCCGTGAAAGTCGATGGATCGGGGAAAAGCGCCTTGAGCGTCGGGTTAAGATAGGTCTCGCCCTGGTCGGCCAGAATGCCCCGCGCTGCGAGCGCGCGCGCGAGAGGCTCCGACAGGCCGTGGCTCAGCTGGTGGCGTCGGATCAGCTCTGGGTCAGCAACCCGGTCACGCCACAGCCGGCCGCTGAGTGAACGCACAACGCCGAGATAGCCAAGGTGTGCGCTGCCGTCCGCCAACTGCTATTCCTTCTAAAGAGCGTCACTATCCGTCCTCGGCTGGCGAGTCGCCAGCGGTCTCACATAGCCCTCACCTACGACAATATCGGTCTAAGCGATGGCCCGACGCTCTATTGCAAGGCACATGCACACCTCTAGGCTGAGGGAATCCTTGGGGGACCGCCAGATGAACAAGATCATCGGGTTTGCGCTTATTATTGCCACCATCGGCACAGCTCCGGGGTCGGCGCAAACCAGGGAATCCGGCCCGACCAGGCAGAGTTTCGAGCGATCTACAAGGAACTCGTAGAGACCAACACGACGCTGTCTGCCGGGAATTGCACTCTGGCGGCCGAACACATGGCTGCGCGCCTTAAGGCAGCGGGCATCCCAGACGCGGACCTGCATCTCTTCACCGCTCCCGACCATCCCAAGGAAGGCGGCCTGGTGGCGGTTTATCCGGGCCGCGAACCCAAGGCCAAGGCGGTGCTGATGTTGGCCCATCTGGACGTGGTCGAGGCCAAGCGTGAGGATTGGACCCGGGACCCCTTCACACTCGTTGAGGAGAACGGCAACTTCTATGCGCAAGGCGCGTCTGACGACAAAGCGATGGTGGCCACTTGGGTCGACACGTTAGCGCGCTACAGCCGCGAAGGCTTCAAACCCCGCCGCACGCTGAAGATGGCGCTTACCTGCGGTGAAGAAACCAGCGGCACCTTCAACGTCGCAGAGTACTTGGCCAAGAACAAGCGCGACCTGATCGATGCGGCGTTCGCCGTCGACGAGGGTGGCGGCGGCCTGCTGGACGACAAAGGCAAGCCGGTCTTTGGCAGAATCCAAGTCGGTGAAAAACTGTCTCAGAACTATACCTTTAGAGGTGAACAATCCAGGTGGTCACTCCTCCCGGCCCTTGTCCGACAACGCCATCTATCACCTGGCCCATGCCCTCACCCAGGTGTAGGCCTACCGCTTTCCGGTCACCTTCAACGAAACAACCCGAGATTACTTCACCAAGTTCGCCAAACTCCGAACGCCAGAGCAGCGGGCCGCGATCCTGGCCCTCCTGAAGAACCCCAATGATGCGAAAGCCCGGCTCGTTGCTGAGAAGGATCCGGACAACAATTCAATTCTGCATACCAATTGCGTCGCCACCATGCGGGACGCGGGACGCGGGACGCGCGACGAACGCGCTGCCGCAACGCGCCCGCGCTAACGTTAACTGCCGCATCTTTCCCGGAACGAGCGCCGCGGCGGTGATGGCCACATTGAACAAGGCGATCGCCGACCCCAAGGTGAAGATATCTCTGCGCGAAGTTCGCAACGCGCCGGCGCCACCGCCGCCACTTGATCCGAAGGTGTTGGGGCCGGCAGAAAAACTGGCCGCTGAGATGTGGCCAGGCGTTCCGCAGCTTCGCATCATGTCAGCAGGCGCAACCGATGGCGCATTCCTGACGCCGGTGGGTATTCCGACGTACGGGATTTCGGGGGATTTCGGCGATCCAGACGGCGACGGCGTGCATGGCCTGAACGAACGAGAGAGCGTCAAGGTGCTCTACGATAGCCGCGACTACCTTTATCGCTTGATGAAGATCTACGCCGATCAGCCGGACTAGAATGCCGGCTGAGGGTCGGCGGCGACCGCCTGTTTAGACCGGCCGCTTCATCCGAACTTCACGCGCCGTGCGGGTCGCGGAGTTGAGCACCAGAGTATGAGTGTGCACAAAGCCATCCTTGACCTTCACCCCGTCCAGCAGCGCTCCGTCGGTGACGCCGGTAGCTGCAAAGATCGCGTCGGCTCGGACCATCTCGTGCAGGTCGTATTTGCGGTCGAGGTCCTTGATCCCAACGCGTGCGGCACGTGCTTTTTCGTCGGCGTTACGAAAAACCAGACGTCCCTGAAACTGGCCGCCGACGCACTTGAGCGCCGCGCAGGCCAGAACGCCCTCCGGCGCACCGCCGGATCCGACATATAGATCGACGCCTGTCGACGGGTCGGCGGTGTTCATGACGCCCGCCACATCCCCATCCGTAATCAGATAAACTCGCGCACCGACGGCTCGCAGATCGGCGATGATCTCGGCATGGCGGGGGCGATCTAGAACACAGACAGTGATCTCGTCAGGCTTCACGCCCTTAGCCTTGGCTAGCGCCTTGACGTTCTCCGAGGGCGATTTGTCGAGGTCGATGACGCCGGACGGATAGCCCGGGCCGCAGGCGATCTTGTCCATGTA
>JAYUBY010000230.1:0-2038 GCA_043740635.1 Alphaproteobacteria bacterium
CAATTCAAAGAGGCAGGCAGCCTGCTCTTTTCGAAGCTCTTGATCGAGGAGGCTGGCGTGGCCGTGGCGCCCGGCGTGGGCTTCGGCGAATATGGCGAAGGTTTTGTGCGCGTTGGCCTCGTTGAGAACGAACATCGCATCCGTCAGGCGGCCCGCAACGTGAAGAAGTTCCTCAGCCAGTCCGACGAGATCCTGGCCCGCCATCACAACGCTCTGGCCGCTCAATGAGCGACAGCAAAACATGGCGGCTAGGCGTCGCTGGATTGGGAACGGTGGGCACAGGCTTGCTGACGTTCCTCGCGGACCATGCGGAATATGCGCCCGCCGGGGGCCGCGCGGTCGTTACCGGGGTCTCGGCCCGATCGCGTTCGCGCCCGAGGCCGTTCGACATCTCGGGACTGCCCTGGCTTGATGACCCGGTCGCCTTGGCGACTTCTGCCGATACCGACATTTTTGTAGAGCTGATCGGTGGGTCAGACGGACCGGCGAAGGCCGCGGTCGAAGCCGCGCTGCGGGCTGGAAAGCCTGTTGTCACGGCAAACAAGGCGCTAATCGCCGAGCATGGCGCGGAGCTGGCTGTTCTCGCGGAGGCAAAGGGGGTTCCACTGCTGTTCGAGGCCGCGGTCATGGGCGGCGTGCCGGCCGTGAAGATCGTTCGCGAGGCCTTGGTCGGAGACGATATCCGCTCAATCGCCGGCATCCTCAACGGCACGTGCAACTACATCCTAACCGAGATGGAGGCGACCGGCCGGTCCTTCGCCGAGATCCTGGGCGAGGCCCAACGTTTGGGCTACGCCGAGGCCGACCCGACGATGGATATCGGCGGGTTTGACGCAGCCCACAAGATTTCGATTCTCGCGGCGCTGGCGTTCGGCTGCGCGCCGAACTACGCCGCCGCTGAGATCGAGGGGATCGAAAACGTCGATTTGCTGGATATCCAGCTCGCCCGCGACCTTGGCTACCGGATCAAGCTGGTGGCTTCAGCCGACCGCTCGCCGGACGGCGTGCTAGTTCGAGTGCATCCGTCGCTCGCACCGCTCGCCCACCCGTTGGCACAGGCGGGAGGCGCGCTGAACGCGCTATTTATCGATGGGGCGCGGACCGGGCGTATCTTCATTCAGGGCCCGGGCGCCGGGTCTGGTCCCACAGCAGCCGCTGTCGCGGCCGATATCGCCGATGTCATGACCGGAGTTACTCGGCCCGTTTTTCAGGCGCCGGCCGGCCAGTTGAAGCCGTTCAAGCCCGTTGATCCTGCCAAGAGCATCGGCCGCGCTTACTTGCGTTTGTCCGTCAAGGACGAACCAGGCGTGATTGCGGCTGTTTCCGAGACCCTGGCGGAAGCTGGCGTTTCGATCGAAAGCTTCCTGCAGAAACCGGTAGAGAACGCTCCCGCTATTTTGAAGGGGGGCGTGCCGATCGTCCTCACCACCCATGCCGTGGCCGAATCTGTTCTGAAGGCCGCTATTGAGCGTATCGCGGCCCTGTCGGCTGTGCTCGACCGTCCGCGCCTGCTACGCATCGCCCGCATCTAGTTTCTACGAAAAACGTTTTGGCCGGAGACGCTGAAGACATGACTTCCGAAGTCCTTGACCGCAGCCTTGTGCTGGACGCGGTCCGCGTCACCGAGATCGCCGCCATCGCAGCTTGGAAGTTGGTGGGTTGCGGCGACGAAAAGGCCGCCGACCAAGCGGCGGTCGACGCGATGCGGACAGCGCTTAACGACCTCGATATCGACGGTGAGATCGTCATTGGCGAGGGCGAGCGGGATGAGGCTCCCATGCTCTATATCGGCGAAAAAGTCGGCAAGGGCGGCAAGCACAAGATTGATATCGCTCTTGATCCCCTCGAAGGCACTACGCTCACTGCAAAGGCCATGGCTAACGCTTTGGCGGTGATGGCTTGGGCGCCAAAGGGCACCATGCTGAACGCGCCTGACACCTACATGGACAAGATCGCCTGCGGCCCGGGCTATCCGTCCGGCGTCATCGACCTCGACAAATCGCCCTCGGAGAACGTCAAGGCGCTAGCCAAGGCTAAG
>JAYUBY010000231.1:0-2332 GCA_043740635.1 Alphaproteobacteria bacterium
GGTGACCCGTCGGCCCCAGCCACCGTAGCCTGATGCTGACGCAAACGGCGGGCGCTCGCCGAGCAGCCCAGCCCAAACGAGGAGGATTCAGTGAAGTTACCGCGTCAGGTATTGATCGGCGGTCTCTATGTTTTCGCCATCTCGATTGCATCGCTTGGCTGGCTGTCTCAACGCCAGAGCGCTGCCGCCATCTGTCAGGACAATTCGTTCCAATTTGGGACCGGGGGTGGCTCGTTCACATTGCAGCAGCGGATCGACCCGTTTGAGGATCCGTCCTGCTACTATGATCGGAACGTGTTCTACGACTTTTATTCGATCTCCAAACAGCCGGCGACACTCCTGGCACCGATTGACCAGCACCGCGCGACTATTGGTCGAGTGTGGACTTGCGGAGCGCAGACGCACAACCAGTCTGCGTTCTCGGAGTACAACGACTCCGTCCTCTTGTTCTCGACCGGTACCACATACTACAACTACTGGTGCGAACTACAGGCCGATTTTCAGATTAGATGGTCAGATTCGTCTTTTGGCGACATCTGGAGCTACATAGACCCAACCTTCTAGGAGGAATGATGTGAACACTCAGCGACTGCTGGCCGTCGGCGGCCTAGTTTCCATGATAGCTGCTAGCGTCTACGTCCTCGGCGTCGCCGGTTTGGATGAGGGAGTCCGATCCGAACTCGCCCAGTACTCTGGCTTGAGACCTTTGGTTGCCCAGGGTGCGGGCCCTGAGTTCGCCGAGACCGAGGTCCGCGGACGAGCTACGGCTGCGGCGCTGGTGTTTCTTTTCAGCGAGGACGGCCCGGCCGCTCGGCTCGCGGAGCGAGGATACGCGTCTCCCCGCAGTGACGCGCTCACCATCACGGGCGTTGACTTTGTGAAAGATGCGCGAAAGGTTTCCTCGACGCACGGCACTAGCGAGTTCGGTCGGCCCATGAGCATCTGGACTGTGAGTTTCGCTTTGGAAGGTCTGAAATTTCTCGAAATACGGCTAGAGGATGGCACTGGCAAGGTCCGCGGCGCCACTGCTCATCTCCCCCCGGCACAGTGAGGGTGACGCGCCTTCGGGCGTGACGCGATGCGGCGCGGGGCCCTGTCAGGGAGTCTGCCGCTCCGTTTCGACAGTGCGCCGGAATCGACGACCACATCACCCAGTCGGTGAGCAGCGCCTCGGCTTGAAGCCAAGGCGCTCGCCGGAGTCCCCGGAGTTCGTAATCTGGTACGACGAAGGAGAGGCTGCATGGATTTCGATTTACTTCCAACTTCCAGAGGTCTCCGCTCTGGCAATCGCTCAGGGGCTGTATTCGTGAGAAAGCCAAGGCAAGGGTTCGCGCGCAACAGAATCGCGCTGGGCTTGTTCGTGGTGGGCTTCCTGCTGCTGCCCGGCTTGGGCGCATCGCGCCCGGCGGTTGCTCAGACCGACCCCTACAGCGGTCTGTCAGCCGAGGTGAAAGCGGTCGCTGAGGCCGTCCGCTCGGGCAGCCTCCAGCGCATACTGGCGGCGCTCCCGCCAGATGGCTCAAGCGTCGTAAGAACGGCGTTCCCTGGTGACGGCGGGGCGGTCACGCAGGAAACCGCACGGCAAGAGATTACGGCGCTGGTCGTCTCGGACGCGGGCCGTTCGGACGCCTTCGGGGACGGCGCGTATACTCTCCTCGCGGTCTGGCGCCCCTCCATCAATGCGGGCGAGACGCTGCTCATTGGGAGCGGCATTGGGTCCGACGGAGTCAGGGTATCGACCGGCTTTGGCGTTTCCGTGACGGGAGGACGTGCCTCGTTCTCGGGCTACGGGAAGGTCTTCGATCTCTCAGCAACGCTCGCCCAGTGGGGCGGCCAGGGTGACCTGCGGCTCGTTTCCGCGACGAGTCCGTTTCCCCCTGCTACCGGCTCCGGCCCCGCAATCGAACGGGAGCCCAGCGTTGGGGAAGAGTCGATCTGGGTTGGGCTTCTGCTCGCGGGCGTCACAACGGTGGCGGCATTGGCGTTCCGAACGGCGCGGCGCCGGGCCCGCTGAACGATCGAGATTGGCTCGCCCCTCTCACACGTCCACCGTGTCCGTCAGGCCCTCCAGGTCGTAGGCCATCACCAGCAGGTCGCGGGTGCGGCCGTCGTTCGCCATCACCCAGTCGGTGAGCAGCGCCTCGGGCTTGAAGCCGAGGCGTTCAAAGGTCGCCCGCGCGCCCGCCTGGTCCAGGGTCATTTGGGCGGTCAGCTTGCGCAGGCCCATGAGCTTCGCGACGGCGTAGATTTCGCTCGCCAGCACCCGGCCGAGGCCCCCACCCCGGTACGGCACACCCGCCAGCATCCGGATCTCGCCGATGTGGCGCATCCA
>JAYUBY010000232.1:0-2090 GCA_043740635.1 Alphaproteobacteria bacterium
CGACCCACCAGGATGTGAGCCAACTCGTGCAGCAGGATGGATAGACCTACCCCGCCGATGATGATCGCGGCCATGGCCCGATAGGTCCGGTCGGAGAGGCCAGCATATACGACCGGCAAAGACCCCATGGCCAAAGACCAGCCGATCAGCACCGCAACCAACAGCCACGCCAAGTGCACACGAACCGGAACACCCAGTAGTTTGATGGGGCTTGTCCAGCTGCCCAAACGAAATCCGTCCATGATCTGCTTCCCGTCCAGACGGGAGCTTGGGCTATTTTTCGCCGGTGTCTTTGAGCTAGCTCAATCTTCAGACTTCGCTCCGCGTGCGATTCAGGCCGCCGTCCGACATCCACGCCTGACGCACTATCACTAGCGGTTTCAACAAGCTCTCACCGACTTTCGCCATCGACGGTCACCCTGATCCTAGTCGACCGGGGGGTCCGGCGTGCGCGTGTAGGCCGGAGAAAACCGCCCTCAATGTGTATCGCGCTCGCGTGCGAGCGGACAGGATCGTCGTGCTCACCTGGTCGCACGCCTTGCGAGGAGTACCGGCCGGCGAAAAGGCCGGATCCGTGATCTTGGCCAAGGCGGGCAGCCACCGTGGCGGCAAGACTGCGGACATCGGAGGCCGCCATGAAGCACACCGTCATCCTCGCCCATCCCGACCCCAAGAGCCTGAACGCTTCGCTCGCGCGCGCCTACTGCGAGGCGGTCCGTGGACTGGGTGATGAGGTCCGAGCGGAACCTCTACGCTATGCGGTTCGACCCCTGCCTGAAGGCCGCGGAAATTCCCGGCCCCAGGCCGCCTAGGTTCCGCGCGGACGTGGTGCGCGAACGTGCCGAGCTGCAGGACGTCGATATCTTCACCTTCGTCTATCCACTCTGGTGCAACGGACCTCCGGCGATCCTCAAGGGCTATGTCGATCGGGTGTTCAGCATGGGCTTCAGCTTCGAACCGGCGTTCGGCGGGACCGACCCGCGCCTCGGGGGGCGCCAGTTGATCAGCTTCACCACGTCAGGCGCGTCTGATTCCTGGACGCACGACACTGGCGCACTTGACGCCCTGAAGCTGCTGTTTGACTCCCACCTCAGCGGCGCCTGTGGCCTAAGTCTGATCGACCACGTCCACTTCGGAGGCATGGTGTCCGGAATCACGCCCGAGGCCTATGCGGAGGTGATCGACCGGGTGCGGTCGTCGGTCACTTCCCCTCGGCGAGACGCCGGAACATTCTAAGCGCGTGACGGCGACCTGATATCGCGTCCGGGCAATGGGCTGCTCCCCTCGACCAACTGCCGCATGGCCGCGGCACCCATCGCCTTACAGGCGCCATTGCGGAAGAATTCCCAAAGTAGGCAAATGTCGCCGGCTACCCGAAGGACGAGGTCCGACGGACGAAAAAGCTGCGCAGCCCCGCTAACTCCACACGACGGCAAGAGCTCTCAGAACCGAAGCGAGACCAGAGGACAATCATGAACTGGAAACTTGGTGCAGCCGCCGTTGCGGGCGTCCTCCTGATCTCCCCTGTCGGTGTTTACGCCCGGGAGCCAGGTAACCCTCAAAAAGGGGAGGCGATCGCCCGGAAATCGTGCGCGGCCTGCCACGCGATTGAGGCTGGCGAGGCCGCTTCGCCAAACTCCAAGGCGCCACCGTTTGCACCCTTGGCGCAAACCCCGGGAATGACGGCGATCGCCTTGCGGGCCGCCCTCCAAACGTCGCACCAGACAATGCCGAATCTTGTCCTGCGCAAAAGGCGTCGCGAAGACGTCATTTCCTATATTCTCAGCTTAAAGAGCGCCCCGCTCGAATAGCGCAGGCATCGCCCGGTTGACTGAGAGGAACTCGCGGTGACCGCAGCGCCTAAGAGGCAGTGTTGTGCGGGTTTTGGACGCGCGCATTGCTCTGCGCGTGCCGAGGCTGTCACGTTGAGGAACGCTGCGCGCGGCAATCGACTCGCAAGAGTGTTGGCGCGTCCGCACTCTGGACGCCCGCAGCGCCCACACCATCTTATCGGGTCGGTGTCGCACTCATACATCGGGCGTGTAAGTGATCTTGGCTCGTAAGCCGGTCGCCAATAGTTCAAGTTCGGC
>JAYUBY010000233.1:0-3650 GCA_043740635.1 Alphaproteobacteria bacterium
TCAGGAGTTCGGATTTGTTGGCGTAGATCCGCTTGAGCAGACGGTCGAGCCGGGTGAAGCGGGTTTTGCATTTGAAGATCGCGTCGAACCTCTTGAGCAAGCCGGCCTTGATCGGGCCTGAGGGGTTTTCGCGATAGGCCTTGAGGTCGCTTTAGAGGTCCCAGATCAGACCGCGGATGCGCGCCTGGGCGGCGCGGTTATGCGCCGTGAAGCCCACGAGCGTGTGCACCAGGCGCTCGGCGTGGATCCAATATAGGGCGTGGCGGCCGACCTTGAACTGGCCGGCGTCGTCGCTGACGATGACCGTATCGCCCAGGAAGCCGTGGGCCTTGACGCTGCCCCACAGCGCGCCCTCGGTGGCGATCAGCGCCGGGTTGGGCCGGACGGTGAGCGCGGCGACGCCAAGCCGGTCGAGATGGGCGGTCCACGCCTGCAGATCCGCAAAGCTTTGGTCGGGATGTTGCGCCAGCAGCTGGATGACCTTCGCGCTGAGGCGGCGCTCGCGCATCTAGGCCGGCATTCGATCCGTTCATGGTCTGTCCGGCTTCCCCATCGAGGTTCGCTCTACGGCGGCATCCGTGTTCCACTATGGGCGCATCATTTCCTTCCTCGCGCCAACGCTCGTAGCCGAAGCCGCTGACAAGTTCGGACTTGGTCTCGCCATGTCGTCGGGTGCAGTGCTGTACGCCCTCGGCGCGCTGATCTGGTGGAGCCTTCCAGAGACCCTTGATCGAAGCCGAAGCCGGGACGGAGCCTACGCCCAGGGCCACTGAATAGCGGTTAGGACAGGCGGCCGAACCGGATGCGACGGACCGCAGGATCCACACTGCCGCTCGGATTTAGGACCTAAGCACTCTCTATGCCAACAATGCTGCCACATCATCTGCTCAGCTTGATCGGCGCTGATGGTGGTACCGGGACCCAATCCACCACAGTTCTACCGACTGCGTTTAACAGCGACTTTGGTGGTCAGACCGCTTCTGCCCGCGAAATCCCGGCATTCGCACTCGTTCGGCATCCCGTTTTATAAATCTCGCTCTACGTCGTCAGAAGTTTTGAGACAGTTGGGGTCCGGATTTAGCGGAGAGTTGGCCTCATCTGGGGTTGATATTTGGGCGGCGATTTTGCGGTGTTGCAAGCGCCGATGTTCGATGGTCTGCCGTTTGATGCTGGCCCGCTCGCGCAGGATGTCGGCGGCTCGGCCGAAGTAGGCGTCTGCCGGCGTCACGTTGCCCAGGCTCTCGTGGTAGCGGGCGTGGTTGTAGTGCTCGATGAAGAGGCCGATCTGCTCCTCAAGGTCGCCGGGCAGGAAGTAGTTTTCCAGCCGGATGCGGTGCTTCAGGGTGTGATGCCAGCGCTCGATCTTGCCCTGGGTCTGGGGATGATAGGGCGCGCCGCGGACGTGTTTCATCTCCTGCTTGCCCAGCCATTCGGCCAGGTCTCCGGAGATGTAACTTGAGCCGTTGTCCGATAGGAGCCGCGGCTTGTGCCGCACATGGGCCTGGTCGCAACTCGACGCGGCTAGGGCCAAGATCGCGGTAGGGTTCGAGTATGCGCCCGACGCGCGCGTAGGCATCGCCAGCGAGGGCAGCTTCGGCCCGCACCCCTATATTCCGTTCCTCGCGATCGGCCGCGAGCTTGTCCTTTTGATCGATCGTGAGCGCGGCCTCGAATTGACCAGCCATTTCGCGAGCCCTGAGACCAACTACGGCCATACGGTCGTATCGGACCTAGAAGCTGCTTCCACTTTTGCCGAGCGATCGAAATTTCCTGGGCATGGGTTGATCGTCATGGGCTGGGTTGACGAGAAGCCTGCGCCTGGTTTCGCTCTGTTCAAGGACGTCGTTGACCACGCCTTTCTGGAAGAAGCTGTCGGCCAGGTCGTCGCCAAATGCGGCGCGGCCTTCATCGAGGCGGATATGCGCGCCCACCGCAATCCAACCCGGATGCGGGCCATCGAGCGCGCGGCTAGCGACCTGGTTCGGCGTTTCCACAGCACATGCCCGACCTGCTGCCATCCGGGATTTGACGTGACCGAACGGACGAGACTTCCCTGCGAATGGCGCGGCCTGCCGACACGTGGTGCGCACGGAAGTCTTGACCTGCTTGGCCTGCGGCTATCGAGAGGATCGGCTCGCAACAAACGCCACGACCGCTGATGCCGAGCACTGTCAGGGCTGCAATCCCTGAGCAGAATGCGCTGCTGTGACCTGACCGCCTTGGGCGCTATCAAGGCGCGATGGGGATCATCACTTCGTTTCGCCGCATGAACCAGGGGGTCCACGGGGGGTCGTATTGAGACAGCGACGCCGGCCCGATAGCGCGCAGGTGGTGCGTTCCAGCGAGTTTCTCGAGTTCGGCGGTTTTTGCGGCGACGTCGTCCTTTCGGGCCAGACCGGAGAATTGCAGCACGGCAAAGCGGGCCGGCAGGACCAGGCGCAGATGCACTTTGGGATCGTTTGGCTCCGGCAGCGTTTCCATTGAATAGGCGCTCGGCATGGTGAACCGCACGACCCATTCACCAGCGCTCTGAGTCTGGGTGACGGGCGCGGTCATGGCGATCTTTTCGCTCGTCGGCGCTTGAGCCACCGGTGCCGTCATCGCGATGCTTTGGCGACGTTTGTTGCCACCGAATATATATCCGGCGAGCAGACGAAAGCCTTTGCCGGCCGCTTCCTTTTGATCGCCGCTGACGGTCACCTCGGCGACCACCAGGGCCGGATAGTCACGGACTTCGAAAGCGCCCTCGCGAACGATAGTCTTGAAAGAGGGTTCCTCTACGGCCATTGCGCGAGTTCCGATGAGAGTGGCTCCGATTATTGCACTCAGAACGACACGTCTCAAAATAAGGCTTCTGCCTCGAAACCCGTCAGCACGCTGCCGGCTTTTTGGCAGCTTATTCTGAAGCGGTAAACGGCGGCCGATTCGAATTGAGGCGCACGACATGGAACAAGTCTTAGCCGGAGCAATCAAAAGCGCCAATGCCCGTTCCAGATCCGCATGCGCGAAGGCGCTTTGCATACGCCGGACCTCAGCGGGCCGCTCGCCGGCGGAAGGCGTCGCCCTAGCCTCGATTTGCGCCTCGGGACGATCGGCGGCGCTATTCATTGCGGGTTAGCCGGTGCGCAGTCGACCTCGGCTCCCTACCTTGGGCCTATGAGCCAGTTGACCGTCTGGTACGACGCGGGGTGCCCGCTCTGCCTCAGCGAAATCGCCTTCATGCGTCGGCTCGACAGGGCCGGCGCCATCCATTTTGTGGATGCCACCGTGGACGATGTTTCATGCCCCATCGATCGTGCTGAATTGCTGGCGCGCTTTCATGCCAGCGAGGACGGTGTGCTGGTGTCGGGCGCGGCCGCCTTTGCGGCGACGTGGCGGGCGATTCCGCTGTTGCGGCCCCTGGGGCTCGCGGCGAGGCGGCCGTGGGTGCTGGCCCTCCTTGAGCGCCTCTACGTCCGGTTCCTGCGCGTTCGGCCGCGGCTACAGCGCCTATTAGCGCGCGGGCCGGCATGAGGCCGCGACCCGATCCCGTCGGCCTCGTACAGGAAAGCGTCTGGTCCTATCCGAGGCCGCCCGTCGCGGCGCCAAGTCAGGTCCACATCGTCATCGCGCACCGGGGCGTCATCGTCGCCGATACCCGCGCCAGCATC
>JAYUBY010000234.1:0-2118 GCA_043740635.1 Alphaproteobacteria bacterium
TGCCGGGCCAGGCCGTCGGCGGTGAAGCTGACCAGGCTTTGCGGCGACGCGCCCTTGAGCGTCCGCTCGACCAACGCGGTCCAGTCGGCGCGGTCCGCGGGGGTGAAGCCGTCGGCCAGGGGGATGACGCGGTCGTCCAAGGTGTGGATCGCTCCAAGTGTGCAGCGCCGTTGCAGCGCGACGGGAGGGCCAGGTCAAGACACAAGCCGATGTGCCGCGGCGTCAGTCGAGCGGCGTGTCGCCGATGAAGCCTGGCTGAACGCCGCCCCATGCGTCCGATCAGCGGCCCCCTCCGCCCTGCGCCTGAAGCGCGCCGCATTGCTTGCCGACGCGATTGGCGGACAATGCGGCCGCGATTCATTGGTTTTGGGGGAAGTGGTCATGGCCAGCGCGCCGACGCAGAGCAAACTACCGCTGCCGCTGCGCCCGTTCGCGGCGCGGCCGCGGCTGATGGCGGGAGCCGCCGTCGGCATCCTCACCTTTCTGCTGGGCGCGATGTGGATTCCCAGCCCAATCACCCGCGCCCTGATTGGCTGGGACCTGGGCGTGGTGGCGTTCCTGATCCTGACCCTGCATTCGATGGTCGACGCCGACCACGAGCGCATGCGCAAGCGGGCGATCGATCATGACGAGGGCAAGCACTTCATCCTGCTGTTGGCGATCTTCGCCGCCGTGGCCAGCGTGGCGGCCATCTGCGCCGAACTGGCGACGGCTAAGGGCCAGACGGCGCCCATGGAGGTCCTGCGGGTCGGCCTGGGCGCCGGCACGATCGCCCTGTCGTGGGCCTTCGTGCAGATCATCTTCGCCATGCACTACGCCCACGAATACTACCTGGCCAGCGACGGCGGGGCGCACCGCGAGGGGCTGGATTTCCCCGGCGACGAGCCGCCGGATTATTGGGATTTCGTCCATTTCGCGGTGATCATCGGGGCCACCGCCCAGACCGCCGATGTGACAATCGTCTCCAAGTCGCTGCGCCGGATCTCGACGGTGCACAGCCTGATCGCCTTTGCCTTCAACACCGCCATCCTGGCGCTGATGATCAATCTGGCGGCCGGGTTGTTTTAGGCCAACCCGCCGGCGGCAACGGGGCGTCAATCCTTTTCGGTCAAGGCTGAAACCGCGCATTAAGGCTGAACTGCTAGGTTGCCGCGGAACTTTCGAGAACGCCGTCGTGTCAAACGCCTTACCCCAGATGGAGCCGCCGCCCGAACACGAGGGCGAGCGCCGTGGCGAACAGCGCCGGCGGGTGTTTCTGAGTGGGCGGGTCATTCATTCAAGTGGAGAGCTGACGGTCGACTGCACGATCTCCGACATATCGACCGCCGGCGCGCGCCTGCGCTTCGCGAACGTCGAGCCGCTGGGTGACCCGCTGTACCTGATCAACCTCAGCCATGGCCTGGCCTTCAAGGCCCAGGTGATCTGGCGGCTGGACAACAAGGTGGGGCTGGCCTTCAACGAGTATTTCGACCTCAGCGCGCCAACCGAAGAGACGCCCAAGTTCCTGCGCCGGCACTGGCTCGAACACGTCCGCTGAGGCGGGTCGCCAGCTACCCTTTTCGTTGTCATCCCGGACGAGGCGCGCAGCGCGTCGATCCGGGACCGCCGGAAGCGCGGATGGACCCAGGCCGTAGCGGGCGCCGATGCTTGCGGCCTTTTTTTTTAAGTGAAAAGTGGCTGTAGCCCAGGTATCTCCTGCGCTGGCAGCTATTGATTCAGGAGCAAAACCATGTCTGCAACGTTTCTCGACCACTACCGCCTGATGGCGAAATACAACCGCTGGTTGAATGAGCGCCTTTACGCCGCGTGCGAATCACTGACCGATGCTGAACGCAAACGGGATCGTGGTGCCTTCTTCGGCTCGATCCACCAGACGCTGACGCACCTGGTGCTCGCTGACAAGATGTGGCTGCAGCGTTTTGCCCAGCAGGGCGTTGCATTCCCTGCGCTCGAACCCGGCTTGCTGCATTTGCCGGCGGGCGCAGATTACACCAGCGCGCTTCACCCGGACTGGGCGGGCCTCAAACACAACCGCGAGTCGCTCGACGCGGCGATTGAAGCCTGGCTGGCGGACATGCCCCCGATATTTCTGCTTGGCCTGATGAGATACACCAACAC
>JAYUBY010000235.1:0-15119 GCA_043740635.1 Alphaproteobacteria bacterium
AAGAGTGGCAGGCGCGAGCAGGGTCGGCGGCGGCTGCGCTGCAGCGCCATTGTCGGTCTCCACAAAGCGCAGCACATCGGCCACAAACGCCCGCCATGCGGGATCGCGATCATCGCCTTGCCAGTGCGACAGTTCGGCGGTTTGGGTAAGCTCGAACATGATCGGGCGTTCGCACGGCTCGATCATTGCCGGGACCAGAGTCTTGTTGCGATCGGCCAAGGTCGCCTCGGAGCGCACCCAGCGCGACACCACCGAGCGCGGCGACCACAGCACAACCACTGCCTTGGCCCCGCGCAGCGCGCACTCGGTCACTTCGTCATAGGCCTGGCCCGAGCGCAATGCGGTATCCCACCACACGCTCAGCCCGGCGCGCTTAAAGCCCGCGGCGAACAGCTTCGCGACCGCTTGGTCCTCGCGGTTGTAAGAGAGGAAGACCTGGTTCAAGTCTGGTCTGATCCTAAGCTTGCCACAGCACCTCGCCGGGTGGCCTCGGCCAGCAGCACGTTCATGTGGCCGGGCATCCGGCCGGCGACCGGGTGGATGGCATACTTCACCTCGACGCCTTCCGCTTTCAGCTTGTCGGCCATTTCGCGCAGCGCGTGCTGCGCCTGACTGACTGCCATCCCATAGCCGGGAACGATAATAACCTTACTGGCGTTCTTCATGATGAAGGCGGCATCATCCGCTGAGCCCTGCTTCACCGGCCGCGTCTCGACCTTGCCGCCGGCCGACGCTGCGGCGTCCGTGGCACCGAAGCCGCCCAGGATCACCGAGATGAAGCCCCGGTTCATCGCTTTGCACATGATATAACTGAGGATCGCGCCCGACGAGCCCACGAGGGCGCCGGTAATGATCAGAGTGGTGTTCTCGAGCGTGAAGCCGAGCGCGGCCGCCGCCCACCCGGAATAGCTATTGAGCATCGAAACCACGACCGGCATGTCCGCCCCGCCGATCGGGATGATCAGGGTGATCCCAACCAGCAGCGAAAGGCCGAAGATTGCCCAGAACGCCCAGAGTGCTGTTCCGCCGCTCATCACCAGGACGACGATCATGGCGACGATACCGAGCGCGATCGCCAAGTTCAGAAGGTGCCGCGCCGGCAGAAGGATCGGCGCACCGGACATGTTGCCGTTCAACTTGGCGAAAGCGATCACCGAGCCGGTGAAGGTCACCGCACCTATGGCCAAGCCCACCGCCAACTCGATCAGGGAATGGGTGACGACCCCACCCTCGGGCGAGGCGATGCCATAGGCCACTGGTGTATGGATCGCCGCAACCGCCACCAGGCAGGCCGCCATGCCGACGAGGCTGTGAAAGGCCGCGACCAGCTGCGGCATGGCGGTCATCGCCACGCGACGTGCGATAACTGCGCCGACCGCGCCGCCGATCGCAACGCCGCCGCCGATCAGGGCCAGCGTGAGGGGATCGAGCGCACCCTGGCTCCACAACGTCGCCAAGGCCGTGCCGACGGCGATCGCCATGCCGATCATGCCGTTGCGGTTGCCAGCCTGGCTGGTGGTCGGGGAACTCAGGCCCCGCAGCGCCAAGATGAACAGCACGCCTGAGACCAGATAGAGGATGGCCGCGAGGTTGGCGTTCATGTGCGGAGCTCCGCACCCGTTGAGCCGCCTGAGAACGTCTTGACCAAGTAACGCAAGGTCGCGATTGAGCCCAAGAAGACGAAGGCTACCCAAACGGCGACCCCCCAAATACCCAAATCCCAGTGACGCACCAGCATCTTGTAGCTGGCAACCGCCCCAAGCAGGAAGCTCAGGAGATGAAATGGAAGGGCGACCGCGACCCCGATATCAGCCTTTGTTTGCGGCGAAAGACTGAAGCCCGAGGTCACACCGGCAACGCAAAGCATGCAGACCGCTAGGACGATCTGCCAAGCGTGTGCGTCGAGGTCGGCGGCGTTCACGCTGCGACGTCCTTCTTCGGCGCCGGAGCCTTCTTCTTGTACATGGCCAGCATCCGCCTCACGACGAGGAAGCCGCCGAAAATGTTGACCGAGGCGAAGGCCGCGGCGACCGCGCCGGCGCCCTTGGAGATCATGATGTTTCCGGTCAGCGCGCCGCCGTTAGGCGCGTGTGCCGCCGCGGCCAAAAGGGCACCCACAATGATCACCGAGGAGATGGCATTGGTCACAGCCATCAGGGGCGTGTGCAAGGCTGGCGTGACGCTCCAGACCACGTAATAGCCTACAAAGATCGCCAGCACGAAGATGGCCAGGCGGAAGACAGTTGGATCGACGGCTTCCATCGGTATCAGCCCTTGAGGTTCGGGTGGACGACCGCGCCGCTCTGGGTGACCAGGGCCGCCTTCAAGATCTCGTCGTCGTAGTCCGGCGCGAGCTGGCCCTCCTTGTTGAGGAAGAGAACCGCGAAGGCCATCAGGTTGCGGGCGTAGAGCGCCGAGGCGTCGGCGGCGATGCGCCCAGGAAGGTTCGCGACGCCCAGGATCTTCACACCGTTCTTGGTCACGAAGACCTCGCCGAGCTTGGCGCCTTCGACATTGCCGCCCTGCTCGATGGCGAGGTCAACAATCACCGAGCCCGGCTTCATCGAGGCAACCTGGGCGGCCGAGACCAACTTCGGCGCCGGGCGGCCGGGGATCAAAGCCGTGGTGATGACCATATCCTGCTTGGCGATGTGCGAGGAAACCAGCTCAGCCTGCTTGGCTTGGTATTCCGCGCTCATCTCCTTGGCGTAACCGCCGGCGGTCTGGGCGTTCTTGAACTCCTCGTCCTCGACGGCCAGGAACTTTGCGCCCAGGCTTTCCACCTGTTCTTTGGTGGCGGGGCGCACGTCGGTGGCGGTGACCACAGCCCCTAGCCGCCTGGCCGTCGCGATCGCCTGAAGGCCGGCGACACCCACGCCCATAATGAACACCTTGGCCGCGGCGACCGTGCCGGCAGCGGTCATCATCATCGGCATGACGCGGCCATAGGCTTCCGCGCCCTCGATTACCGCGCGATAGCCGGCGAGGTTGGCCTGGGAGGACAGCACGTCCATCGCCTGGGCCCGCGTGATCCTGGGCACAAACTCCATGGCGAAGGCGGTCGCCTTTGCCTTGGCAAGGCCCTCCAGCGCGGCCTTCTCGACATAAGGATTGAGCGTCGCAGCGACCAGCGTACCCGGCTTGATTTCGGAGATCTCGTCGGCCTCGGGGGCGCGGACCTTGAGCAGGATGTCAGCCTTGGAAAGCGCGTCCTTGGCGGTCTTGGCTAGGCTCGCACCGGCGGCTGAGTAGTCGGCGTCGGGATAGGTGGCGGCAAGCCCAGCACCCGCCTCGACCACGACGGAGAACCCCGCCGCAATTAGCTTCTTCACCGTCTCGGGAACTGCGGCGACGCGGGTCTCACCAGCGCGGCGTTCCCTGGTGACGGCAATGACGACCATAACTCGAGACGTCTCCCCAACGCGGCTGGGGCGACCTTAGGGGCGCTTGCGGCGGGATGTCCAGCCGAGCGAACGCCTGTCAGTGATCGGGGTTTGACTTAGTGCCCGCCGCCGCCGCGCAGGAGAACAATTCCAAGCGCCAGCACAACGCCGCCGGAGATCGCGCCGGCCAGAAAACCCGCCGACGTGCAGAACCAAAGGACCAGGGCCAGCAAGGCCGAGGCGATGATTAGCGAGCCCCATTTTGTGATGCCCAAGACCAGGGCAAACGTCGCCTGCTGCTCGTGGACGTCCATTTCGCCGCGGTGATAGTCAGAAGCCTTGCCGGCCATGGGAAGCGCGCTCTCTGGTTCGAAGTAACCGTTGGCGCGGTGCTACACGAGACCGAGGCTGTGCTCAAGCGGAGCGAGGCCAGGTCGCCAGCAGCGTCCTGATCGCCGCCACCAGCGCCAGAGGCTGATCTATCATGATGTGGTGATGGGCCTCCGGGATCTCGATCTCAACGATCTCCGGTGGGAAGGGAGAGGGCGCGCCGGCCTTACGATGCTCCACGATCCGGCTCTTGGCGCCGTAGATGTGGACCATCGGCGTTTTGACGCCAGCGGCCTGGCCGAAGTCTCCGCTCATCGCGCGTTCGCGATCGAGCTTGGCCCACATGTTGGGATCGAACCGCCAGGTCCAGCCATCACCCGAGCCGTCCGGCATGGGAACGCGCTTCAGCGAGCGCCGGGCGATAAAGTCGGCGATGAAGGGGTTGCCCGCCGGCTGCGGAGGCATCAGTCGGAAGCGGGCGAGCGCGGACTCAAGGGTGTGATAGACCCGGCTTGGCCGGTCGACCGTCGGGATATTGCGGATCGCCTCCATCTGCGCCTGGCGCTTGGCCAGTTCCTCGGGCGGCGGGCCGAAACCGGTGTCGACCATGATCGCCGCGTGCATGCGCTCCGGGTTCCGGATCGCCGCGAAGAAGACCTGACCGCCTCCGAACGAGTGACCGATGTAGATTGGCTTGCGGCCACCTTCATAAAGCCCGGTCGCCCGCGCCACGGCCTCGGCGTCCTCAGAGAAGTCCGGGAAGCTGTATTTCTCGCGCCAGTCCGACGCGCCCATACCGGCCAGCGACATCGAGGCCACCCGAAAGTGTTCCGCGAAATAGGGCGCGATGAAACTCCACCAATCGGCGTGGGCCGAGTTGCCATGGACGAAGAGGAGGCCGGGCTTGCCGACGTTGCCCCAAGTCAGGACTTCAAGCTTCGTGCCCAGGGACTCGACGAACACCCGCTCGGGTTCCTGGGCGATGGCGTCCTTGAACCATTGGGGGGCTGGCGGCGGCTCACCAAGATAGACGGCCAGGGGAGCCTGAACCTCCGGCGGCAGCGGAACTTCCGCGTGGACCGGCCGGTCATCGTAGGTCTCTGCCGCCGGCTTCACGTCTTCAGCCATCGCGTCCTCGAAATCTTGTGGTCAGCAATCTGGGAAAAGGACCGGCAATATGGGGTCAGGTGACTAACAAGCGTTTGAAGAATGGCAAGCGGTTCGTCCCATCGCTAGGGTCCGCCCCGATTTGTGAACGACAGAGGCGTAAAGATGTTGAAGCGTTTGATCCTCGGAAGCGCAGCGGCGCTGGTGACGTCGGCAGGCGCCAACGCGGCACCGCAGATCCTGGCCCCGGCCGCCGCGCCGGGTGCATCTGTACAACCCTATGTGCGCGTGAATGCCCCGACTGTTGTTTTGCGTCACCTGCGATTGATCGACGGAACTGGCGCGGCAGCCCTCAGCGACCGCACGATAGTCGTGGCAGGCGGCAAGATCGTCGCTGTCGGTGGACCGGAGCTGGCCTACTCGGCCAGCGTTGAGGTCCTCGACATGACGGGGCGCGCCGTGATGCCCGGCCTCGTGGGGCTGCACGACCACATGTACTACATCGCTCGGCCCAATATGGACGCAACCGGCCATAGCGAAGCGCCCCTGATGGTGCCGTAGATGACCTTTTCATCTCCGCGCCTCTACCTGGCGGCGGGGGTCACAACGATGCGGACCACCGGCAGCGTCGAGCCCTACGTCGACCTCATTGTGAAGACCCAGATCGATGCCGGCGCCATGGCCGGCCCGCACATGGACGTCACCGGCCCCTATCTGGAGGGCGCCGGCAGCGCCTTCATCCAGATGCACCCGCTAAAGGACGCCGAGGATGCCCGGCACATGGTCAACTACTGGGCCGATCGGGGCGCGACCTCCTTTAAGGCCTATATGAATATTCCCCGCGCCGAGTTGGGCGCAGCAATCCAGGAAGCTCACAAGCGCGGTCTGAAGCTCACCGGCCACCTTTGCTCGGTGACCTATCCGGAAGCCATCGCGCTCGGCATCGACGACCTGGAACACGTCTTCTTCGTCAACACCCAGCTCGACCCAGATAAGCAGTTGGACCAGTGCTCGAAGAGCCGCGGCAATGCGACCCTGCTTGCCATGACGCCGGAAAGCCCGGCCGCCGACGCCCTGATCAAAAGTCTGATCGACCACCATGTGGCGGTGACCTCGACCTTGCCTGTCTTCGAACAGCGGGTGCCCGGCCATTCGCCGTTAAACCCCAAGGCCATGGCCGTCCTGACCGTCGAGGCGCGTGAGGCCTATCTCTATTCTCGCAACCTGGTGAACCAGGCGCCGCGTGAGCGCTATTCTGAAAACGCGAAGGCCTATCAGAACGACTTTGGCCTCGAGCGAAAATTCGTTGCGGCCGGCGGCTTACTGTTGGCCGGACCTGATCCCACCGGCAACGGCGGGGTGATCCCCGGCTTCGGAGACCAACGCGAGGTCGAACTGCTGGTCGACGCCGGCTTCAAGCCCGAGGAAGCCATTAAGATCGCCACCCTGAACGGCGCGTCCTACCTCGGGCTCGCCGACCGGATCGGCTCCGTCGCGCCGGGCAAGAACGCCGACCTGGTGGTGGTCAAGGGTGATCCATCCAAAACTACCGCCGACATTGAAAACGTAGAGATCGTCTTCAAGGACGGCGTTGGCTACGACGCGCCGAAGCTTTTGGAATCGGTGAAGGGGCGGTACGGGCAGTATTGAAGGGGGGAGCGACCCCATCACCATTTGAGGCTCCGCTTTGGCCGACCAGACCGCCCACACCTACAAGCCTACAGCTGGCCACGGACTGCGCCACGACCCCTTCAACGCCATCGTGGGGCCCCGACCGATCGGCTGGATATCCTCGCGCAGCGCGGCGGGACATGCGAACCTTGCGCCCTATAGCTTCTTCAACGCCTTCAACTACCACCCGCCTCTGATTGGATTTTCGAGCCAGGGCCGCAAGGATAGCGTCGACAACATCCTAGAGACCGGCGAGTTCTGCTGGAACCTGGCCACCAAGGCCCTTGCCGAACCGATGAACCTGACGTCGGCCCCCGCGCCCGCAGACGTGGACGAATTTGTGGTCGCTGGCCTGACCGCCGTCCCCGGCGACGTGGTCGCTGCACCGCGGGTTCTGGAAAGCCCGGTCAACTTCGAATGCCGGCTAAGCCAATGCCTCCAGCTGAAGGGCGCGGACGGGACGCTTACCAGCGCTTGGATGGTGTTCGGCGAGGTGGTCTGCGTACACATCGACAAATCGCTGATCCGAGACGGCGTCTACCAAACCGCCGCTCCACATCCGATCCTGCGGGCGGGACGGATGGGCGACTATGTCGAGGTCCGACCCGACGCCATGTTTGAGATGCAAAGGCCTGGTTGGCCACTGTAGGGCCGGCGAGGCCGAAAATCGGTCTTACGGCTTCGACATCGAGACTGCGCCTTCCTTCCCTATAGCCACATCCGGTGAAACCCTGGTGCAGTGCTCCAGGGTGTGGACGCGGATGTTGAATTGGTGGCTGCCGTCTTTGCCGCCATAGAGCTGGTGCTTGAGTTCGGTCTTGCCGGTGTTGGCGCCGGTGACGAGGTAGAAAGTTTCCACACCGTCCTGGCCCATGACCTTGAATTTCTCGGTGTTCTGCATCGGTGTCGCAAAGATGAGGTGCGAGGTGTAGGGCGCTTTGCCCTCCACCTCGATGGAGAACTTCCCTTTGTCACGGGTGATCGTGACGCTGCGATCGGGGTTCGGATAGGTCTGCCAGCCGCCCGCATTGGTGAAGTGTTGTCCGGGGCCGACGCCGTCGCACTTCAACAGCACGTCCGGGTCAGCCCTAGCGCTGCCCGCAAGCACGACGCTGGCCAGGACCGCCATCCCGGCAATTTTGAATTCCAAAGCCGCCTCCCGCGCTCTAACTCGTTGGCCGTCATCGATAGCTGGTCCACCGCACCCAGGCCAGCGGCCCGCCTTCAGGCTCGACGCTGTCCGCCTGCCAAGGCCGCGAAGGCGTCATAGAATACCTCGTCGGGCATCAGCTCCGGCGTCAGGAACCGCTGGAATGTCAGCCCTTCGATCATTGCGTTGATCACTCGCACCAGGATCTCCGGCGGCATCGGCAGATCGGCAGGATTCACCGACGAGCGAAAGAACGCAGCGCCTGCGTCATAGCCACCGCCCATGGCGTCGCGAAACTGGGTGCGCACTTCCTCGTGGCCGATTGCATAGGCCCGAAACCGCAGTGCACCGGCCGCCGCGTCCTGCCGCGCGGGTAGCGAGCCCAGCACAGCATCGGCCAGCGCATGCATCTTCTCTGCGAAGCTGGAGCCGGGCAGGAAACGTGGCCGGATCGCTGACCACTGGCGTTCCGTCAAGGCCATGAAGAGATCATCTCGGTTCTTGAAGTTGCCGTAGATCGCGCCAGTGGTCATGCCCGCGCGCAGCGCCACGTCCTGCAGGGTTGTGTTGTCGAACCCTTTTTCTCGGGTCACGTCGCGGGCCGCGTCGAGGAGGGCCGTGCGCGTGCGCTCTCGTTTGTCGCCTTTAGGCCGCCGTCGGGAGCTCTTCGAATCCATCGCCGTCAGAGTAGACTATTTTTGTTTTCTATGTACGTTGTTTTATAATTGACTTATTATATTTTATTCCAAGAGGTGGATATGGCGGGGGAAGATTCCATCGAAACCGCGCTCGGCGCCTATGTCGGCGGGGTGAATTGGCGGGAGCTGCAGCGCTGATCTGGCGGGTCGGCGAGGTCTTACAGACCACGGCCGTGAGATGGCGCGATATTGAGGCCGGACAGTCGATGACCCGCGACCCGATCTTCCGCATCGCGTCGATGTCGAAGCCGGTCACTTCAGTCGCGGCGCTCCAGCTTATCGAGGAAGGCGCCTTCGCCCTGGATGATCCAATCGCAGATTGGGCGCACGAGTTCACCCATATGAGATCTTTGCGCACGCCCGATGGCCCGCTGCACGAGAGCGATCCTGCTGCGCGGCCCATCACCTTCGAAGATCTGCTGACCCACCGCGCAGGTCTGACTTACGGCGCCTTCCATTCCGGCCCAATCACAGCAGCTTATGCCGACGCCCTTCGCGGCGACATCGGCACAGAGATCGAACCCGACGACTGGATCGCGCGCCTCGCCGGTCTACCGTTGATCAACCAGCCAGGCTCAGCCTTTCGCTACGGAGCCTCCACGGACCTCCTTGGCCTGCTGATTGCGCGTATCGAACGCGCGCCGCTCGCCGAAGTTTTGCAACGCTGAATTTTTGATCCCCTCGGCATGACTGACGCCACCTTCGTCGTGCCCGCGGAGAAACGAGATCGTCGGGCCGCCATGTATGGCGTCAACCGCGCCGGTGTGCTGACCAAGCGCATCGCAAGCCCCGGCGCCTTCGTCTCAGAACGCCCCGATAACATGACCTTCGTCTCTGGCGGCTCCGGGCTCTAGTCGACGCTCGATGACTACCTCGTCTTCGCGCGCCTGTTTCTGGGAGCCGGGACGGTCGACGGCGTGCGGTTGCTCAAGCCCGAAACCCTGGCTTGCATGACTGCCAATCATCTGACTGACACGCAACGCACGGCCGCCAGGGTCTTGGACACTGCCGGTTTTAGGCGCTGGCAACGGCTTCGGCCTAGGCGTCGCTACCGTAATCGACCCCGCGACGGCCGTGCGAATCCGCGGAAAGGGCGGCGTCGGCACGGTCGGTTGGCCCGGCGCCTACGGCGGTTGGTGGCAGGCCGATCCAACCGATGGCTCGGTGATGATCTTCCTCGTGCAAAACTTGATCGATCCGGCCCTCCTGCCCAAGGGGATCGACGTAGGTGCCTTTAGCGCCCTCATGGAGTTCTGCGCGCTCGCGACGGCGCGCTAGCTATTGCGGCCCCTCGCCAACAATCTCCAGCATCACGGTCTCGTCCTTCGCCCCATCATAGTGGAACTGCTTGGCGAAGTGCGTGACCACCGTTCCGGCTGGCAAGGGCGTGGTGGTGTCAGGCGAATAGGTCTTTCCCGTGCCCACCCACCAAGTGCCGCTGACGACCAGGATATGGCGGTCGTTGGGATGGGTGTGTGGCTGGCTCATGTGGTGCGGCAGCCACTTCACCAGAATCGCGTAAGGCCCCGACTTGGCCGGGTCGCCCCATAAGACATAGATCTGCGAGCCAAACCGCTCATCACCCTTCCAGGGGATTTTGTCGGCCGGAATCGACACCAGCGCGGCGGGATCCGGCGCAGCCTGTGCCGAACCCGAGAGCAGAACCACGGCGACGAATGCCCCGATGGTAGCAGCCTTCATGTTGCGACCTCTCAGTTCGTGGACTTGTGATCTTCCTCCTCGCTCGCAGGCTTCTCCGGCTCGTCTGGCGGCATGATCGGCGGCCCACCTAGTCCCTTTCGCAGGTCCTTGTAGTTGAACAGCGCGTTGTAGAGCATCCGGTACTCGCCGAAGTTCTGCCACCGGTAGATCGGGTTGGTCATGAACATGAGCACCTGGCCCTGACCCACCGGCAGGTCAACGATCGCCGGACGGTCCTTGACCTCCGAGGCCCCCACCATCAACCCGCTCAGCACCGACTTGTCTCCGCCCGGAAAGGACATCAACACGTTGCTCTGCTGGCGGATCGGCAAGGACAGCATCGCCGTCGTCGCCCAGCGCACCGACACTGTCGGCTCGGTGTAGCCGTAGAAGATCGGGTTGGTGGGTTTTAGGACTTTGGCCGTGACTATGGGGCCAGGTGCGTAGAAAGCCTTGGAGGCGCGGGTGGCCTCGACGTCCGGCGCGATCCCGAATTCGGCCGGAATGGCGCTTGAGTCTCCCAAGGTGATTAGCACCCCGCCCTCGTTGACGAATTTCCGCAGTTCCTCCAGGCCCGCGAGGCCCATGCCGCCCCGAATGTCCGGCGAGGATCCATAGGAGCCCAGGTTCGGGCTCTCTGCCGTCTTGGTATAGGGCAAGGGCTTGCCGTTCATCGGGATGTCGAAGACGATGTTCTTCGCCGAGCGACCCTGGCTGGGGACAACGATCACGTCGTATTTGGCGCGAAGGCCGCCCTTCTTCACTTCGTCCTTGAAGATCAAGTCATAGGGCGTCTCGTACTGGTCGAAGGCATAGCGCACCCAGCCTACGTTCTGGGTCGAACCCCAGGTCGAATAGACCGCCATCCGCGGCAGCGCCGCCTCGTGGGTCGCCACGGTTGGCTTTTCGGCGAGCGCCACGGCGGTCAGGCCCAAGGGCAGGACCGCATCCTTCAGCTGCAGATAGTACTTGCCTTCGATAATGAACGAACCCGCGGGGACCTTCTTCCCGCCGGCCGTGAACGTCTGCTCAGCAATCTGGATTGGAACGCCCTTCAGCCGGTAGCGCAGGGTCGCCAGGTTAATCGAGCCCTGGTCCAGCACCGCGTAGGCGGGAGCGGCGGCAGCGCCGATTGCGCCCTGAAGCTTCACTTGCTCAACCGGGTTCACGGCCGCGTCCAGAGACTTCAGATCGGCGCTTGGGACCACTTTCACATGGGCCATCATGCCCATACTCCAGGCAGAGTCGTCGTAGGTGCGGAGCTTGTTGTCGGGGAAGGTCTGCTTCTCCAGCAGGATCTTCGCCAGTCGGCCGTAGGGCTGGTCACGCTTGACGATGTAAGAGCCGGGCGGAAACGTCCCCTCCTTCACAGTCATCGCCGCGGTCGTCTGGCCGACCTCGATCCCCTGCATCCGCAGCAGATTGATCACCAGGGCCGCGCGCGTCATGTCGGCCTGGTCGCCGGGGATGATGAAGGAATAGGGCCCATCCTTGCGTCCGGCCTCAACGGCGTTGCGGCTTTTCTTGTAGAAGTTCTCAACGATAATCTCGGGGTTCTGCGACACCGCTTGGAGCGCAGTCAGCACGCCGGTTTCCATGAAGTTGGTGTTATTGCGCATCGACCATTCGACGGTTTTGTAGGGCGGGTTCGGCCGGAACCAGTCACGGGTGGTCTGGTCCTGACCGCCCTCGCCTTCGCCCGGTCCGCGCACCGGCTTTACGTGGCGCAGCTCGGTCGTCGCGCCACCGTTGCCGAAGGTCTCGTACATCTTGAAGAGACCGTTGTGGTTGGTGGACATGAACCCCACGTAGCCGGGTGACCACTCGTCCACATAGCCATGGGTCCAGACGCCTGGCATGCCGTACTTGGTCAGCTGCGCCATCTCGAAATTGGCGATCCAGGGCATCTCGCCGAACAAGATCGGATCTAGGCTGGGGTTCTGCGGCGCCTGGCCGGAGAAGGTGTAGAGGAAGGGAACGGACTCGTGCAGGTCATGCATGACCGGCGGGCGCCACTTCAGATAAAACTCCAGTAAATTCCGCGCGCTATAGCCGGTGTAGTTGATGTCTCGGTTGTTGTCGTGGTAGATGTACTTACCCCAGTAGGGCGAGCCCGGCACCGAGTTCAGGTCGTCGGTGTCGTCGATCTTGTTTCGGTAGTACCAGTCCGTATAGCGGTCGCGGCCGTCCGGATCGCTTGCCGGATTGATGCCGACGATAACGTTCTGGCGGATCTGGTTCAGCAGTGGGCTGTCCTCGACCACCAGGCGGTAGGCCAGCTCCAACAGCATCTCAGGCGGACCGGTCTCGGCCGAATGCAGGCCGCCCAGCACGACGTACATCGGCTTGGTCTTGGTGATGATCTCATGGGCCTGGGCGTCTGACAGCCCGCGCGGATCGCTGAGCTTGTTGAGGTTCGCTCGATTGGCCTCGACGTTCTTGATGTTCTCGGTGGAGGAAATCAGAACGATGATCGTCAGCCGACCTTCTTCGGTCTTGCCGGTCTCGATAATCTTCACCCGGTCGGACTTGGCGGCAAGCGCGCGGTAGTACTTGAGCAGGTCGCCGTAATGGTCAAGCACTCGCGGAGCGCCGACATCATGGCCCAGCACGTCGCGCGGCGACGGCACATCCTTCGAGGCAGGCAAATGGTCGACCAGCGGACTTGAGAACTCCGGCATGGTCGTCCAGGTTTTCTGATGTTCGGCAAAGGTTGGATCCATCGCCTGTTGCGCTAATCCTGTCGCAGGCGCGACCAACATTGTCGTCGCCACGGCCGCGCAAAACGCTGCCCTCAAGAAACCCCTGCGGGCCATGAAGCGCCTCCCCCAAATCAACTGAGGGCAGGACTAGCATGACAACGGGAAGCTCGGCAGCATGGCCTAGTATCTGGAGAGACATGAAATGCGCGCCAACCAACTTCGGGAAATCTGGGCGGCAGGGAAGCCCGCGATCGGCGGCTGGTGTTCCATGCCCGGCGCCTTTTCAGCGGAGCTGATGGCGGCCATGGGCTGGGATGCGATCACAATCGACACCCAGCATGGGATGATTGGCTATTCCGAGATGCTGGCTATGCTGCAGGCGATCTCGACGACGCCGACGGTTCCTCTGGTTCGCGTCTCGTGGAATCAGCCCGGCGAGATCATGCGGGCGCTGGATTCCGGCGCCTACGGCGTTATCTGCCCAATGATCAATGACGCTGCCGAGTGCGCGGCTTTCGTCCAGGCCTGCCGCTATCCTCCAGAGGGCTTCCGCAGCTCTGGTCCGACGCGCGCCATCGTTTACGGCGGGCCCGACTATCACGCAAACGCCAACGGCCAGATCCTGACCTTCGCCATGATCGAGACCGCCCAGGGCCTGGCCAATCTCGAGGCGATCGTCGCTACGCCCGGCCTCGACGGCATCTACATCGGCCCCTCAGACCTGTCGCTGGGCCTGGGTGGCCCGCCTGGGCAGAATTCCGACGCACCCCTGCTGATGACGGCCTTCGACAAGGTGCTGACGGCCTGCAAGACGGTCGGCGTGCGCACCGCCGTCCACACGAGCAGCGTGGCCTATTCTCAGAAGATGATTGCCCGGGGTTTCGACCTGGTAACGGTCGGCAGCGACGTTCGCTACCTACGCAGCGGTGGGCGCGAGGTTACCGACATGCGCTCTTGGATCGAAAATCGGTGAAGGCCGTTCCGTGAGCGTCGTGCGCTCAAAATTGCTTCATTCGGCGGCAACGGGTTCGAAAGCTTGTTCGTGAGAGGCTTAACTGCCCGAGGTCGGCCGGAGGCGTGCGAAAGCACGGTCTGGCTGGCTAGGCCAGCGTCGCGGGAGCGAACCCATGCCGAACCTCATCTGGCCTCGCGCCTTGAGTTCGCACGTTGGGGCGACAGGCTTTGTCGGTCGCGCCATTCACTGGCTGGGCGTCGCCTTGGCCGCCGCCATCTTGGTCACCGCCCTTGGCTTTGCGATTGACGACTGGGCCATGCCGCTCGCCGGATGGTTGGCGGTTGGAGCTGTCGGCATGGCGCTGGCCGCACGCGGCGTGCGCTATCTGCTCGCCAAAGAATAGGAACTGCCGGCCCGCCGGTCGCCTCGGCAGGGAAGTCCGACTGCGAGGTGAAAAACTGGCGACGTAGCGGCTGTCGACACAGGCGAGGTTCAACGTCACCATCCGACGACTTCGCGACCGTTCCCAGGCGTCGCGCCATTGAATGGCCCCGTGGGCGCGCCGGACGGACATTCGGCCGCTGCCTCACCAGCGAAGGCCAAAAGGCCTAGCGCAACGGCGGAACTCACACGCCGCAGCCACGATCGTGGGATCATCCCAGCACACCTCCCACGCGGCGTGGCCGGTGCCGCGCGCTCTGGTGGCCCACCCGTGAATTCGGGGTAATCCCGGCGAGCGAATTCGCGCTAATCTGGCGCCATGTGCAATGGGAGCGGACCTCATGGAGATCGGCGACTGGCCGCGACGCCAGACCTCAACGACATCTACCGTGATATCCGTGCGCTTGGGCTCGAGACCAACCTCGGCGAGCTGGAGGCCTTTGGCTTCACGGTGATTGAGGGCGCGCTTGACGTCGACACCACCGACGCTTTGCGTGGCAAGATCCGGGAGATCGCAGAGACGCGCCCTGGCCGACGGCTCGACCTGGAAAACGAGGCCGAGCACCAGGAGATCGCGCTGATCCCCTACCTGCTATTCAAGGATCCAATCTTCAAAAAGGCCGTGCTCAACGAAAAGCAACTGGCCCTCATCACCTACCTGCTCGGCAAGCACTGCATCCACTCGAGCCTGACCTGCCACCTGAAGGGCGAAGGCGGCCAAGGCCTCTTGCTCCACAGTGACACCGCCAACGGCATCCCTGAGCCTTTTTCGCCCTACAGCCACGTGGCGAATACCAACTATGCCCTGACCGACTACACCGAGGAGAACGGCTGTTTGGCCATGGTCCCCGGAAGCCATAGGATGCATCGCCAGCCCACGAAATCTCGCCACATACTTCTATCGCGAGTATGTCCAGACCCAGGAGGCCTATCGGTACAACGTGCCCGAGGACTACCTCCAGCCCGGCGACGGGCGTCTGG
>JAYUBY010000236.1:0-5094 GCA_043740635.1 Alphaproteobacteria bacterium
GCCCTCGACACAGCGGCCAACCCTCGAGCGGTCCTCGACCTCCAAGCCCGGATCGGAGCCGAACAGGCAATGATCGCCAACGACCAAATGCGATTGCAAGGTCTGGCGATGAGCCAGGACGCCGAGGCCCGCATCCAACAGCAGCGCCTGGCCGAACGCGCTGCGGCCGCCCGCGACGCTCGCCTGGCGGCCTATCGAGCGGCTTTCCCGTAAGGGGCGGCGCCATGGCCTCAGCCTTCAGCATCTTCAAGCCGGCCTACACCTTCGTCGACGGCAAACTCGACGCGTTCCTGCACGACCGGGCAGCGGACGTGATCGCAGACGTTTCGGGACCGATGCGCGCGGCGCTCGTGCTCTATGTCCTGCTCTACGGCTTTGCGATCCTGCGCGGAGCGATCTCCGAGCCGATCGTCGACTTCGCGGTGCGAAGCTTGAAGCTTGCGTTCATCTACATGCTGGCGACGACGGTCGCCTATTCTACCTGGGTAACCGACCCTCTGTTCCACGTCCTACCCGATGCCCTCACCCAAGCGATAGGCGGTGCAGGCACCCCTGACGTAGGGACCGCTTTCGACCAATTCTTCGGACGCGCAGCCTACCTTGGAGAGAAGATTGCTGGCACCGCCACGCCGCTTGACTGGGCGCCATTAATCATGTCCGGCGCGGTCGTCATCGTCGGCGCCATCGCCGCGGCCCTTGGCTTCGGCATTGTCCTCATCGCAAAGGTCGCCCTGGCTCTGCTTGTGGCCCTGGGCCCGATCTTCATCGCCTGCGCCCTCTTCGACGCGAGCCGCAGGTTCTTCTTCGGCTGGCTCTCGCAGGCGGTGAACTATCTGATCCTGCTGGCTTTGATCATCACGATCTTCCAGTTGATCCTGTCCCTGGTGGGCGATCAGTGGGCCGCAATTGACGGTCAGGACCCGATGTCAGGCGGCCTCCTGTTCCTGGCCGTGTCCATCCTGGGCGCGATCTTCTTCCTGCAGACACCCGCAATCGCGTCAGGCATCGCCGGTGGCGCCAGCGCCGGCCTGGCCGACTTCGGCAATGGCGCGGCGGCCGGATTGCGCGGCGCTCAACGTCTTTCTAGGGCGCCAAGTGGCGGCTCCAAGACCACACGGACAGGCGACTAGCCTTGCCTCCCCTCAATGCCAGGAATTGATCATGCGAGCTTCCCTGTTCCATCCCTGTTTTCTGGCGACCTGTGCGGCCTTGATCTTAGCCGGATGCGTGACACCGCCTCACGCGGCGGAGAAAGCGCCTCCGGCCGGATGTGACGGCCTCCACCGCCGGTCCGCCAACCCAAACGGCTCGGTCCTGTCGAACCCCACGACAGACATCCCACCAGCAGCAGGGGATCCCGCCAACAAGCCATGCGTCGATTGAGTGACGCGATGGGCGTTGGCGGTTGGTGTGACCTCTCGACCGGGGCTTTGTTAACGGGGACCTTCGAAAAGCTAGATGTTCATGTCGGACAACCCCTGCGAAGGATACCTCAACGCATGTCTGCTCCGCTGAGACCGACCCGAAAGCGGGTAGCTTTGGCGCGAGGCCTCGCCCTCTTCGCCGCCCTGGTCAGCCTGACAGGATGCAGCCTGGTCAAAAGCCTGGCCGAGAGCCTGCGGAAACCCGCAGCCCCCTTCAGCGCTGCGACCGCGCCGCCGGCTCCTGACTACGACAAGGCCGATGCCTGGATCGCCTACCCGGGTCGCAATGGCCTAGAGCGCTCCGCCCCGCCGGGCGTCGTCGCCGTGACCGAGGCGCAGGCGCCGGCGGATGTATTCTTCATCCACCCGACGACCTACCTCAAGAACGACGTCTGAAACGCCACCTTCGACGCTTCCAACACGGCCGCGCTCTTTAACGCGCCGGTCCTGTTGGGCCAGCTTAGCGCCTTCAACGGCTGCTGCCGCCTCTATGCGCCGCAGTATCGACAAGCCTCACTCTATTCGCTGAACCCCAGCCAGCCCGCGAACGACCTGGCTTACGCCGACGTCGCGCGCGCCTTTCGCTGGTACATCGCCCACGAAAACAATGGCCGGTCGTTCATCATCGCCTCGCACAGCCAAGGCTCGATGCATGCCGTCAAGTTGCTGCAAGCCGAAATCCTGCGAACCCCGCTGCAGAACCAATTGGTCGCCGCCTATGTCGTCGGCGCTTATGCGCCTTCGAATTTCTCGGAGCTTGGCCTGCCAACCTGCAATAGCTCGCGCCAGACCGGCTGCATCATGCAGCTGGAACACCAGTCAGGCGGGTCACAAGGGCGCGCGAATGCTCGTCGACAACAAGGTCTACTGGTGGCGCGGCGCCTGGCGTCAAGGCGGCCCGCCTGCCATCTGCGTCAACCCACTCGTCTGGAATGAAACAGGGCCCGCACTCGCCTCCGCCAACGACGGCAGCCTGCCCTTCCCAGCTCCGCCATTCCCAAAGGCGCCGACCAGGCTCGCGGCCCTCGTCCCGCATCTCACCGGCGCGGTATGCAATCAGAGCCTTCTCGACGTCGACATCCCTGGCTCTTCGCCCAATGGTTTCCGCGACAACCTCAGCTTGCTCTACGGCAGCTATCACGTCGGCGACTACGGCATCTTCTACGCCAGCATCAGGGCAAACGCCCTTGCCCGAGTTAAGGCGTGGGACGCAGCGCATGGCCGCTAGTCCTTGCTTCGGGGAGCCTAGGCCCACCGCGGTGCTCCCCCGCCCCTGTCGCGCCACTTGACCGAACGAGCCCTCCACGGCTCAACTCAACCAACCGCGCTCGGCTACCCGCAGTTGGAGCGTCAGAAAAAAAAGAGCGGGCCACCGAGGAACGACCACATGCGCATCTGCACCTTCATTGCCGCCACCACGGCCGTCGTCGCGCTGGCCGGCTCCGCGTCGGCTACGTCCGATACCGCCAAGGTTGCCCAGGGCGAACTTCACGGCGGGGTCGCGGGCAGCGTCGCGAGCTTCAAGAATATTCCTTTCGCTGCCCCCCCGGTCGTCGACCTGCGCTGGCGCCCGCCACAGCCTGCCAAGGCCTGGAGCGGCGTGCGTGACGCCACCCAGCTCGGCCCGCAATGCTGGCAGATGCGCCAGGTCACCGGCGACGTGAAACAGTCTGAGGACTGCCTTCAGCTCAACATCTGGACGCCCGTCAACTTCAAGCCTGGCGGCAAACTGCCCGTCATGGTGTTCATCCACGGGGGCTCCTTCACAGGCGGCTCTGGGACCAATGCCCTCTACGACGGTACTCATTTCGCCGAGCGCGGGGTGGTGCTGGTCACCGTCAACTACCGCCTGGGCCGTCTGGGGTTCTTCGCTCACCCGGCGCTCACCGCCGAACAACCCGGCGCACCGCTCGCCAACTACGGCATGATGGACAATCTCGCGGCCCTGAAGTGGGTGCAGGACAACATCGCAGCCTTCGGCGGCGACCCGAAGAATGTCACGGCCTTTGGCGAAAGCGCCGGCGGCATCCTGATCAACGACCTGATGGCCTCGCCGAAGGCCAAGGGCCTCTTCGCCAAGGCGATCTCGGAGTCGGGCTTTGGCCGCATCCCAGGCCTGCCCATGGCCGCGGCCGAGAAAGTTGGCGTCACATACGCCACGGGTCTAGGCGTCACAGCCACCGGCCCCGACGCCATGAAGTCGCTCCGCGCGCTTAGCCCCGAACAACTGTCCAAGGCTGCTGGACAGGTCACGCCCATCGTCGACGGGCGTGTCATGCCGGAAGGCCCTGCGGCCGCCTTCGCGGCTGGCCGCGAGCTAAAGGTGCCCTACATCGCCGGCGGAAACAGCTGGGAGGCCAGCCTCCTTTCCACCAACACCCCACTCGACCGCGCCGGCGCCCTGAAGGATCCGCTGATCGCCGCTTATGGCGCGCCCGCCAACCAGCAGTACGTCCAGTGGGATCTCACTACGGAATCCACAGTCATTGAAGCAGACCGCCTGCTCGCCCGCCTGCACGTCAAGAACGGCCAGAAGGCCTGGGTCTACTACGATAGCTACATCCCCGCCTCGCAACGCGCCGCAATCCACGGCCTCGCCCATGGGGGTGAGCTCATGTACGTCTTCGGCAACCTGCCCGACCGGGACCGCGTCCAGGGAACTCGCACCATTCCCGCAGCCACGGCGGACGACCGCAAGATCAGCGCCGCCCTCACCGACGCCTGGACGGCCTTTGCCAAGGCCACAGATCCCAGCACCCCGGGCGCGGCCTGGCCAGCCTACGTGCCCGCTACGGACACAGCGCTGGAATTCGGCGCGGATGGCGTCATTGCGCGGCCTCATTTCCACAAGGCGACCCTCGATTTAGTCGAGCAGTTCAACAGCCAGGCCGCGAGTCAGTAAGAGGCGAGCGTTAGCGCCAAAGCACGACGATGTCGCGAAGCGTACTGTCGAGGAGAGCTCTCGCCTCGGGTTGCTCGTCCGGGAGAAGGAGCATCAACACGACCTTCAATTTGAGCATCAAGGTCGGACGGTCCGCCGCGGCCATCGCCGGGAGCATGGGGAGGATTTTTTCCCGCTCAAAGCTCAGGGCCGTCAAACGTGCATCGATCTCATGCGTTTCTCTCGCTTCTGGAAGCGCCCGCTGTTCGTCGTCTGACTATTCAAGCCACTTGTGATGTTTGATCATGACCTGCTCAAGCCGGTCCCACCGCAGCGCAAGCCTGGCGTACTCCTCATCATCAGCGAGCAAAGCCTCGCAATAAGCATTGGCGGATGAGGCCGGCGCCTCCTTAGCTTGGGAATTCAAAACGAACACTCCTCGAGCTTGTCTCTGTCCTGTTACCTCGTTCGCTGCTGGATTATGGCGCATTCAAAATGGGTCGTAACTCCCGTGGTCGTGAATACCGTACTACGAGACGTTCTCATCCATGGCGCGGGTTTCGGGCAAAACGGACAAGGATCAGCAGCTTAAGCTCCTGGGCCAAGCTGTCCGTGCTCGCCGGGGGGTCGTGGAGATTAGCCAGGAAGCTCTCGCGGACGCCGCTCATATGGACCGTGCGCACATGGGCAAGATTGAACGCGGCGAGCGGAATGTGACGCTCCTGAACCTGCTCAAGATCGCTAGCGCTTTGCGATGCGGGGCGTCAGAGATAATGGCCTCCGCAGGGC
>JAYUBY010000237.1:0-10178 GCA_043740635.1 Alphaproteobacteria bacterium
GCCTGAAAGTAGGATTAGGCCTTCAGAATGTTCGCAGACCTTAGACCATGCGACGTTTGGCTCATCGGCGGGATCGACCTCCAGGAAGGCCGCCGATGAGAGCTCGCTCAAATTGGCGTAGCCACGCTCGTTCTGGGCCAGCAGGACAATCGTCGGCGTCTTAGCCCAGCGCTCAGCCGGCGCCTCGCCGATACCGGTCACCGGTAATGCGCAACCGATGATCGGCTGGACGCCTGTTTCCTTCGTGGTGACCGAGAACTCCAGGGCGCCAAAGAGGTTCGCCCGATCGGTGAGCGCCACGGCCGGCGACCCGGCCTCAGCCGCCAGAACCCCGATCTTGTCGGCCTTGATGGCGCCTTCCAGCAGCGAATAGGCCGAACGGACCCGTAAGTGGACGAAGCCTTTTTCGTCCTCGCTCACGCTCGCCGCCTCCCCCATTCGCATGGCGGTCAGCCCATGTGAGCAGCCACCGAGCACATCATCCAGACAAAGCTCGCTACTGACACAAAGGCCAGTGATTCTCGGGCAAGACGAACCATGGGTCGCAATCCTTCTGTGGGCGGGGCTGTGGATAGCCGGTGCGTCGTTCCGTTTTCGTTCTTATTCTTCTTTTGTTCTCATCGTCAAGGCAATTGTAAGCCGGCAAGTTCCGTGATCGGCGCGTTCTCAGGGCCCCTCCAGCATGCGATAGTACCGCTTGAGGGGTGCAGTTGAAGGTTTGGTGCGATGCGCTGGATTGTCTTGGGTTTTTGTTTCGCTTCGGCCGCGAGCGGTTCAGTCTGGGCGCAGCCTTCCCCGCGGTCCTTTCGGACCGAACAAGCGGTGAGCCCGGACCTGATCAGGCTGCACGACGATTTACGTCTGAGCGAAAGCCAGGAGGCCGCCTGGCGAGACTACACGCGAGCGATTGCTCCTAGTCGGGACGCAGAGGCTCGCCACCGTGCGACTACGGAACTTTTGCCCCTCGTGCCAACGCCCCGGCGGATCGCCCTGATTGATGCAACCATGGCGCAAGACGAGGCCGACTTCCGCCGGCAGGGCGTGGCGGTGAACGCCTTCTACGACAAACTTACGCCGGAACAGCAAAGGACCTTCGACCGCGACTCCCTACCATCAGAAGACGATCAGAAGCGCTAAGGCCGAGCGTCGGCTCAGCAAGGAACCCAGTTGTAGGCCTGTTTGGCGCTATCCCAGGACCAGGAGCCGCAAGCCGCGGGGGCCTGCTGCTCAGCAGTTGATGCGGCCGGCGGTGCAGGCGCAGCCTGAGCGTTCTGAGGCGGCGGGTAGTCGTAGGGCGGCGGCGGGCCGTAGGCATAGGCGCCATAGTACGGGCCATATCCATAGCCGTAGTAGGGACCGCCCCAGTACCATGGATCGAACGCACTCAGACCAAACGCGAACCCCAACCCGAAGGCCGGAAAGACAACCGGGTAACCCCGGAAGCCCGGATGGAAGTGGCGGCCCGAAAAGCCAACCGCGCCGGGAGGAAAGCTGCCGTGCTGAAAGCTGCCATGTGAGTTGACGCCAGAAGCTGAAGGCGCAGGTCCGCTATGACTCCAGCCGCCGCGATGACCAGGATCGGCGGCAGCTGGGGCCGCCGCTGCGAGAAGAGAGGCGTACCCAAGCGCTGCAAAAATCGTTTTCAACTAGACCTCCATAGAGGCCGAGGCCAATCACGGCCCACGGTTAGCGTCCCATCGTTAAGATAGGCGCGGCGACCAATCTGGAAAAGCCCCGTCTTACAATGAGTTCGACCCATGGTTGGGTTGCGACGTCAAGGCTTCGACTGCTCTTCCAAATGGCCGTCGCGAAGCGCGAAGACGCGGTCCATGTGGCGGGCGAGTTCGAGGTTATGAGTGGCGACGACCGCGGCAACGCCAGTGCGGCGTGCCAGCTCGTAGAGGTTCTCGAAAACGGCGGTCGAAGTCGTCGGATCGAGGTTGCCGGTGGGTTCGTCGGCGAGCAGGAGGCGCGGTGAGTTGGCGAGCGCGCGAGCGACTGCGACCCGCTGTTGCTCGCCGCCGGAAAGTTGGGCGGGCTGATGTCGCATGCGTTCCGCGAGGCCTAACCCACTGAGGAGCTCGCTAGCTCTTTGCTGGGCCGCGGCTGGGGATTGGCCGGCGATCATTAGCGGAAGGGCCACATTGTCGAGCGCAGAGAACTCAGGCAGCAGGTGGTGGAACTGATAGACGAAGCCGATCGTCGCCAATCGTACGCGTGTGCGGTCGCGATCCGGCAGGTCGCTGCAGTCGCGGCCGAGAACGGTGATCCTTCCGGCGTTTGGATGTTCCAGCAGGCCGGCCGCGTGCAACAGGCTCGACTTGCCCGAACCCGACGGTCCAATCAAACCGACGATCTCGCCTGGCGACACGTCGAGGTCAACGCCACGAAGGACGGTGAGCGTACCGGCTCCGGTAATGTAAGACCGCTCCAAGCCTCTGATGGAGAGGACCGGTTCACTCATAGCGAAGCGCCTCCACCGGATCGAGACGCGAGGCACGCCAAGCCGGCGGCAGCGTCCAGATCATCGACATGGCGAGCGAGAAGCCGACGATAATCGCGACCTCAAGCCAGTCCACCTTGGCCGGTAGGCGGGAGAGGAAGTAGACGTCGGAGGCGAAAACCTGCTGGCCGGTGGCCCACTCCACGAAGCTTTGGATCGGATCGATATAGACCGATATGAGGACGCCCAGGGCAAGGCCCGCTAGCGTGCCCGCCGCACCGATGGCAGCTCCGGCCATGAAGAATATGCGCAAGATCGCGCCCTGCCCGGCCCCGATTGTGCGCAAGATTGCGATGTCCCGGCCCTTGTTCTTCACCAGCATGACCAGGCCCGAGATGATGTTCATGGCGGCAATGACCACCAACATCATGAGGATCAGCCGCATGACGTTGCGCTCAACCTTGAGCGCACCCCAGTAAGAGCTGTCTCGCTGTGTCCAATCGGCAATCATGGCCGTGGGACCCGCTGCACGGTTGATCTGCGCCTTCAGCGCCCCAGCCTTGTCGGGGTCGCCCACCCGGATTTCGATAGCGTCTACGGTGTTCTCTCGGCCGAAGAAGAGCTGGGCCTGCTTGAGCGGCATAAAGATGTAAGCTTGATCATACTGACTCATGCCGGCGGTAAATGTCCCGCCCACTACATAGGCCTTTTGCAGCGGCGTGCCGCCGAACGCCGTGGCGCCTCCTGAAGGTGATATCAGAGTGATGTTGTCGCCAGGCTTGACGCCTAGCTGCTCGGCCAACCTGTCTCCAACGATCACGACATCGCCGCCATAGTCGCCTTCGCCGAAGCCACGCAGGCTACCGCGGGTCATATTACGGGCCACGATTCGGGTTGCACTAAGGTCGGCGGGGGACAGGCCGCGGACGATAGCGCCTGTGATCTGGCTCGGTCCCATGGCGATGGCCTGAGCTTCGATGACCGGGATCGCCTGTGTAACGCCGGGGACCTTCAGGATACGCTGGACGGCCGGCTCGCGCGCATCGCCATCGAGTACGGCGCCCGTAACGAAGACATGCCCGTTGAAGCCCAAGATCTTGTTCAGCAGTTCGGCGCGGAAGCCGTTCATCACCGACATGACGATGATCAGGATCGCCACCGCCAAAGTCACGCCTGCGAAAGAGATCACTGTAATCAGACCCACGCCGCCTTCGCTGCGTTTGGCGCGCAAGTAGCGGCTGGCAAGCATCTGTTCCCAGCGGCCGAAAGGGCGCGCTTGGCGGCCGACGCCAACCTGAGCATCCGTCACGCGGCGATCACCTTCAGAGCGGCCTCGAGCGGAAGGATCCGGCGCTCGCCTGTGGCGCGGCGCTTTATCTCCACTGTGCCCTCGGCGACGCCCTTCGGGCCGACGATGAGCTGCCAGGGGATGCCCACCAGATCAAGCGACGCGAACTTGGCGCCCGGGCGGTCGTCGCGGTCGTCCAGCAGCGGCTCTTTGCCGAGGTCGCCGAGCGCCCTGTAGGCCTGCTCAGCAACCGCATCGACGTCCGCCGCGCCCGGCCGCAGGTTGACGACAGCCACACCGAAGGGCGCGACGGCGTCGGGCCAGATGATGCCGGCGTCATCATGGCTGGCCTCGATGATTCCTCCCACCAGACGCGACACGCCAACGCCGTAGGACCCGCCGTGAATCGGGGCGTCCTTGCCATCGGGACCGGTGACCATCGCTCTCATTGGCTTGGAGTACTTTTCACCGAAGTAGAAAATGTGGCCGACCTCAATGCCGCGAGCAGTCATTCGCTTGTCAGCCGGGACCTCAGCCTCGAAGCGGCTTGGATCGTGCATCTCGTCCGACGCGGCATAGAGGCGCGAGCGCTGTGCCACCATGGGCTCAAGGTCGCCGTCCCAATCGATGTCGGGTCCGGGCGCGCCCATCTCGACGAGATCACCATGAGCAAATATTTCGCTCTCTCCGGTATCCGCAAGGATGATGAACTCGTGGGAAAGGTCGCCGCCAATGGGTCCCGGATCGGCCTTCACCGGGATCGCCTTTAGGCCGAGCCGCGCATAGATATTCAGATATGCGAGGAACATCCGGTTGTAGGATTTTCGCGCGGCAGTCTCGTCGATGTCGAAGCTGTAAGCGTCCTTCATCAGGAATTCGCGGCCGCGCATCACGCCGAAGCGCGGGCGCCGTTCATCGCGGAATTTCCACTGAATATTGTAAAGATTCTTCGGCAAGTCTTTGTAAGATTTTACATAAGCGCGGAAGATTTCTGTGATCACCTCTTCCGCCGTAGGCCCGTAGAGCAGGTCGCGGTCGTGGCGATCCTTGATGCGCAGCATCTCGTCGCCGTAGTCATCATAGCGACCGCTTTCGCGCCAGAGATCGGCAAGCTGCAGCGTCGGCAGCAGGACCTCAATGGCCCCGGCGCGGTCCATCTCTTCGCGGACCACTTGCTCGATCTTCTTCAGCACCTTCAAACCCAGCGGCAGCCAGGCATAGATACCGGCCGCCTCCTGACGGATCATGCCCGCGCGCAGCATCAGCTGATGGGAGACGATCTGAGCGTCGGCAGGCGCTTCGCGCAGCGTGGGCATGAAATAGCGCGAGAGGCGCATGATCGGGGGACTTTCCAAGAGAACCGTGGGCGGATGGCTCTGATAGCCTTCGCCCGCTCCTCTTGGCAACGCGTCAGCTATGGGGGCCCGGCAGCCGCGACAGGTCGATCAGCTTGAAGTGGATAACCAGCCACAGGATCGCGAAGAGCACCGTCGAGATCCATGTGGTCGTAATGAACTTTTTTTTCAGCTTGGGGTCCACCGGCGCGCCGGGGTCAGAGCCATCGTTGGGCAAGCCAGCTTCGGCGCGGGTTGTGATCCCCAGCGGCAGGACCGCGAACAGTACTGTCCACCAGATGGTCAGGTAGATGGCGATCAGGGTGATCGGGCCGCCCATCAGTGTTGGTCCTTTGGCGTTTCCATGAGTTCGACGAGGACGCCGCCCATGTCCTTGGGGTGGACGAAAATCACGGGCACGCCGTGGGCGCCGATGCGAGGCTCACCCGTTCCGAGAACGGTCGCACCCTTGGCTCGCATGTCGTCACGGGCGACGAAAATGTCTGGCACCTCGAAGCAGACGTGGTGTTGGCCGCCCTTGGGGTTCTTCTCCAGGAAGGCGGTTATCGGGGATGCCTCGCCATACGGTTCGATCAACTCGATCTGGCTGTTGGGTAAGTTCACGAAGCAAACCCAGACGCCCTGCTCCGGCATCGCGAACTTGTCGCCAATATCGGTAGCGCCCAGCATCTCGCGGTACATTTTCACCGAGACTTCGATAGAGGGCGTGGCGACGCCCACGTGGTTGAGTTTACCGATCATGCGGCCGGTATAGGACGCCTCGCGCGCCTACGCGAGTGCGGCCCTACGACACCGAAAGCGCGGCGTTGTCGTTTCCCACCCTTGCCGACTTGGCCAGATGCGGCGCGACATGGGCTTGCTCAAAGATCGCGCCGGAGGCCAGGAGGGCCGCGATCTGGTCGGGCGCTACGCCGAGTTCCGCAAGCAGCGCAGTGGAATGCTCGCCCAGGTCTGGCGTGGGGTGCTGGAAGCCGGCAGGCGTTCGCGAGAAATCCGCGTAGGCGCGCACGCCTAGGATGTCCCCAAGGCGCGGGTGGGTCCAGCGCTCCAGGGTGTGGTTTTCCCAAAGCCATGCGCTTTCGAACGCCTCAGCGGCACGCAGTGCCGGCGCTGCTGGTACGCCGGCGGCGAGCAGCGCATGAACGGCTTCATCGCGGACGCGGCTTGAAAGTGCCTTGCCAATCTCTTGGGCCAGAGGGCCGTCATTGGCGGCCGTCAGGTCGTCGCTTGCGACTTCAATATTGAGCACACGACCCAACGCCTCAACCTCATCCTGACGTTCGCAAACCAGGCCCAACCAGCCATCAGAACATTCATAAAAGCGATGGAGCGCGCGCGGGCCCGGGCAATCTCGGCCGCCGAAATCATTGGGCGGCCGGCCTTCGTAGGCCACCATTTCGGCGAGCTGAAAAGTCAAGCTCTGGGCCATCAAGCTCGTGATGATTTCCTGGCCCGCGCCAGTCTGTTCGCGAGCATTGAGCGCGGCGATCACGGCCATGGATACGACCGCCGAGGTGGCGACGTCATTGACCGGAATGGTGTGCAGTATCGGCTCGTCGTTACCGCCCTGGGCCTGCTGCATCCCGCCCTCCGCCTGCAGCAGAGGATCGAACCCCGGCAGGGTCGCGCGCGGACCCTTGTCGCCATAGGCGTTAATCGAGCAGGAAATGATCCGCGGATTGATGGCCTTCAACGTCGCGTAGTCGATGCCGAGCCGTTTGCGCACGCCGAAGCGGTAGTTATCGACCACGACATCGGCCTGGCGAACCATCTCGTAGAAGAGCTCTTTAGCGCCTGGCTGCTTGAGATCGAGTCCCAAGCCGCGCTTGCCGCGATTGTAGGCCATGAAGCCGCCGCCATCGCTGCGGAACGGATCGCCTTCCACGGGCTCGATCTTGATAACATCGGCTCCCAGATTGGCCAGCACCCCACCAGCGTGGGCACCGGCAATCACGGTGCCAAGATCGAGCACACGGACGCCGTCCAGCGGCGAGGCAGCATCGCCCTGCCCAGTCCCGTCCAGGGGCTTGCACTGTGGCCATATTGGCGGCGCGACAATGCGTTGCGCGAGGCTTCGGATCGATCCTGGAGTCTCGCACAAGCGAGCGGGCGGCGCGGGGATGGCGACCTCGCCAAGCGTTGGGTGTTCAAACACCTGGCGCAGGCCGGCCTCCGCTACCGGCTCGCTTTCGAACCAGGCTTCACGCGAGCCAACCGGGGCGCAGGGCACGCCGTTGTCCTGCAAGCGCTGCAGCCATTCGGTGCGGGGCCGGTTTCGAAATATGCCAGCCAGGGTGTCGCGCGCGGCGAGCGGGTCGAGGGCGAGCTCTTCCCAACGATCCTCAATGCCCAGGGTCTGAAAGGCCTTCAGATAGAAGTTTGCGAAAAGTGTCCCGAGAAAGAACCACTGGCCATCGCCGCATTTATAGAGCCGATAGCTGGGCGAAGCGCCTAGAGGCTGACCGCGCGGCAGGGGTGGCGCCTCCAGGACACGAACCGGACCAGAGACCTCGGACAGGCCATGCAGGCCACTGACCGTTACTGCCTGGCCCTTTCCGCTCCGCCGTCGCTCGAGCAGCGCGGCTCCAATCGCCGAGGCGCCCAGAACGCCCTGGCCGTACCAGAGCAGCGGTAGAACCAGATGCACTGGCTGGTCGGTGTAGGCTCCTTGCCTGAAGGCGACTCCGGACAGCGCGGTCAGCAGGCTGTGGTGCGGTGGAATGTTACTCCAGTCGCCACGCACGCCATAGGGCGGCATCCAGGCATGGATCAGGCCTGGATGTACGTGGGTCAGGGTTGCGGCATCGAGGTCCAGCGCCTCCAGCCGACCCGGCGGATCACTGAACACCGCCACGTCGGCGCCGGAAATAAGCTCGCGGGCCGCCCCTAGGCCATTGGCCGTATCGAGGTCTAGCGTCACGACCTGCTTATTGCGGTTGAAGACCTGATAGCCTGGATGGTCCCTCAAACGGTCGCCGCCGGGAGGTTCGACTTTGACCACCTCGGCCTCGAAGTCGCCCAGCAGCATAGACGCCATGGGGCCAGAGACACCTTGGCTGAAATCGGCGATGCGGATGCCCTTATAGGCGGACATTTGGCGGCCTCCCCTTGCCGGCGGCACGGTTCCCGCGTCTCGCCCTTACAGCTATGAAAGCCGGGCTCGACGGTGTCGACAAGCCCTACTGCCCATAGATCAGAGGACGCGACGTCATGAGAACCGCAACACTGGGGCTATTGGGCGAGGTTAGTAGGCTGACAATGGGCGGCGGCGGCATCGGCCAGATTTGGGGCGAGAACACCAAGGACGAGGCGTTCGCCACACTGATCGCGGCTATCGACGGTGGGATCACGTTGCTGGACGCCGCCCCGATGTACCGAAACTGCGAAGCGTTCATCGGCGAGGTGTTCGGTGGGCAATTGCCGGCTGGCGTGAAAGTCACAACCAAATGCCAGCTGGGTTCGCCCGACACCTCAGAGGTGGCCGACCGGCTTGAAGCGTCGCTGATAGCGAGCCTTTCGGCCATGCACCTGGCACGCATCGACGTCTTTTTTCTGCACTCAAACATCCACTTCGACGAATTCGAATACGCGCACGGCAACGCTCACAGGGACAGCTTCTCGACTGGTTGGTCGCTATATGTGGACGGAGTGATCCCCGCCATGGAGCGGCTGAAGGCGCAGGGCCGGATCGGAGCGTGGGGCATCACCGGGATCGGCGTGCCGGCGGCGGTGCTGGCCGCCCTCGACCACAAGTCGCGGCCCGATGCGGTACAGGCCATTGCCAATCTAATGGACAGCCCCGGCGCCCTGAAGCGCTACGCCGAGCCGGCGCGGCCGCGTGAGATTGCCGCGACGGCGAAGGCACATGGCCTGGGCGTCATGGGCATCCGCGCGGTACAGGCTGGCGCACTCACGTCCAGGATCGACCGGCCGCTTTCCGCCAACTACCCCGACAGCAAAGACTTCGACCGTGCCACGGGCTTCCGCGCGCTCTGCGCCGGCTGGGGCGAAGATCCGGCCGTCGTGGCGCACCGCTACGCACTCGACATGCCCAACATCGACACGGTGGTCTTGGGCGTAAAAAACCGTGTGGAGCTTGCTCAATGCCTTGCAGGCGAGACCGCCGGGCCGCTGGAAGCGGAGCAGGTCGCCGCCATTGACGCCTTAAGACTCGCCGACGCTTAATGCCCCTTCCGCACGAAATCGGCGATCAGCTCGGCGACCTCGCGCGGATGCTCGATCTGCATCAGGTGCCCGGTGTCATTGACGACCACGCGCTCCGAACCGGGGATCAGCGCCTGTGCGGCGCCGGCGACCGCATGGACATCGGGGATGTCCCACTCGCCTTCGAGGATCAGGGTCGAGACCTTGAGGGCTGGCATTCGCAAAAGGTCGCTGGGCCAGGGTCTGATCTTATCACCGAGCTGGTGCTTCAAGTCCTGCGGGCTCGCGTTGACCAAAGCCACAGCCTTTTCCCGGGCAGCCTCGTGGTTGGGCGCCATCAGCCACGGGTCCTTGCGGGCGTTCTCCACGACTGCGTTGAAATTATCGATGACCATGGGCAGCGCGATATGGGTGTTCCGGTCGTTGAAGTGCTTGGACATCTGGAAGCCATTGATCGCCGCACCCGCGATGATCAGGCGATCGATCAGCTCGGGATGAACGATGGCGAAGCTAACAGCGACGCCGCCGCCGAATGAGAAGCCTACAAGGCTGGCGTGATCCATCTTGGCTGCCGCCATGACCGCGGCCAGGTCCTCCTGAACCGAATAGGGCGCCTTAGCCGCCGGCGACTTGCCGTAGCCGCGGCGGTCGTAGCGGACGACACGGAAGTCTTTGCACAGGATCGGCCATATGTCGTCGAAGCTTGCCGAGTTGATCACTCCGTCGTGGATTAGGACGATAGCCTGCGGGCCGGAACCGCAGGTCTCGGAATAGATTTGGCCGCCCTCGACATCGACCATCGCCGCCTGCGCGCCGCCGCCCATTACCGCTAATACCAACCGCCGCTAATTCTGACCGCAGCAAGCCCATGTCCGCGCGCCGAGGGATTGGATGCGGTCTGGCTCGGCGATGAGGCGGTTCCAGGCGT
>JAYUBY010000238.1:0-2779 GCA_043740635.1 Alphaproteobacteria bacterium
CCAGCCCAGAGACGAGCTCGACGACCTGCTCAAGCCCGAGTGCTGAGAGACCGATCGAGATGCGGATCGCACGGCCGAGCGGACGGGCGGGCGACAGCAGCCAGGCGACGGCCGCGTCGACGCCCCGCATAAGTATGAACAGCGCCGCGAGGATAGTGGCGGCCCAGACCAACTCGCGCATCACGAAGGTGGCGAGCGCCAAGTAACCCACCGCCATCGCGGCGCCGGCGCACACCAGCGCCAGCCACGCGGCGATCGCGGCGAGGATCCACGGCAGCTGAACGTTGATGCTCTCCGCAGCGGGGAGCGCCTCGGCTTCTGCGACACGGGCGCGGCCGATCTGACTTAGCGCGCTTGCGATCACCACCAGTTCGAGGAGGAGCGTCGGGCAGCCGATGGCCTGGATCGTGGCGCCGCTGGAGGCCATCAAGCTCGTCATGCCGGCCAGAAATCCAGCCAGCGCTGCGCTGACGCCAATCAGCGCCGGATAAGGTGCGAGGCGGTGGGCAGCAGCGTCGGAGAGTGGCGCCACGCGCCAGGCCGGCCATTTGGGCGAAAGCAGGGTCCGCGCCGTCCCTTCGACCAGGCCTCCAAAGATGGCCGCCTTCCATAACAGCGAAAAGATCTGAGCAAAGAGCGGCGTCGAGGCTCCGGTCGTCGTCAACGCACACTGGATTGCGGCGCCGGCGAACAAGGGCGTGAGGACGGCGACAACGACCCACCAAACCGCGATCAGCGCGACCGCGGTTGGCCCAGGTGCGGGCTGCTTCGCCAGACGCCTTTGCCCCCAGCGATTGAGTAACATCCGGGCGGGCGCGACTAGCATGACGGCTAGAAGGGCGGCCAGCGTCATGATCGCTGCATCGCCGAGAGCCCCGGCGCGCTCGGCGATGAGCGTTCGTTCCTGATACAGAACGTCACTGAGCCTGCTTAGGTCGGCCGGTGAATCGTGGACGAAATCGACCCAAAGGCCCGGCGCTAGCAGGGAACGGCTGTGAACCCACAGTCGCTGTAAAAACAGCCGCCTGCGCCGATCATCGAGATAGGTATTTAGCTGATCGGCTTCGGTCGCCAACAGCCGCGCTTGTTTTGCCTCGGTGTCTACAGACTGGCGGTAGAGCAAGATCTCTCGGCGGCTCACCTACCGCTGGCGGCGAGCCCAGCTGGGCTAGCCGGGCACCGGCGCTCTTGAGGCGAGGATTGAGGTTGTCCAAGGCGTCGGCGAGTCTTGCTTGGATCGGCGCAACCGGCGCAATGCGGCTTCTCAGCTCCGCGTCGCTAAGCCCGATGGATCGAGCGTGCAGAGAGATGCTGTCGAGCTGCGCCTCGGCTTCATCGACCTGTCTGGCAAGAGCGGCGACAGGGGCGGGATCAAGGTCGGTCGCCGTCGTGCTCGGAGCGGCCCGTTGAGCGGCAGGCGAGGCGGCGACGGCGGCCGTCGCCGTCAATGCGGTGAGCGCTACGGGAGTTCAAATCAGCGCGTCAGCTCGTAGAGGCCGGTGACATCGATCCGCACCTTCAGCTCGCCGGGCGAGACGATGGTTTGATCGGCCACGGCGCCACGCCTGGCGAAACTCGCCATCACCATGGGGGGCTGGCTGGCGAAGCTCGCGCCTTCACTCAGGGACACGAGCCTGGAGACCCGATAGCCGGTCGCCCTGGCATAAAGGTCCGCTTTGGCCTGCAGGGCACGCACCGCCTGCTCGCGGGCCGCGTTTTCAGCAGCCGCGGGATCGCTAAGGGCAAAACTGATCCCATTCACCTGGTTCGCGCCCGCGCTCACAACCGCATCCACCGCAGGGCCGAGCCGGCTCAATTCGCGCACGGTTACGGTGACCTGATTTGAGGCCTGGTAGCCTGTCAGACGCGGCGGCTGATTTTGCTCATAGGCGTATTGGGCGCTGACGTTCAGGCCTGAGGTCTGGATGTCCTTCGACGCGATGCTCGACCTCTTCAACGTTGCGATGACCTGGCTCATCCGCGTGGCATTGTCGGCAAGCGCTTCGGAGGCAGACTTGGCGATGCTGGTGACCCCCAGATTGATCGTGGCGATGTCTGGCGCGACATGGATTTCGCCGTCGGCCGCCAGGTTGAGCGTCGTGGTTCGGAACATCGCCTCAGCGCCGGGCTGTGCGGTCTGAGCCAGAGCCATGGTCGAAGCACTGGAGACCAGCAACAGGCTGAGCGCGGCTCCACGTAGGAAGGTTCTCATGGCAATCTCCTCGAAACTTCAGGTGCGTCACGGTTCGCAGGCCTCGCATGAACGCAAGCTGTGAGGCGGGCCCGGTGGTTATGAACCGCGGACTTTAGCGGCTTGTCGGCGATACAACGTTCGCAGCGGTTTGGGCCACTGGCGGTAGCGCGGGAAGCTAAACGCGGGGACTTCGCCTTCATGTCCGCCTCGCCATGAACGAACAACGTCCGCAGCGATATGGCTCCTAGATGATCTGTGAGGCTGTCAGGCGAATCCCTCAGTGTCGCAGCTCATCCGGTTCCGATGCGTCATCGTCGAGCACGAGCGCGTTGCGCGCAATCGACAGAATCTCGGTTATTAGGTCCGGCGGGTAGTTGATCGCCTCGCAGGCTCCGGCGATCTGCCCGAGTGCATCACGCTTGAGTCGCCAGTCATCCTTCAGGTCTGACAATTTTACGTGGGGAATGTCCCTCATCGCTCACTCCACTTGTTCTGTTCAGTGAAACTGGCGCCGGCGGTTGCGCTGGGCTCGCAGGTCAATGGCTGCAAGCGTGTCCCAAGAGTTCATCTGGGCCAGCACTCCCG
>JAYUBY010000239.1:0-4341 GCA_043740635.1 Alphaproteobacteria bacterium
GCGGCCGAATAAGGGAGTTTGCCGTCTGCCGGTAGGACGAGCGCGCGGGTCCGCCGCTGGCCCCGAACGATCGATAGGCCGTCGGACTGGGTCACCAGCATTGGAATCTCGGGGTCGAGCGTGGCGGCGAACTCGTCCGAAAGAGCCTTACCGGCGATTGCGGCGACGGCCTGGGCGTCCTGTTCGGAGACGATCAGCTGGGGGGGGTACCGGGCGGCGCCTCCATCGGCAGGATGAAGTTCACCCGCCAGTCGCCTTCGATACTAGGTTTCACGCGGACCGGGCCTACGTGGGGGTGCGGCTGCGACGCCGCCGAGCCTGCGAGAAACGTGGCGCTTGCGAGAAGGCTTGCGGCCTGTCTGATCTTCATGGCTATCTTCCGCGTCGCGGTTTCGCGGCGTGAAGTCAGATTTGCTCATCGATCGGTGTTATCTGCAACAGCCGCCGGCCTTCCGGACCGCCGCTTATTTCCCGCCGGTGGTCGTAGACTTCTCGGTGGCGGCCTGTCGTTCCTCAGCCCGCGCGCCGGAGAGGATGCCGGCAAGCGCATAGTTGCCTTCGTGGCAGGCGTATTCGAGGACCTGGCCCTTCAGTGGATGGAACTCGTATTCGCCGCCCCAGGGCTTATCCCAGACAGAGGGGTCCTCGACGGTGAACTTGTAGCTCAGCCGATCCTTGGCCACGCGGCGAAAGCGCTCCGTGATCTTCAGGGTTTTCCAGGCGCCGAAATAGGCCTGGGTCTGGGGGAAGTGGTCGGTCTCGACGACCAAAGTGTCGCCTTCCCACCAGCCGATGCTATCGCCGAACCAGGGGCGGACGTCGTCGGCACGGTGTTTGGCGTTGAGCTGGATGGTGCGCACGTCGTGGACCATCTCTACAACGATGGCGATCGCCGTCGGGCTTTGAGCGAAGATGTAGTTGTTGTTGTACCACCCGTTGGGGAACATCGGCGGGCCGCCATTGCGACCAAAGGAGACCAGGCACCGCTCGCCCGGCGCGCGGTTTTCGGGATTGTCGTAGGAGCCAAACCGCGCGACAGCCGCAGCGCTACCCTGACCTTCGAACATGTCTGCATCGGCGGCTAACTTCACCGCTTTCAGGCCGGCTTCCGTCGAGCCGGCGCCGCGGACGAGGACGCGGTCAGACTGGCCCTTCTGGGGCGGCGGCTCGCCGTCGCCTGTGGTGATCAGCGAGGTACGTGGCTCGCCGGCCACGCGCATGACCCCGGTGCCGTTGTCCACCCAGGCGCGGTCGTAGGCGCCGACATTCTCCGGCTCGGCGTCGGGCTTGGCGGTGGGGCTAGAGACGCCGGCGGTCTCGACGTGGGGTTGGCGGCCGGCGGCGTCTTTGGCGTCGTTGGCGCCTTCCAGCAGGCGCACTTCCTGCGCGGTCTGGGCGCGCCGCATCCCGTATAGCGCCGAGCGCACCTGAGGCGTCAGCGTGGCGTTGGACCAATTGCCGGTGAGGTCAGGCTGGCCGAATCCATTGCGCGGGGCGTGGTAGTCCTCCGCTCTGACGGCGCCGGCCAGTGCAACGCCAGCCAAGGCTATGATCAGTGCGCGCCTCATGGGTCGAACCTCCCGCTCGGAGGCGGCAGGCTCAACCCTGGTTATCCAGACGTCAATCCGCGCTGAGCATGCCCAGGAACTTGATCCGGAAGACGAGCACGCTATTGGGCGGGATGGGGCCGGAGCCTTCGGGGCCGTAGCCGAGTTCCGGCGGGACATAGAGCATCCATTCATCGCCTGGGTGCATGCGCGGCAACGCCTCCATCCATGCCGGCACCAGGTTGGCCAGCGGCATCACCAACGGTTTGTTGCGTTCGATGGAGGAGTCGAAGACCTGACCGTTCGCTAGCGCACCCTCGTAATGGACCTTGATCACGTCGCCTGGTTTCGGCGAGGGGCCAGGTGGTCCGGACTGGACGACCTTGTACTGAAGGCCGGAGGGCAGGGTCTGAACGCCGGGCTTCCTGGCGTTGGTGGCCAGGAAATCCGCGGGACTTTGTACCGGCGAAGCGGCGGGCGGTTTTTCGGCGGGCTGTGCCGCGGCGACCAGCGGCTGAAAGGCGATGCTAGCGATGGCCATGGTTGCGAGGGTGACAGTCCTCAACTGTCCGGAAATCATCGTGTTGGCGTTCCTTTGTGGCAGTGGGTTTGGTCGGCTGTGGCCGTGGCACGGCATAGTCCGCGAGTGGGGATGCCGATAGCCCCCTAAAACAGGCAAGGGCCTAGAAGACTTAGATTGCAGCCTAGGCTTGGTAGGGGCTCAATTTCGATAGAGGTTCGCCAATCGCTTCACCTCCCGCTCATCGATCCCCGCCGGCCAGGCGAAGCTGGCGCGCCAGTGGACGCGGCCGCAGCCGGGGCAGGGCCAGGCGATGCGACGTGCGACCTGGGTGAGCCCCGTCGCGTAGCCGCCGGACTTCAGCTGGCGCAGGCGGTCGATGACCCGCTCGACCCGATAACTCTTCGACCAACCGCATAACGAACATACGATCAGCAGGCGCGCGCCGGGGAAGTGGCGGTGGTCGCCCAGCGTGGCCTGCTCGGCCGTCGGAATGACGCGCATCTTCAGATCCATGATCCGAACAAAGGCAGAACATCTGAAGCTTGGCGAGTCGAAATAAATCCGTGTGTGGACAACCCGCTCCACGCCTTGACGACCGCTGGCGCTGGGGCCCCAACTGGGTTGATCGCCGAGGGAGCCTTGATGCGAAGCACAAGCGGAATAGTTGGCGGTCTGGCGGTGGTAGCCGCCGCCCTTGCCGTTACGGCGGCAGCGCCCGTTCCCGCGCCCGCGAACACTCAGCCGCCGGAAAAAACAGCGGAAGCAGAAGCGACATTCGCCAAGTTGTTTCCTACGCCGCGCCTCTATCGGACGACGATGACCAGGAGCTGGGGAGGTGGGCCCAACAGCAACGACATATGCGTGGGGGCCGAGTTCATGGGGAATCTGATGAAGGACGCGGCTCAGCGGCCTCGCGCCACGCCGACTTCGGCGACCGGCTGCACGCTGATTCATAAGACCCATGCCGACGGGTCATTCTACTACGAGAGAACCTGCAACAGACAGGCGGGCGCCGCGAGGACCATGCACATGGTGGTCGAGGGCACGGCGAAGGACATGCGCCAGCACATTGAATTCGTTCAGGAGAGCTCGCCGTCGGACGAGCCGCGGATCGTTTCGACTGACATCCATTCAGTCGACATCGGCCCCTGTCCGGCCAACCTGAAGCCAGGCCAGATACGCGGGCCAAACGGGCAGATCACTGACCCCACGGCTAACGTAGCCAAGCGCGCCGCCGAGGCAAAAGCCAGGAGGGATGGCAGCCCCGTCAAATAGGGTGAGCGTGGCTGAGCCAAGTTCGCCAATTGGGAAGACTGACCAGCTCAAGGCGTGGACAGGCCACACCGAGTGCGAGCAGACTCTGCGCCATGACCGAGCCTTCAACCGTGATGGCCTTCGCCCAAGATCTGTTCGCAGGAATGGGCCGTGTCGTGGCGCGACGGATGTTTGGCGGCGCGGGGCTGTTCCTTGATGGGGTGATGTTCGGCTTGATCGATGACGGAGCGATCTATCTGAAGACGGATGCGCCCCTGAAACACGAGCTGGCCGAACTCGGCTCCCGGCCGTGGGTCTTCATTGCGGGCAAGGGCCCGAAGGCTGGAGTCGAGCAAGAAATGTCCTACTGGTCCTTACCCGAGGCCGCGACTGACGACCCCGAGGAGGCCTGCTGCTGGGGCCGCCGGGCGCTCGACGTTGCGCTTCGCGCGAAGCGTTAGCGGCAGGGGGTAGGCATACCAAGTTTCGCACTCGCCGACCCGACGCTCCGCCTGATCCTGCTGTTCGTCGCTGCGTTGTGGGCTGGCGTGCAGAACCAGCTGGCCGGCGGCGGGTCGTTTCTGACCCTGCCGGCGCTGATGTTGACCGGCATGGATGCGCGGGCCGCCAACATCACCTCGACTGTGGCCCTGTTCCCCGGACAGGTGACCGGCGGCTGGGTGGGACGCAAACAGGCGAGCGGAACCGAGGGTCTGTCGCTACGGGTGCTCGTGGCGATCAGCCTGGTGGGCGGCGCGTTGGGCGCGATGCTTCTGTTGGCGACGCCCTCCAGTTTCTTCGCCCGGTTGGTGCCTTGGCTGGTGCTGTTCGCCACAGCGGCGTTCGCTTGGGGGAGCTTCGGGAAGAAGCCTGACGCCGGCGCCCCTGCAAGCCGGTTTGGCCCGTGGCTGGCCGGGGCCATCCAGTTCCTCATCGCAATTTACGGCGGCTATTTCGGCGGCGGTATCGGCTTCTTGATGCTGGCGGCTCTGGCGCTCAGTGGCTTGGCGATGCGCG
>JAYUBY010000240.1:0-4989 GCA_043740635.1 Alphaproteobacteria bacterium
ACGCTGATCTGTCGGACGCCTTGGCAAGCGAGCCGGTTGGACTTCGTCCAGAAAACCTCGTGGCTCTGACCTCTGCCGCGCGGGGCTCTCGGCCCGCGATAGGTGCGGCGCCGACCATCGCCGACCTCGCCGCGGAGGCCTCAGGGATCGACTGGCCGGGGCTGATTTCTGAGCGCTTCGGCGCCTGGGCGGCTGGACACTTCGACGAAGGACAGGCGCTTTGGGCCGCGCCGCGCGGTAGAGGCGCCTATGGTGCCTGGCGCGCCGTCGCGACCCATGATCTGACGCCCGAGATTGTCGGCCTTGCCGGCTTTGCGGCCCGTGTCTCGGAGGCGCCGGAAACTGCGCCAGACGCAGTTGCGAGCGTGGTGCAGCGGATCGCAATCCCAGCCGAGGCCCTGGAAACCTATTTCCACCAGATGCTGATGACGCTGGGCGGCTGGGCGCAATATGCCCGATACCGGCTTTGGCAGGCAGAACTCGGCGGCGGCGCGGACGCGACCATCACCGACTTCCTGGCGATTCGCCTGATCTGGGAAGCGGCACTGTTCGACCGGTATGAGAACCAGATCGGCGACCAGTGGAAGGCGGTCATCGCCTCGCATGCGTCACCCATCAAGCCGACCGTCCACAATGTCGTGGACGCGATCCTGCAGGAAGCCTCGGAACGCTCGGCGCAACGGATGTTGGCTGAAACGCTCGCGGTGCCGGGGACACTGCCGAGGGAACACAGGCCCGCGCTCCAGGTCGCTTTCTGCATCGACGTCCGGTCGGAGGTGTTCCGGCGGGCGCTGGAATCGGTAAACCCGGATATCCAGACCCTGGGGTTCGCCGGTTTCTTCGGCCTGCCGGCCTCGCATCGCCGTTTTGCGTCCGATGTGCAGGAACTGCGGTTGCCGGTGCTCCTGAATCCCGGCTTGACCACCTGCTCGGGTGGCCACCAAGACATCGCGGCGGATAGGTCGGCGCGGTTCAAGGCGCGCGCGAAGAGGGCCTGGGGGCGGTTCAAGCTCGCGGCCGTATCGTCCTTCGCCTTCGTCGAGGCGACGGGGCCAGTTTATGCCTGCAAGCTCGTGAGCGATGCGCTGGGACTCCACGCCACCCCCGCGCCGAACGATCCCGCGCCCCGTCTTGATCCCGCTCTCGATCTCGCAACAAGGACCAAGGCGGCTGAGACGGTGCTACGAGCCATGTCGCTCACGACCAATTTCGCGAAGCTCGTGCTGCTGGCCGGACACGGAGCAAACGTGGTCAACAATCCCCATGCCAGCGGGCTCCATTGTGGCGCCTGCGGCGGCTATTCCGGCGAGGTCAATGCGCGGCTGTTGTCAGCCCTACTAAACGACCCGGAGGTGCGCGCGGGCTTGGTTGCGAAAGGGATCGAGATCCATGCCGATACCCTGTTCCTCGGCGCGTTGCATGACACGACCACGGATGCGATCACGCTCTATGCGGACGATCATCCCTCCGCCCTCAATCAGTCCGATATCCGCCAGGCGAAAGTTTGGCTTGAGGCGGCAGGCGTCATCTCAAGGGGCGAACGGGCTTTGCGTCTGCCGAGAGCGGCTCGGGAGGGGAGCCTCACGAGGCGCAGCCGCGATTGGGCTGAGGTGCGGCCCGAATGGGCGCTGGCAGGCTGCAAGGCGTTCATCGCCGCGCCCCGTCGGCGCACGGCGGGCAAGACCCTCGAAGGTCGCGCCTTCCTGCACGACTATAACTGGAAAGCCGACCGGGACTTTAGCGTTCTGGAGTTGATCCTGACCGCGCCCGTGGTCGTCGCGAGCTGGATCAGCCTGCAATATTACGGATCGACCGTGGCGCCGAACGTCTTCGGCGGCGGAAATAAGCTCCTGCACAACGTCACAGGCGGCATAGGCGTCGTCGAGGGCAATGGCGGCATGATGCGCGCCGGTCTCCCTTGGCAATCGGTCCATGATGGCGAGCGCTACGTCCACGAACCGCTTCGCCTGTCCGTTTGCATCGAAGCGCCGCGCGAGGCGATAACCGAGATCCTCAAGCGCCATAAAGGTGTTCGCGCGCTGTTCGACAATCGCTGGCTACACCTCTTCGCCCTCGACGAGACCGGTCGGATGGCCTGGCGCTACGCCGGCGATCTTCAGTGGACCTCGGTGAGCGTCGCAGCGGACCCGTCAGTCCCTCTGAAAGTGGCGGTCTGAGCCATGAAACCTGGCAGCTCTCACCTGTCCTGGCTGGAATCGGAATCCATCCACATCCTGCGCGAGGCCGTCGCCGAGGCCCGCAACCCCGTCATGTTGTTTTCGGCGGGGAAGGACTCGACCGTGATGGCGCACCTCGCGTTGCGGGCCTTCTATCCTTCCAAGCCGCCGTTCCCGCTGCTGCATGCCGACTCGACGTGGGAGTTCAGGTCGCTGATCGAGTTCCGGGACGACTTCGCGGCCAAGCATGGCTTCAAGCTCATTGCCTATTCAAATGAAGAAGGGCGTGCGGCGGACATCAATCCCTTCGATCACGTGGACCGCTACACCCTGGTGATGCGGACCGAACCCCTCAAGACCGCGCTCGACGCCGGCGGCTACGACATCATCTTCGGCGGCGCCCGGCGCGACGAGGAAAAGTCACGCGCCAAAGAGCGCATCGTGTCTGTTCGTGGCGCGGGCCACGCCTGGGAGCCGCGCCAGCAACGACCAGAACTGTGGCGGCTCTACAATACCCGCCTGGGCAAGGATCAGACGGCCCGGGTCTTTCCACTCTCCAATTGGACCGAGACGGATATCTGGGCCTACGCCCTGCTCCACAAGATTGAGCTGGCGCCGCTCTATTTCGCCGCGCCGCGGCCTGTCGTGCAACGGGCGGGGTCCTTCATCGTAGTCGATGATGAGAGCCGCATGCGGTTCCAGCCCGGCGACGAAATCCAGACCAGGACCGTCCGATTCCGAACGCTCGGCTGTTGGCCCGTAACGGGCGCGGTTGAGTCTGAAGCGACCGAGCTCGCTGCTGTCGTCGATGAAACTCTGCGAGCCTCATCCTCCGAGCGTCAGGGACGGATCAGCGACGGGGAGGATGGCGGGTCGCTCGAACAGAAAAAGCGCGAAGGCTATTTCTGATCATGGTGGCGGGCGATCTCCCCTACGAGAACACGGTCGCCGTGCTTGCCACTATGCACGGTAAGGAACGCGTGATCGGGCCGGTGCTTGAGCCGGGCCTCGGCCTCAGGGTCGCGCTCGCGATGGGGTTGGACACCGACCGCTTCGGCACGTTCAGGCGCGAGATTGAACGCCCCGGAACGCAACTCGATGCGGCCAGGGCCAAGATCGCGGCAGGGTTCGAGTATGCGCGCTACGCGCGCGTGGGCATCGCCAGCGAGGGCAGCTTCGGCCCACACCCCTACATTCCGTTCCTCGCCCTTGGCCGCGAGCTGGTCCTGCTGATCGATCGTGAGCGCGGCCTCGAACTGACGGGCCATTTCGCGAGCCCTGAGACCAACTACGGCCATACGGTCGTCTCGGACCTAGAAGCTGCAATCGCTTTTGCCGAGCGATCGAAATTTCCTGGGCATGGATTGATCGTCATGGGCTGGGTTGACGAGAGACCTGCGCCTGGTTTCGCCCTGTTCAAGGACGTCGTTGACCACGCCTGTCTGGAAGAAGCTGTCGGCCAGGTCGTCGCCAAATGCGGCGCGGCCTTCATCGAGGCGGATATGCGCGCCCATCGCAATCCTACCCGGATGCGGGCGATCGAGCGCGCGGCGAGCGACCTGGTTCGCCGGTTTCGTAGTCAATGCCCCGCCTGCGCCCATCCCGGATTCGATGTCACCGAACGCATTCCGGGACTGCCCTGTGAATGGTGCGGGGAGCCGACGCATGCGATCCGCTCGGAGGTGTCGACCTACCAGGCCTGCGACTATCGACAAGAGCGCCCCGCGACGTGTGCCACGACCGCGGATCCTGGCAGCTGCGAGAGCTGCAATCCTTGAGCCCGCGCCGCTGCTGTCGCTGGAGCGGCTTCGGCGCAATCAGGGCGCCACAGGGATCATCACTTCATTGCGCCGCATGAACCAGAGGGTCCACGGGGGATCGTATTGAGCCAGCGACGCGGGGCCAATGGCGCGCAGGTGGTGTGTTCCAGCGAGTTTCTCGAGCTCGGCGGTTTTAACGGCGACGTCGTCCTTCCGGGCCAGGCCGGAGAACTGCAGGACCGCAAAGCGGGCCGGCGGGAGCACGCGGAGATGCACCTTGGGATCGTTTGGCTCTGGCAGCGTGTCCATTGAATAGGCGCTCGGCATCGTGAACCGCACGACCCATTCGCCGGCGCTCTGCGTCTGGGTGACGGGCGCGGTCATGGCGATCTTCTCGCTCGTCGGCGCCTGGGCCACCGGCGCCGTCATCGCGATGCTTTGGCGGCGTTTGTTGCCGCCGAAAATATAGCCGGCCAGCAGACGAAATCCTTTGCTGGCAGCTTCCTTTTGATCGCCGGTGACGGTCACCTCGGCAACCACCAGGGCCGGATATTCACGCACTTCGAAAGCGCCCTCATGGAAGAGGGCCGTAAAGGCTGGTTCTTCGACGGCCATCGCATCCGTTCCAATGAGGGTGGCGCCCAGTATCGCGCCCAAAACTATGCGCCTCAGAATCATCCATCTGCCTTGAAACCCGTCAGCACGCCGCCGGCTATTTGGTGGCCTATTCCGGAGTGATTGACGTCGGCTGATTGGAAAAGCGGCGAAGGACATGGGACAGGTTCTAGCCGGACCAATTCAGAGCGCCAATGCCCGTGTCAGATCCTCATGTTCGAAGGCGCTTTGCATGCGACGGATCTCAGCGGGCCGCGGGCCGATCTCAGCGACGACATCGCGCCAGACCCGTGTGGCCTGGCCGACCTGGGCGATGATCTCGCGCGCGCGCTTTATAGCAATCGCCCCTGAGGGTGACTCAGGGATTCGCCTGAAGCCCGAACAGTGATTGAACTAAACCGCTTCCGCGGTAGGCGGAGCGCGGGTCTGGCCTGAGG
>JAYUBY010000241.1:0-4210 GCA_043740635.1 Alphaproteobacteria bacterium
GTGCAGGGGCTGACCGGTTCGGCGGCGCAGATCGCCACGGTCGCACGCGAATACCGGGTCTACTACGCCGAACACCGCACCGGACCGGGGCCTGATGACTACACGATGGACCACAGTTCGGTGCTGTATCTCATGGGGCCGAACGGGCGGTTTATCGCGCCCATCAGGGCGGACATGACCGCCGATCAGATGGCGGCGGCCCTGGCGAAGCTCATTTCGTAACCGACCACCATTACCAGCGGCGCCAGCGCGGACCGTAGTAGCCGCCGATCACGACACCTGGCGCGTAACCGTAGCCGTACGGATAAGGGGCGGAATACGGGTAAGGCGACGCGTAGCTCGGGGGCGGGCTCAGCACCGTATTGCCGTACGAGTACATGCACTGGGTGTAGACGGTGTCGTATTGTTGCTGCGCGTAGTATCTCTTCGCGCGCGATGGTCATGCCGTTGTCGACATCGGCGAACACGGTCGGCTTGACGTAGTAACCCCTCTCCAAGTGATCCGGCAGACCGGCCCCTCCGGTCACCAGCGTCGCGCCCTCCGCGATGCCAGACCGAATCAGCATTTGGACCTTTTCCCACTGCGCCCGTGAGGCCACCGGGCCAAGATTGACCTCGCCCGCGGGATTGCCGACGACGAGCGACTCGGCCGTCGCCTTGGCGACCCGGGCCGCTTCCTCCATGCGACCGCGCGGCACCAGCAGGCGAGTGGGCGCGTTGCAGGACTGGCCGCTGTTGAGCATAACCGCCTTGACGCCCTCGGTGACGCCTTTTTCGAACGCCTGATCGTCCAAGATGATGTGAGGTGACTTCCCGCCCAATTCCTGCGCGACGCGCTTCACGGTGGGGGCCGCCGAGCGTGCGACATCGATTCCCGCCTGGGTGGAGCCAGTAAAGGAGATCATATCGACATCCGGATGGGCGGCCAGTGCCCTGCCGACCGTGGCGCCCTCGCCATTCACGAGATTGAACACACCAGGGGGCACGCCAGCGGCTTCCAGGATCTCGGTCCAAATGATGGCTGAGAACGGGGCCAGTTCGGACGGCTTCAGCACCATGGTGCAGCCCGCCGCCAGGGCGGGCGCAACCTTGCAGGCGATCTGATTGATCGGGAAATTCCAGGGGGTAATCAGCGCACACACCCCAATGGGTTCGTGAACGATGCGGGTGGAGCCGCGCTGGTGTTCGAAGACGTAATCCTTAAGCACGTTGGCGGCCATTTTGAGGTGGACCATGCCGACACCGGCGTGGACACGGTGGGCGAAGGCCGCTGGGGCGCCCATCTCCTCGCTAATAGCGACGCCTAGCTCGGCATGACGCTTCTTGAATTCGGTTACGGCGCGGGAAAGAAATTCCAATCGCTCTTCTCGCGAGGTCGCCGACCAGGCGGAAAACGCGGCGCGGGCCGCGCGAACGGCGGCGTCGACGTCGGCGGCGCTACCCAGCGAGACATTGCCGATGACGGTCTCGTCAGCCGGGTTGAGAACGGGTTGGAGTCGCGGCTCGACGGGGGCCACCCACACGCCGTTGATGAAAAATCGCTGTCCGTCTCGCATGATTTCTCTTTTTCAAACATCCAGAGCCGACTTGTCGCGCGGGTCGGTCGGGGATAATTGGGCCGCCGGTTGTCGGCCGGCCCTAAGCATCTGCGCCGCGATCGTGGCCCCTAGAGGCGGCGTGTCTTCGATCTCGATGTCGAAGGTTTTGAGGAATGCGGCGGTCATCAGATAATAACCGCAGACCAGGGTGAGCTCGACAAGCTCTTCCGGTGAGAAGTGAACCTGGGCGCGCGTAAGCGTGTCTCTGGAGACCACGCCATCGCCGCAGATGTCATCAGCGAACGCGACCGCTCGTTGCTCGACCTCGCTCATGGCCTCCGTGCCGCCGGCTCTGACCGCCTCTATGGCCGCTTCTTTCGCCCCCATTGCCCGGGCTAGGCCTTCGTGTTGATGCCACTCATAGGGGCATTGGCATAGGACCCCGACCCGCAGGATCACCAGTTCGCGGATTACCGGATCCAAGCGCCCCTTGCGCAGCAACTTGAGGCCGAAGCGTGAATAACCGTCCAGCACCGGAGTGGAGTGGGCCATCATACGCGTGACGTTCAGAGAACCCAGCTTGACCAGGACATCCGAGGTTTCCGCCGAGAGCGATTCAGGCGACGGGTATGGAATGTTCGCCATAATCGAGGTCTATCTCCGAGTATCCGCCCGGTATCCGGCGGAAGGACTGGGTCTGCTAAGCAAATTGCGTCGCCGGCTCAGGGTTTCAGGAAACCGTTGATGGAGTCGTGGAAAAGATGCATGGCCCGTTCCATGCCGCCGAGCGTCAGTTCCGGCGTGCCGCCCGTCTCGAGACCCTGCTGATTGAGCGCCGCCGCCCAGAAGTCCTCGACGAAGGCCTTGCGGTCCGTCAAGGCGAGAGACCGTTCCCATTTCGAGCGCAGTTTCTCTGTGGTGGGCTCTTCATTCGTCAACATGAAGTTCTCGATTCGCGTTCGCCGAGGTCCTTGCGGCATCATGACAAGGATGTTGACGTAGTCCGGGCTACAGATCACGACGGTGTTTGGAAATATATTGTATACATAGGTAATGATTTTGCGAAGTTTCTTAAAGGAGTTCTGGGTATCGTCGACCATCGCCTGGTTGAAGTTGAGCCGGCCCGAAACCTGGCGCATGTGCAGGCCGATTCTGTCGACGGCCACGGCCGTGTCCTCGAACAGATCGCCCAGGCTCTGCGAATGCAGGCGGATGACGTGATATCCCTCGAGAAAGGTGTCCATCGCGAGCTTCCAGTTCGCGTCGACCTCATGCACGCCCCGTGCGAAAAAATGCATGTCGGCCAAGCCGATGGCCGCCAGATCGGTCATCAGTTCGGGCGTGAGGTGTGAATAGTCGCCTTGCTGCGTATGATCGAGCGTGACCCAGATCAGGCCGGCATCCTCCCGGCACGGCAGGCGAACAAGACCCATGGACTGGCGGTCGACGGCTTCGAATGACTCTTCGCGAGGTACGCCTACCAGCTTGCCGGTCAGATCATAGCTCCAGGCGTGATACGGGCAGACGACGAGCCGGCCCTTGGTGACCTCCTGACTGGTCGTGAGTCGTGTTCCCCGGTGGCGGCAGGCGTTCAGGAAGGCGTGGGCGACGCCCTCGCGGTCGCGCGTGAGTAGCACCTGCACACCATAGCCGTCCGAACAAACGAATGAGCCGGGCTGAGGCAGGAGGGCCGAAGGGCCGATGGGAACGGGCAATTGCCGGAACATCTTGCGCTTTTCATGCTCGAAGCGTTCCTCGGACAGATAGTCGCTGGCGCTCAGCGCCCATTGGCCCTTTACCCAGACGGGTTTGGAGTTGTCGGGCAAACTGCGAGCGACCGCCAGTTGCGAGTCCGAAGGACGGCGCTCAACGACTTCCATCATCAGTCCCATGATCGTTCTCCTGCCTAAACTAACATTCGTAGATTAACATGCCGAACAAACGCCCGCAAGACTCGCCGGAGACAAGATTGCAGGCGGCGCGCACTAGCGCCCCTCCAGGATCAGATCCGCGGCGCGCCAGGCCGTCGCCATTACCGGCGCCGCCGTATTGCCCGCCAGGATGAACGGAAATATCGAAGCGTCGACCACCCGCAGACCCTCCACGCCCCTCACCCGAAGACGCGGATCGACCACCGACTCCGCATCGGATCCCATCCGACAGGTTCCCGAAGCATGATAGGCGCCATTGCCCATCCTGTCGTAGGCGGTGATGATCTCCTCGTCGGTTTGGTATTCAGGGCCCGGTCGCGTTTCCGCCTTGACTATGCCGGCCAAGGGTTCCTGGGCGACATAACGCCTGGCGAAGCGCACCACATCCACCATCTTTCGCCGATCGCCCTCGGTGGCGTGGTAATTTGGGCGGATAGTCGGCAGAACCGACGGATCCGTCGATCTGATCATGACGGAGCCGGTCGACTCGGGTCTCAGGATATAGGCGCAGAAATGGAAGCCGCCGCGCGGTTCGACATCCATGGTCGGCTTGGTCATGTCGAAGCTGAATGGCGCCAGGAGGAACTGACCGTCCGGTCGGTTGAGGCCGGGGAGAGTCTTGAACCAAGCTCCCGCCTCGTAGGTGGCCGCCGACATCAAGCCGTCGCGGGTGAGACAGTAACGCAGCACGTTTTTGATCAGGCGCCAGCCGCGGTGTTCGCGGTTCTGCGACAGGGCATC
>JAYUBY010000242.1:0-3953 GCA_043740635.1 Alphaproteobacteria bacterium
GCGGCGCCAAATAGGGCGGCGGCGTGCGCGTCGTGAAGAACCCGGGCACACCATTCAGCATGATCTCGGCGGCCGACATCTGGTTGATCCAGCGGCGTAGGACGTCGCCGCTCATCATGCCCGTCCATATCTCGGACCACCCGAAATCAGAAGGTTCGCTCGCAAGCTCCCAGAACGCGCGGAGCTTCTCGACCCGCAACTCCGGTGAATTACCAGCTATGATGGCGCTGTTGATGGCGCCAATCGAGATCCCGGCGAGCCAGGTGGGCTCGATTCCAGCCGCATGCAGGGCCTCGTAGACGCCGGCTTGGTAGGCTCCCAGGGCACCGCCACCTTGAAGCAGAAGCGCCACCGATTCGAACGCCGTGCCGCTAGGCTTGGCCGGCTCGGGACGCGCGGTCGCGCCTCTCCCTTTCGGAGATATTGAGACCCTATTCACGCTCAGGGACCGGGACGTTGAATCCATTGAGGGTCATCGACACCAACGCGTACAGCCCCACGAGATAGATCAACTCGTTCACGCCGTGCTGGCCAAACGTCGTCAGGCCCAGGCGATAGAGAGGTTCTGGCAAAGTTCCCCCACGACTGAGGGCGTAGGCGATGTCGAAGGCGACGCTCTCGTCCGACGTCAGATCGGCGGGCTTCAGCTCCGCAACGAGCGTGGCGAGTCGCGCGATCGGCATGCCTTCGCGCTCGGCGACGGCGATATGGGCATAGATTTCGTAGGCCGCGTCGTAACGCGCGCCGACGACGAGGATCGCGACCTGGCGGACGTTGTCAGGGAGCACGGCATTCGCGGTCAGGGCTAGTGTCAGGTCCCATATTGCGCGGCCGATCCCCGGTTCATGCAGCCAAGGGTTCCAAGGGCCCATGAGAGCGCCGTCCTCCCGCTCCACCCTGAAAGCATTGAAATGGCCCGCGATACCCTTGCGCATCTCATCGTAGAGCGCCCTCTGCTCTTGGCTAAGGTCGGAGGGGGCGATGAGGGGCAGGCGCATTCTAGCTCTCCAGCACGGTGTCCATTGCGCCGCCCCATGTTGCACTGCAATAAGACAAAACTGTGAGCGGTCGCGGCTGGTTGAGCTTTTGTGCGCGCTGCTTTGGGTCGAGCAGTCGCGGGGGCGGCGTCAAGGCAACGGAGCTGAAAGACAGACTTGGCGAGATCGATACCGACGGTAGTAAACTGCATGGCAGGATGGTCCCTGCATGAGGTTGTTCTGACGACAGCCACCGTATGGCGCATCGACGCCGGCAACAGGGGCCATCCACCCCATCAGCCCAAAGTTCACCCACGTCAGCCTGGCCGCTGGATAGACCCGCGCGGCTATACGTCTCAATCGTCGCTGCCGAATTTTAATACTCTTGAGCGATAGTAGCTGAGCGACGCGCAGTAATCGTACTGGGTAAATTGTGTAATGGTTGAGCCTCCGACGCCGGACAATGAGACCGAGCGGCTTGATGTGCTACGCTCGCTAGAGCTCCTAGACCAATCGCCTGATCCCATCCTCGACGAATTCGCGCGGCTGGCGGCGGCGATTTCAGGCGCTCCTATCGCCCTCGTCTCGCTCGTCGATGAGCATCGGCAGTGGTTCGCGGCGCGGGTGGGTTTAGCGGTGACGGAAACCCCCCGCCGTGTCTCTTTCTGCGCCCACGCAATCAACAGCCCATCGGAGGTGTTCTGGGTAGATGACGCTCGGGTCGACGGTCGTTTCGCTGACAACCCTCTCGTCGTTGGCCATCCGGACGTTCGCTTCTATGCCGGTGCCCCGCTAGTCGTCGCGGGTAGCCCAATCGGGACGCTCTGCGTCATCGACACATTGCCGCGCAACTGCGATCCCCTCCTGGTCGAGACGCTCGCGAGCCTGGCTCACCTGCTTGCCGACCGTTTGGATAGTGGGCACCGCAATGAGGCGACACGCAAAGCGCTGGAGATCACGGCTGACGCCGTGATCGAATGCGACGACCATGGCGTCATCACCAAATGGGGCGCCGGAGCGGAGCGCCTGTTGGGTTTCTCAGAGGCTGAATCTGTCGGCCGGCCGGTGACGATATTTGTCCCGCCCGAGTTCCATGCCGCTCACGACGCTGGCATGGCGAGATGGCGAAGCACCAAAGAAGGGAGGCTGGGTCGCCGCATCGAAGTTCCGGCCATCCGCAAAGATGGTTCGTCGATTGAGCTCGAGCTCGCGATGTCGGTATCGCGCAGTCAAAAGGGCCCGCTCATCACCTCGTCCATCCGGGATATCTCCGAGCGTAAGGCTTACGCGGCCTCGCTGATGGCGGCCAAGGCTGAAGCCGAAGCGGCGAATGTCGCGAAGAGCGCTTTCCTCGCCAACATGAGCCACGAAATTCGCACCCCTTTGAACGGGGTTGTTGGCGTCGTAGGTCTACTGGCGTCCACGCCCCTCTCAGCACGCCAAGAAGAACTTACCGGAATCATCCGCTCATCTTCGGAACAGCTGCAGCGAATTCTTGGCGATGTGCTCGACCTTGCTCGTATTGAATCTGGGCATTTTACAATTTCCGAAGAACAGTTCGGCCTGGCGGAGCAGGTGTTGGCGATAGCTGACCTCTCCCGCTTAAAGGCCGAGGAAAAGGGCCTCAATTTTCAGGCCGTAATCGACATCACGCCGGGGCAAAGGGTCATCGGCGACCCGATGCGCCTGAAGCAGGTTCTGGGCAACCTGCTCTCAAACGCGGTGAAGTTCACCGAGAGGGGTTACGTGCGGCTCACCGTCACGTCGTCCCCGGGTCGGTACCGCTTCGAGGTTGCCGATTCCGGGATCGGCTTTGAACAAGAGCAACATGCGCGCCTGTTCGACCCGTTCTACCAGGCCGATGGATCAGTAACCCGGCGATATGGGGGCTCAGGCTTGGGCCTTTCCATCTGCCGCAATCTTGTAGAGGCCATGGGCGGCGAAATCGGGTGCATCGGGTGCACCGGTCAGGGTGCGACATTCTGGGTCGAACTGCCGCTTCCAGTTGCCGAGGTTGTCGAGAATCCAGATCGGGAGGAGGTGTCTCAAACCGACGCGGCTTTGGCCGTGCTTGTCGTAGACGATAACCCGACGAACCGGCGCGTCGCCGAATTGATCCTCTTGTCCGTCGGCGCGACGGTAACCCAAGCCGAGGACGGAGCAGCCGCATTTGATGCGGCGCGCCGGACCAACTTCGACATCATCTTGATGGATCTGATGATGCCCGTCATGGATGGCTTGGCGTCGATACGCCTTATCCGGAGCCACGAGCAGGAGCGTGGCTGGCCTCGGACCCCGATCGCCGTCCTATCCGCTAACAGCATGCCAGAGCACGTCGAGGCCTCACTCGCCGCCGGCGCCGATCTGCACCTCGCGAAACCTATTACAGCGCCGGGGTTGCTGCAGGCGGTTAGTGCTCTGGTTGGTTCAAAACCCAAGACCGAAAGCTTTGCCTGCGAAGAGGCGAGTCACGTCAACGCCGTGCGCCTAAGATTTGCCCGTTGAGCAGTATCACTGCATTGCGATCAGCTTGCAGGCTTCGAGCATAGCGAAGCGCGCCTCTGCGCAAGCGAAACTCTACGGTCGCGCCCGTAGCCGCATCGGTTACCGTCCAGGTCCCGATCGGCCATGGCCCACATCGCATAACGCTAATCGTCTCTACGCCGTCCTCCTAATCGTTGCTATTGAGCCAAGCGGCGGCGGCAATCGCCAACGATGCCTTGTCACGTGCGCAAAGACCGACTCTCACCCTCAGTCCTCTCCCAGCGGGAGCGACCACGGCGCTATTCTCGTTAAGGCGCTTTAGTTTACGCCGAGGCTTGCGCCGATTTTGGTCAGGACCACGATAGTCGTTGGCCAAAGGAACGCGGTCAGGCGCGGCTTGAGCGTGCGCGCTATTATCAATCAAGACGACGACCTCGAAATGCTTTCCGACGATAGCCCGTCCCCAAGATTTAGACACCACGGTTTTGTCAG
>JAYUBY010000243.1:0-4036 GCA_043740635.1 Alphaproteobacteria bacterium
CTGCTCACCGGCATGGTGCAGGCCTACATCTTCAGCATCCTGGCCGGGGTCTACATCGCCGCCGCGACGCGCGGTCGCAAGGCCAAGCCCGCCCCCACGCCAGGGTCGACCGCATGAAAACTCACAACAGGACATGATGCCATGGACAGTATGACCCTCATCGCTATCGCTTCGATCGTCACCGCCGGTCTGACAATCGCCCTCGGCAGCATCGGGCCCGCCCTAGGCGAGGGGCGCGCGGTCGCCACCGCCCTGACGTCGCTGGCCCAGCAACCGGACGCCGCCTCGACCATCACGCGCACCCTGTTCGTCGGCCTGGCGATGATCGAGTCCATCGCGATCTATTGCTTCGTGGTCTCGATGATCCTGCTGTTCGCCAATCCATTCTGGAGCCACGTCATCGCCCAGACCGCAGGAAAGTAGTCATGCTCATCGACTGGTTCACCGTCGGTGCGCAGGCTCTCAACTTCATCATCCTGGTGTGGTTGTTGAAACGCTTTCTCTACCGGCCGATCCTGAACGCCCTCGACGCGCGGGAAAAGCTGATCGCCGCCAAACTCGCGGACGCCGACGCGAAGGAGGCGAGAGCGCAGAGCGAACGCGACGCGTTCCAGCAGAAGAATGAGGCCTTCGACAAGCAGCGCGCAGCGCTGTTGACCCGGGCGACAGACGAGGCGGCCGCCGAAGGCCGCAAACTGCTCGACGACGCCCGCAAGGCGGCCGACGCGCTCAGCGCCAAACGAAAGGAGGCTTTGAGGAGCGACGCCCACGCCCTCAATCAAGCCGTGCGTCGCCGGACACAGCAGGAAGTCTTCGCCATAGCCAAGAAGACGCTGACCGATCTTGCCGACGCGGATCTGGACAAGCGGATTGCTGACGTGTTCACGCGCCGGCTGCGCGGCATGGCGGGCAAGGCGAAAACGGCGTTCGGCGCGGCGCTGACGTCGGGCAAAGGGCCCGCGTTGCTGCGCAGCGCGTTTGATCTCCCAGCCAAACAGCGCGCCGGGATCCAGACGGCGCTCGATGAGACCTTCTCGACCCAAGCCCCGATCCGTTTCGAAACCGCGCCGAGCCTGGTGAGCGGCATCGAACTCGTTGCCAATGGACAGAAGATCGCCTGGAGTATCGCGGACTATCTCGTGTCTCTGGAGAACGGCGTCAGAGAGATTCTGAACGATCAGGATCGGCCTGAGCCGAAGACCGCATCCAAGCCCCTGGCCAAGACCAGGGTTGCCGGCAAGGCCAGGGCTAGGGCCAAACCGCACGCCGCCAAGTCCAAGGCGCGGGCATGAGGCGCGCAGCTGGACCTTTGAGCTCGGTGTTCGACGAAACGTTCGAGGCGATCAGCCAGTCGCTCAAGGCCTTCACGGCCGAGTTAGCGCCCAAGGAGATCGGCGTCGTCACCAGCATCGCGACCGGCATCGCCAAGGTGTCCGGGCTTCCGTCCGTGGGCTTCGAGGAGCTGGTCAAGTTTCCCGGCGACCTGCTCGGCATCGCCTTCAACGTCGATGAGCACGAGATCGGCGTCGTGCTGCTCGGCGACTACTCACATATCAACGCCGGCGATGAAGTCGAACGCACCGGCCGGCTCATGGATGTGGCCGTCGGCGACGGCCTGCTGGGGCGCGTCATCGATCCGCTAGGCCGGCCCGTCGACGGCAAAGGCGAGGTCGTCGCCCACGCGCGCCGTCCGATCGAACACCCGGCGCCGCCGATCATGGATCGCGCGCCCGTCACGACGCCCCTGCAGACCGGCTTGAAGGTCATCGATGCGCTGATCCCCGTGGGCCGCGGTCAACGCGAACTGATCCTGGGCGACCGCCAGACGGGCAAGACGTCGATCGCCATCGACACCATTCTAAATCAGCGCGATCAGAACGTGCTCTGTGTCTATTGCGCCATCGGACAGCGTGCGTCCGCCGTCGCCAAGGCCGTGGCGACCCTGCGGGAAAACGGCGTCCTGGCCCACACCGTGGTGGTGGTGACCGAAGGCAACGATCCACCGGGTCTGGCCTACATCGCGCCCTATGCCGCCACGACCATCGCCGAGCACTTCATGGAGCAGGGGCGCGACGTGCTGATCGTCTATGACGACCTGACGCACCACGCGCGCGCCTATCGCGAGCTGTCGCTGCTGCTGCGGCGTCCGCCCGGCCGCGAAGCCTTTCCCGGCGATATCTTCTACATCCACGCGCGGCTTCTGGAACGCGCTACCCACCTGCGCGAAGACCTTGGCGGTGGCTCGCTTACAGCCCTGCCGGTCATCGAAACCGAGGCGCAGAATATCTCCGCCTACATCCCGACCAACTTGATCTCGATCACCGACGGCCAGATCTATCTATCGCCCTCCTTGTTCGAGCTGGGCGTCCTGCCTGCGGTCGATGTGGGCAAGTCGGTGTCGCGGGTCGGCGGCAAGGCCCAGCACGCCGCATATCGCGCCGTGGCAGGCGATCTGAAGCTCGCCTACGCCCAATTCGAGGAGCTCGAGACCTTCGCCCGGTTCGGCGCCCGGCTGGATGACGACACCCGCAAGACGATCGAACACGGGCGACGTATCCGCGCCTGCCTTAAGCAGGGCGAAGCCGCCCCGGTGGCGGAGGCCGCACAGATCACCGTCCTGTTGGCGCTGACCGCGGACCTGTTCGACCCGGTGCCGCTGGAGCGGATGACGGCGGCCGAACAGGCCGTCCAGGTCGCGGCAGAGCAAATCCCGGCCGAGGTGCGCGCCCGCTTCGAGAGCGCCGGCAAACTGAGCGACGAGGACCGCAAGACGATCGTCGAGATCGCCCGCCAAGCCCTCGATCCGTTCCATCCCAAGGTGGAGACCAAGACCAAACCCGGTGAGGCCGCGGGTGCAGGCGAGGCGGGTTCCGGCTCTGCGAAGAGCGAGGCGAATGCATGAGCGACACCGCCGAAAGCCTGCGCCGAAAGATCGGCAGCGCCGGCGAGCTCCAGTCCGTGGTCCGCACCATGAAGGCCCTGGCGGCCTCGAGCGTCGGGCAATACGAAAAGTCCGTGCTCGCGCTGGCCGACTACTACCGCACCGTTGAGCTGGGACTAGGCGCTTGCTTGAGGGCGGGCGAGCTGGAGGGGCCGATCATGAAACCCGGGCCGTTTGGGCGCCCGGAAGCGACCAACGCCATCGTGTTCGGATCTGATCAGGGACTGGTTGGGCAATTCAACGATCTGGTGGTCGACTATGCGATCAAGGCGCTCGCGGACCTGCCCGGCCTGCCCCAGGTTTGGGCCGTTGGCGAGCGAGTCCATGCGCGCCTCGCGGACGCGGGCGTGGAACTACTCGGCCTCTTCATCGTGCCAAACTCGATCCAGGCCATCACGTCCTTGGTCGGGCGAATTCAGGTTGCCAGCGAAACACAACGGGCAGCGACTGGGAGCGCGAACCTTTGGGTGTTCCATAACCGTCCGCAGTCTGGAGCGCTCTACGCGTCGGTCGGCCAGCGGCTGCTGCCGCTCGATCGTCAATGGAGTCAGCGCCTTGCCGACGCCCCTTGGCCAACCTCGAGCTTCGCCGAAGTGGTGGGCGGCCGAGATGCGACCCTGCACGCGCTCATCCGCGAGTACCTCTTCATCTCGCTGTTCCGCGCCTGCGCCGAATCCCTTGCCAGCGAAAACGCCAGCCGCCTCGCGGCGATGCAGCGGGCCGACAAGAACATCAACGACCTGCTGGAACAGCTCCAAGCCACCTCCAACCAGCTGCGTCAGAGCGGCATCGACGAAGAACTGTTCGACGTCATCTCAGGGTTTGAGGCGCTCGGCGGGTCGCAGCGGCAATCCTCTGGAGCGCGTCCATGAAAATCCACACCAAGCTATTCCGGGTCGCCGATGATGAAGACGTCGACCTGACGAAATGGCCGACCAAAATCGATCCCGTCTACAAGTCGAAGGCGAACTACAAGAAGCACCTCGCGAGCCACGTCGATCTGCTCAGCGACCAGCAGCAGCTTCTTTATGCGTCGAACCGACACGCCATCCTGGTGATCTTTCAGGCCATGGACGCGGCCGGGAAGGACGGCGC
>JAYUBY010000244.1:0-7091 GCA_043740635.1 Alphaproteobacteria bacterium
CACCGCTTGCACAGCCCGGAAATCTGCCGAAGCTGGACTTACGCGGCTGAAATTCCACCGGAGCGGTGGCCATTCTCTCCAACGCGTCTCTGCGAGGAATGCTGGTTGGTTTTGGCCCTGAATGCGGCCCGGTTTGGTGAGGGCCGTCCGCATCCGCGTGACCCGCCGTCAGCCCGCTATGTCCCGCGCTGCAACGGCTTTTTGCCAATCGCAGAAAAATAGTGCGGTGCATATTAACGAGGCCGGGGTCGGCGCGAAGGCAACGAGGGTCTCAAGCAAGGGCGTTAGCATCGCATTATGATCCGCCCAACCCGCCGCTGCAAAGACCGGAATCCCAAAATAGATAGGCAACATCACCCCGGTAGGCCGGGCGAGACGCACAAAGCTCACCAAGTCGCGCTCCGCGGTGGCCATGGCTATCTGCCAATGGGTCGAAACCGCACAGATCACGAGATAGCCGCTGGCAAAGTAGTACCAAGGCCAGATTTCTGACCGGCCGGCCAGCGAGGAGCCGACTATTAGCGGCACGGGAAGGACGAACACGATCACTGAGTCCGCCAGAGTGGGGATGTGGCGGCGCAAAATCCCGATGTGGGCGAATACGACCCAAACTGCGAATGCGCAAAACCCGCTGGCGAATATTTGGCCCAACGTCCGCAAGGTGGTTAAGTCGAAGGGCCATAGCGTCATCCGCGCGAGCACCTGGCCGATGAGGTCGGCGAACACCAGTCCGATGAGGACGCTGAGTAGGGTGATGAAGAGCGTCGGAAATTGCCGCTCAACCTGGCTTCTCAGAGACATTGCGCACCCCCAAGGCTGGCCGCAGTTCACCAAAACCTGGTCCATCGCGGCGCGCGGCACAATGCCGGTCTGGATATAGAGCAGTTGCCTCCCAGGGCTTTGTCAGGCCAAGGTCGGGGAACTGACAGGTTAAGTCTACGGGCATTTTCCGGTGCCACCGGCCACGTCTCACGCTTAGAAAACTAAGCGAAATCAGCGTCGGTCGCTTCCTAATTTTCTTCTAAAACCAGATCTACAGCGCCTATTGCGAAGGGTCGGGGTCGCCCGTGTGCCCGCCGTTCCTCAAACGTCGGCCTGGTCGAGGTTTCGTCAGCGCGCGCGTTCCGAGTCGGCGACCTGGGCCATCGTTGGCTTCGGCGGTGCCGGCACCATGCCGCGCAGCTGCCGCCGCCGGCGTTGTCAGTCCAAACCATCTGGCCCGGCCTTCCAACCGCCCCGCAAGGGCTCTGTCAGCTCAAATGCACCGGCCAGTAAGGGGTCGCGTCTAGGCGGGTGGAATGGCGTGGCCTAAAAAGACCCACGACCCCGTTCCGCTACTGCGGCTCCTCGCCCGAGGTGATCCGCCTGGTGATCGTTGCTGCCCGGAATTCGGGGAACAACGGGGGCGAAGCCCAGCCACAGTCTTTTGCTGACAACACCGTCGGGCTCGCTACCTGCGGATTGGCGAGCATTGATAGACACGAATTGGCATTGGACTGACAGCACCAAAACCTGAAGTGAAGGCGAGCGGTTAAGCCGCGGCGTGCCAACTTGGCGTGACGGGCAACCTTTAGGGCAAGAGCTTCGTTCCTATCAATGGCCCTCCAGACGCGCTTCCGGGGCCCCGTCTGCGCCAGCGATCGGCGCGCCTTGTGGTTGAAGTCCATGCCCGCCCGCCTTGTCACCACCCTGCTGGCCACGGCCGCCTCGCTCAGCCTCGCCGCCTGCCGGATCGACACTCCGACCGGGCACATGCACAGCGACCTGTCGGGGACCTATGCCGCGGCGCAGGGTCAAGTCGCGGCGAACGCGCCGCAGCTTTACCCGGCGCAGGCAGGCTATGGCTCGGGCCCGGCCTATGAAAGAGGCGTCGGCGCAGCGAACACCCCGATGTACGACGGGTACGCGCTGGTGGAACGGGCGCACGCCTTCGACAGGTCGACCTACCGCCGCCGGCCAGCCTACGCCTTCCGATATGAGAATACCCAGCCCCTCGTCTGGCGGACGGCGGACAACTATTCGATGTACGCTGAGCCGGTCTATGGCGGCTATCGCGACTACTACTACTCGCCGGGCGCGGACTATCCCTACTTCGTCAGGGACAGCCAGTATGGCTATGGCTACAGCCCCGACGGACGCCTAACGGCGGTTTACGATGCCGGCGGATTGCTGCTGCCGGCGGACCGCTTCGGCCAGGTCGCGGCATTGGCGGCCGACTACTATCTGCGCGCGCGAACCCTGCGCCGCTATGGCGATGACAACCGTTATCGCATCCCGGTCTCAGACGCCTACTGGGCGGAACGGGGGGCGGGCTATGTGTTCGCTCAGGAGGCGTGGATCTCCGCTCCGGACCGCCGCCCCGAGTGGCGCGCGTGGCGCAGGTCGAACCCTCGCGAGATGGCGATCTACGACCTCAATCCGGGTCACGACAATGGCCGCCATCTTGGCTGGTACAAGCATGAGGATGGCGCCTGGCGGCACGAGGGCGGTGGCGACGAACGCTTTACCATCGCTTATGGGCAGCGCCGGGCAGACGGGGCTCATGAGAACCCGCGTCGCGGCGGGAAGCATGGCGACGAGGGCGGCGATCGCGAGGGAGGGGACCGCGAGGGCCATGGACGCGGGGGGCATGGGGAGGGCCAAGATCGGGGTCACGGGAACTAGGGTCGCGGCGCTCCGCGACACAGCTTTCCATTTGGGAGCGAGGGCACTGTCAGACCAAACTCTCCGCGCGCTGTTGTTAGCCTTTCGGAAGGGCAAAACGCGCACAAAGATGGCGTCGGCGGCCGGGTCTTCTCCTGAATTTCCTAGATAAGTGATCGTTGCTGCCCGGAATTCGGGGAACAACGGGGGCGAAGCCCAGCCACAGTGTTTTGCGCTGACAACACTGCGCACTGACTTCCTGCCCACAAAGGCCGTTCGATCAAGATCACAGGCTCCTGGACACGCCTTCAAAGCAGTGAGCCTCTATGGGAAATTGAGGCTGAGGAGCCGGGGGGAATTGTGATGAAGTTGTTGGGGCTGCTGTGTACGGCATTGGCTCTAGGCGCCGTGGTTGCGGAGGCCGGAGCCTCAGAGCTGTCGCCAAAAGCGCTGGCTTCAATCAGTTCGTCGACGAGCCCCAGCTTCTCGCCTGACGGCTCCAAGATCGCCTTCGTTTCGAATGCAACGGGCCTGCCGCAGGTATGGATCGTATCTAGCGGCGGCGGTCAGCCGCAACAGGTCACTCACCTTACGGACCCAGTGCAGAGCGTGCACTGGTCGCCGAGCGACAAGTGGCTGGCCTATGACGTCGCGCCCGGGGGAGGCCTGAACGTCCAGGTCTACGTGGCTCACCTGGATGGAACCGGCGCCAAGCTCCTCACCGCGGGCGGTGAGGTGAACAACCGCCTGTTCGGCTGGACCCACAATGGCCGGGAGGTTGAGCTCGCTACGAACAAGGACGACGTCGCGCGCTTCGACGCCTTGCTGGTGGACCCGGTGACAGGAGGCAGCCGCGCCGTCGGCCAGAGTAAAGGCCTGACGACGATCACCGACGTCAGTCGTGACGGTCGCTTCGCCATCGTCTCCCGCCTCGCGGCGCGCGGAGACAACAATCTCTACCTGGTGGATCTCGCCACAAACATCGAGACGCGCCTTACGCCGCACACGCCACCGGCTGAGTTTGGCTGGGGTGTATTTTCACCGGATGGCCGGCGAATCTACCTCACCGGGAACGGCTCGACCGACCTCACAGCGTTTGGTGTCGTCGAGCTCGATTCCGCACGTCAGCCCGGCGACATCCGCATAATCGCCGCTCGCAAGGACGCTGAAGCCGAAGGCGGTGCGCTTTCGGACGACGGCCGGACTGCGATTCTGGCCTGGAACGTGGCTGGTCGGACCGAACTCTCGCGGCTGGACACGGCGACCCTGAAGCTTTCGGCCGGCCCCAGTGTTCCTCCCGAACTGAAGCGGCCGGTCGAGTTTGAGCGCGACGGAAAGCGTCTGGCGCTGGTGGCGGTGGGCGCGGCTGCGACGCCCGACATCTGGGTCGTTTCGTCGGGATCAACGGCTGCGGTTCAGGTGACCCATAGTCCACATCCCGGGGTCGACCTCGCCAGGCTCGCCACCCCAAGGCTCATTCGATACCAGGCCCACGACGGACTTGCCCTCTCGGGCTGGCTGTACCGACCCGCATCCGCCAAGGGGCCTGGGCCGACGGTGTTCATCTACCACGGAGGTCCCGAAGGTCAGTCCCGCCCGACGCTCAGCGCAGACGTCCAAGCCCTTGTGGCCAATGGAATGAGCGTATTTCTACCCAACGTCCGAGGCTCGACCGGCTATGGAAAGCGGTTCCTCAACCTGGACAACGGCCCGCTTCGGGTGAACGGCGTCCGTGATATCCAGTCTACGACCAACGCCCTCGTCAAACGCGGTGTCGCGGATCCCAGGCGGCTGGGGATCATGGGCGGCAGCTATGGCGGCTACATGGTCATGGCTGGTCTGACCGAATATCCCGACATGTTCGCCGCGGGTGCCGATCTTTACGGCGTCGTCAACTTCGATACGTTCTTCAAACACACCCAACCCTGGATGGCGGCCATTTCCAAGGTGGAGTACGGCGACCCCGACACCCAGGCCCAAATGCTGTTCGACCTCTCGCCCATCAATAAGCTCGACCGCGTCAAGACCCCGCTGATCGTGTTGCATGGGGCCAATGACACCAATGTGCCCGTCGTCGAGGCGGAGCAGATCGTGACGCGTCTGAAGGCGCGCGGCGTGCCCGTCGAGTATGTACTGTTTCCCGGCGAGGGGCATGGATTCAGGCGGCTCGAAAACCGCATCAGATCAACCGAAGCCACGACCGCGTTCTTCAAGGCCCATCTTGTCGATCAAGGCCGTGCCCATAGCGGCGACTAGACGCCAAGTGTATCCGACGCGGCAATCCACAGTCCCTGTTGAGGGAGAGCCTTCTGGGGCTTGGGGCAACGTTAGCGGCCGAACTTCATCACCCAGCGGTGTACCGCCTCGCAGCTCACTTCGATGCCGCGCTGGGCCAACTGCTCCTCGACATCACGAAGGCTCAGCGTGAAGCGGAATACAGCCAGACCGCGTAGCGGATGACGTCCGGCGAAAACCGGTGAGGCTTGAAAGAGATCGGCGCAAAATGTGTCGGCATATTCAGCGACGTTACGGGCGGCAAGCAAGCCGAAGGGGACGTGAATTCCTGGCTGAGGAGATGAGCCATCGGGTCAATAACCTATTGGCCATTGCCTCCGGCTTGACGCCGATCACGTCGCGATCGACGAAGACCGTTGAAGACATGGCCCACGAATTGACGCTTCGGCTCACCGCCTTAGGCCGCGCTCACGATTTGGTTCGTCCCGTGCCCGGACACACCGCCGGACGACGATCAACTCCCAAACGCCGCCTTGAGCTTGCCGGCCACGTAGTCCTCGGCTGCCTTGGCCGCGGGAACCACGGCGCCCATGCCGAAGAACTCGTGTGTCACGCCGGCGTATTCCTTAAGGTCGACCGTGTCGCCTGCGGCTCGCATCTTGTCGGCGAGACCCAGGCCGTCGTCGTGAAGGGGATCGATTTGGGCTAGGATGATGGTGGTGGGCGGCAGGCCGTCAAGCTTGGCGCCAAGAAGATTCAGGCGCGGGTCGGACGCCATCTCGGGCTGGGGCAGAGTATGTTTGAAGAACCAGTCCAGCATCGGGGTGCTGAGTGGCTTGGCGGCCATGAAGGCCTTCTTCGAGGCGGTGTTGGGGGAGGTATTGGCCACAGGGTAGACGGCGACCACGGCGAGCGGCTTCGGCCACCCCATATCGCGCGCGGTGATAGCAACGTCGACGGCCATGTTGCCGCCGGCGCTCTCGCCTACAATCGCCACCTTCTTCGGGTCGCCGCCCCACTTGGCGGCGTTGGCCAGGACCCACTTGTAGGCCGCATTTGCGTCGTCATGAGCGGCTGGGAACTTCGCCTCCGGCGCGTGTCGGTACTCGATGGATACGAAGATGGCATTGGTCAGTTTTGCAAGCGCCCGGGGACTGGAGTCGTAGACGTCGATGTCGGCGATCACCCAGCCGCCGCCATGGATGTAGAGCACGACCGGCAACGGGCCCTTGGCGGCGGCGGGAATGTAGACGCGCGCCTTCTGAATCCCGGCGCCGGCCGGGTAGGTGATGTCCTTGGTGGTCACCGCGGGATCCGCTGCGGTGCTCATACCCCGCTCCTTCATCACCGCTTTGACCGCGTCCGCCGGCGTCGGCTGCTTCCGGGCCTCCGCGGGGTCCAGGGTCTCGATGGGCTTGCCGCCCAGGGAAGCCAGCTTATCGAGGACGTTCTGCATTTCGGGGCTGGCCGTCGGTGCGGCCGCTGTGGGAGCTGAGGAGGTCGCCGTCGTTTCGGTGGTCGTAGTCGTCGTGTCGGCCTTCTTGGTGCAACCGGCGGCGGACAGCGCCGCGGCTGAGACCGCTGCGAGCAGGACGATGGACACTTTCGATTGGGTCATCTTGGGTTCAAGTTCTCTGGGGACACGCCCGGGTTAAAGGGAAGGCCCAGCCAAAGCGCGGAATGTGCTGAGGGTGGGGATGAAGACGGTGGTGGCGAAGTTGGCCTCGGGATTGCCTTTCAAGGGCTGGTCCAGATTACGTTGACGGGCCATGCGCCCATCCTGGGGACCTGGAGGACAGAGCACCCGTTGGTGTCGATGATCAACGTCTCCAAAGGGCGGTCACCGAGCGCAGTTTGCTCACCATTACGGTTGTTCCGGAGAGGTGTTTGCCGTTGAAGAAGACGTAGAAGCCCCGAGAATGCGACGATAGGTTTGCCTCAGGGATGGTCTCCGGTCCAACGGGTGAGGCGGCCCAAGGTTGCGAACCGTCGTTGGGGGTGCCGTCAGGCCAACCCGGCAAACCTGGTTTTCAAGTTTTGTTCAGTCGTTGCCTTCTGACTGGCATTGTCAGCTCAATGCACCGGCCGGCATAGGCAGTCCAAACTTCAGGGCGTGCTAATCGGCGCGCCGTAACCGCGCGACATGGCCCGATCCACGAGCCATCCCGCTATTTTGACTCATCGCCCGAGGTGATCCGCCTCGTGGTGATGAT
>JAYUBY010000245.1:0-6887 GCA_043740635.1 Alphaproteobacteria bacterium
ATCATCACCACGAGGCGGATCACCTCGGGCGATGAGTCAAAATAGCGGGATGGCTCGTGGATCGGGCCATGTCGCGCGGTTACGGCGCGCCGATTAGCAAGCCCTGAAGTTTGGGCTGACAATGCCGCGAAGCCCCATCATGCGGCGACCCAGTGTCGACCGCGAAGACGACCGTGCTCCCGGCAAAGGACAGTCCAGACCGCAAATAGGGCTTGCGCATTTCTTCGCGATTAGACGACAGCCTCGGTCAGACATTGGAGTAGCGCCCCGAAGCGGACGTCAGACACTCAGTCGTTGATGCCCGCTGGTGCCGAGGACCTGCCGGCACTCGGCTCTGAAATCGTAGGGCAGCCCGGGATCGTCGGCGCAGTCGGGCCAGCGGCCAGTGGAGGCCCAGTACGAGGCCAGCCCCAGTCTCGCGCAAAGGCTGACGAAGCGGCGGTCTGCGATCATCGAACGGTTCGCGGCGAGAAACAGGATCGCCGGCGTCCAGCGGCCGATCACCCGGCCGTCGGCCTCGAATAGGTGGGCGAACGAGGCCCGCTCCGAGGTCTCGAAGGCCTCGTCGGGCGCCCCGAGATCGTGGAGCCGCACGATGTCCGCCAGGCAGAGCCGGCCGTCTTGCGCCAACTGGGCCGCGACGCTCTCGCGATGAGCCTGCAGGAAACGCGGGTCGCGGATACGACGGTTCCGCTGGCCGTCCACGAATGCCCGAAAGGACGGACTGTCCAGGCCGCGCAGACGACTGGTCTCGGCCACGCGCTCCAGGCGGTCCCAGTCGCCCGCATTGGCCGCCGCCGCGATAGCCTCGCCGGCCAATGGCTCCACGTCGGGCCAGCGGGCTGTGTAGGCGTCCCACAGCGCCGGCGTCTCGTCGTGGCGGCCGAGCGCGTCCAGCATGCCGGCGTACCATTGCGCCGCCGGCCAATAGAGGGGGTCCAGGGTAAGCGCCTGGCGCGCGTGCGCTAGCGCCTCGCCAAGCCGGCCGACCTCGGCGCAGAACTGGCCCGCGTGGTTCAGCACCTCAGGATCGTTCGGAGCGGCGCTCGGGGCGCGCCGGTGCAACGTTTCGCGCGCCGCGTAACTCGCCAGAGGCGCCAGATAGCTGATCGCCTGGTGCGCCAGGCCCAGGGTCGGATCGAGCCGTAGGGCCGTATTCGCCGCGTCGGCTGCGCTGGCCGGAGTCAGGCCTGGAAACGTCGAGCCCTCGAAGCGTCTCAGACAGACCACCCGCCGCATGGCCAATTCGGCCCAGGCGCGGGCGAACTCCGGCGCTTGGGCGGTCACCTGCTCCAGCAGCTGCATCGCCCGCGTGTGCTCCGCCGCGTCGGCGGCTCCACCGATGCCGGAGAGCGGACTGCGCGCCTGGAGATAGAGGTCATAGGTGGCGGGATCGAGGGGCTTAGCCTTCTGCCGCGGCGCGAAGGCCAGGCTCAGCGCCACGGCGACGGCTCGGGCGATTTCGTCCTGCACGGCAAACGCGTCGGTAAGGTCGCGTTCGAACGTCCGCGACCAGAGGGTGAAGCTGTGGGCGGTCTCTACGAGATGCGCCGTGATGCGAAAGCGCTCGCCTGCACGCCGCACCGCGCCGTCCAGCACATGGGTGACGCGCAGCTCCGCCCCAACGTGGCTGGCGGCCTTCGCGGCCCCGCGGAACTGGAAGCTCGATCCCTGGCCGATGACCTTCACGCCGGCCCCGTCGGCCACGGCCTGCAAGATTTCTACTGACAGCCCGTCCGAGAACCAGCCCAAAGCAGGATCCCCTGAAAGGTTTTCGAACGCCAGCACCGCCAGCGTCACCGCCTCCGAACGGGTCGAGAGCTTGGGGGTCTCGTCCAGCCGGTATCCCAGCCCCTTCACAGTGCGGATCGCGAAGCCGCCGCGCGCCTGCGCCAGCCGGCGAATGGCCTGGATGCACCGGTTGATGGCGTCGTCGCCCACCGCACGCCCGCCCCAGCACTCGGTGACCAGGTCGCTGCGCGAGACGACCGACCCGCGCTTCTGGGCCAGGGCCACGAGGACCTGCATGACCCGTGGCTCCAGCAAGTCTATCGCGGACTGGCAGGCCACCTCACGCGTGGCCGGCTGAACCCGCAACCCGCCAAGCTCGAACGGACGCCGCCCCGCGAGCCGTACCGCACCTTCCAAGACCGTCATCGGCTTCTCATCGGTTTGGCATCGGTTTGTGGCTGTGGTTGCGCGGGCGTCGATCCCTCAAGGTGCCTAGCACATGTCGACGCTACCGTTCCATGAACAGCGTCGCGTGAGTCTGTGGGGAGTAAGAAATGCGACGGGTAACCACGACGTGAGCGCCTCGCTCGCGGACGACAGTCTGGCGCTGCCGCGGGCGCTTCACGAGGTCGACGCGGCGTTCATGACCCAGGTCCTGCGGCGCAGCGGCGCGATCGCGGCGACCAACCGCGTGGTCAGCCAGACCGAGCAGGGCGTCGGTATGACCGCCGGCTACTTCTCCTCGATCAAGAAGGTTCGCTGCACCTACTCGGAGGCCACCGACGCGCCGACCGACTTCGTCGTAAAGGCCTGGCCGTCGCTGGAGATCGCGCCCAGGGACAGCATCGCGGCGATGTTCCTCAAGGACATCCACGGCTACAAGATACCGGCCGAGCAGTTCTACCCGCGCCCGAAGGTCCACCTGGCCGCCTTCGACCCGTCGCAGGACGCCTATGTCCTGGTGATGGAGGACGCCGGCGTCTTCGCCTCCCAAAAGGTGCACGAACACGAACTGACCTTCGAGGAGGTCATGCGGATGATCCCGGCCCTGGTGGACGTCGCGGTGACCTGGGAAGGCGCCGACGAGGGCGAGCGGGCCGCCGAGCTGGCGGCGATGGGCATTCCCCATTGGACGTCGCCGGAAAACCTCGACGGCTTCAAGGCGGGCATGCCGGGCGGAGCGCGTCTGTTTGACTTGGTGTGCTGCATGCGAGGCACGCCGATCAACGACGGGCGACCCTGGGACACGCGGCTGGGCGTGCCCGACTTCGCGTCACGGCTCACCACCCGCCTCGATGCTTTCTTCGCCCCGGTTCGCCCCGAGAACGGCGCCACCTGCACGATCGCCCACGGTGACATGCGCGGCGACAACATCTTTTTCTGCGAGGCGCGGTCCGATCACCCGCACGGCTGGCTGTGCATCGACTTCCAGCAAATGGTCCGCGGGCCCGTTTCGTCGGACCTTGCCTACCTGATGAACTCTGGTTCCGTGCTGCCCGAGGTCTACGCCGCCGAAAACCAGCACCGGGTGCTCCGCGCCTTCTACGACCAGTTCATGGGCAAGACGCGGCGCTATCCTGAATACAGCTACCACCGGTTCGTCGACGAGTACCGGCGCATGGCGACCCTCCAGTACATCTACTACGTGGCCTTCGGCGCGGCGATCTTCCGCGCGGGCGCCTTCGAGAACGATCTCGGCATGCGCGTCGAGCTCGGCGGCCGGGGCGCCGCCGAGGCCGACCTGCCGCCGGAACAGGTCCGCCAACGCATGTGGTGGAGCAAGGCCGTCCCCAATTTCGCCGAGACCTTCAAGGCCTTCGACCTCGTCGAGCTCCTAGCCACGCTCCCGGAAAATCACGACGGCCTGGGTCCCTGGGGCGAACTCCCCGAGCACCTGCAACAGGCCTCCGCTGGCTTTAACCCTTCTGACCCAGGAACCAGACCATGAGCGATTTCAGCGGCAAGGTGATCCTGATCACCGGCGGTACATCCGGCCTCGGCGCGACCGCGGCGGTCTCGCTGGCCGGTCAGGGGGCCAGGGTGGCGATCACCGGTCGGCGCGATGCGCAGGGCCAGGCGGTCGTCGCGCGGATCAAGGCCACCGGCGGCGAAGGCCTCTTTCTCCAGGGCGACATCACCGTGGGCGCCGATGTCGAGGCCATGGTGGCCCGTACGGTCGAGCGCTTCGGGCGGCTGGATGGCGCGGTCAACAACGCCGGCATCGCCGGCGACCCATTCCACGCGGTCGCCGACATGCCCGAGGCGAACTGGCATGCGGTGATCAGCACCAACCTCACCAGCGTCTTCATGAGCATGAAGTTCGAGATCCCGGCGATCCTCGCCTCCGGCGGTGGCGCCATCGTCAACATCTCGTCGATCCTGGGCCTGGAAGGCAGCGACATCGGCCACTCCGCCTATGCGGCCGCCAAGCACGGCGTCATTGGCCTCACCAAGTCGGCGGCGGTCGACTACGGGCAACAGGGTCTGCGGGTGAACGCGCTTTGTCCCGGATATTGCCATTCGGAGATGGTCGACCCCTATGTCGAGGCCGAGCCCGCGCTGTTCGAGAAGATCCTTGCTCGCCACAGCGCCATGAACCGGCTGGGCGAGTCCCAGGAAGTTGCCGACGCCATTGAATACCTGCTCTCCGGCAAGTCGAGCTTCGTCAACGGCGTGGCGCTCCGCCTCGACGGCGGCCCGACGACGCGGCTGTATTGAACGGGCAAGGGCGTCAATATCTTTCGGCTCGGCCCGGACCGGAGCCTGCTGCCGATCGTCAAACAACAAACACTGACCGCACCGCCTCACGCATGCGATAGCGCGTGTCCCACGCGCTGATGTGTTCATAGGGGCCGGGCAATTCGAGCTTCCCGAACCGCGCGAACTGCAACGCCGCGCCCAGCGTGCAGTCAGCAATCGTCGGCTTAGGTCCCGTGACAAACGGGCGACCGTCCGACAGCCTTCGATTGAGGGCCGACAGCGGCCTCTTCATCGAGTCCGTGAACCAGGCCGCAACGCCCGAGTTCTGCGGATAGCCAGCAGGGGAGTTGGTCGAATGAACGACCAGTGCGACGCCAAACAGAATGTCGATGTCGATGGCCCTCTCGATCGCCCGCGTCGACGCGCGTTCCTGTGGCGTGTTCCCGATCATCGAAGGCTCAGGCCAGCGGTCCTCGAAGTACTCAATGATTGCGAGCGACTCCGGCACTATCGTGCCGTCATCGAGCTCCAGGAATGGAACTCGCGCGAGGGGGTTCTTCGCCTCGATGGCGGGTGAGCGTTGTTCTCCCTTCATGAGGTTTACGGAAATTCTCACGAGCGAAATTTCCCGGCCCAGCGCAGCCTTCTCGGCAAGGTAGAGGTCGAGCTTTGTCGGGTTGGGCGCGACCCGCTGCGTGTAAAGAATCACGATGTACTCCATTGTCCCAACGGCGGCGAACGCATGCTCTTCGCCGATCCCCGTCATTCGTCGTCTTCTGAAATTCGAGACTAAGGCTTCGCGGCCGACCATAGGTCGTAGACGAGTTTGGCGGCCGCCACGTCCATACTGGCGATGCCGACGGAGTCGTAAGTTACCATGGCGCCCTGCGGCACAATCTTGGCTCCGGAAAATATCTCTCCCGCTTCGGCGAAGACTTCGCAGTTCGACCCCCTGATGTTCCCAGACTCCTTGAGCGCCGCATCCCTGGATTCGACAATGACTGTGTTCGCCATCGCCACATCGTCGAGCTCGCGCCCCTCTGGTCCGTTCCATCCAACGGCCGCCACGAACGTGCCAGGCTTGAGCCATTCGCCCCGCAGAATGGGCGACTTTGACGCGGTCGTGCAGGCGACGATATCCGCATCCCGCACGGCCGCTTCGGCGTCAGCAACGAACCGGGCGCCGAGCCGCTCGGCCAACTGTCGACCGCGCGCTTCGTCGCGAGCCCATATCCGCAATTCGTTCCAGGCGCGCACCCTGGCCAAGGCCTCAACGTGCGCTCCCGCCTGTACGCCATTGCCCATGATCGTCACCACATCGACGGACTTGGGCGCAAGAGCGCGGGCGACGGCGGCCGAGCCCGCCGCGGTTCGCATCTCGGTGATCAGCCGCCCGTCGAGGAGCGCGAGCGGAGAGCCGTTGTGGATGTCCAGGACCAGAATGACGCCCTGGTGGGTCGGAAGGCCGGCGCCGGAATTGTTGTGATAAACCGTGACGATCTTCACGGCCATGGCCGTTCCCACCGCGGGCATGGCGGCGAAGACCGCGTCACGACCCGGCACCGGAATGATTTGGCGGACCGGCTGCACGAAGGTCCCCGCTGAAAACGCCATAAGCGCGCTTTCCATCGCATCGATAAGCGGATCCCACCTCAGGATCGCGGCAATCTGCCCCTCGCCGATGATGGGCAACGATTCCAGGTCCTGAAGCGCCATTACGCCGACATCCTCCGGCTCGAAGGCTGTTTGAAACAGCTTTCTCCATCGGGCGACGCGCTCGGGACCAAGTCAATGCCGGGGTGCTGTCAGTCCAACAGCAACTTGTCTCCAGTTGGGCGTAATCGGCCCAACCCAAGCCTGGCTCTAGCCCATGACCTCCCGCCACTCAGCCAGCGCGGCTGAGCGTCGTTCGCGGTAGAGGTCTCGGCTGATGAGGTGGCGTTCCTGACTGAAGTGGTTGTGGACCGTGCCGTGGACGGCGGCGAATTTCTGGAGCGTCTTCATCCTGCGAAATCGCTCCATGGCGCGCTCTCGTCGCCGGAACGGCTGGTGTGAGTTTTCCGCCCTATTGTTGAGCCAGCGGCCCATTTCCTGACGATCGGCGTTGCCGATCTCCTTGAGGGCGGCCCCGTAGGATCTGAAGCCGTCCGTCACCACGGCCTGTGGCCGGCCATGGCGCTTCATGGCCTTCTTGATGAAGTCCAGCGCGGCCGCCTTATCGCGGGTGGTGGTGACGTAGGATTCCAGCACCTCGCCCTCATGATCGACGGCGCGCCAGAGGTAGCGCATCTCGCCGTTGATCTTCACGTAGACCTCGTCGAGGTGCCATCGCCAGTAGCTGTGCGACCGCATCCTGTCGACCCGCTTCTTGCGGATCTCGGCGGCGAACATCGGGCCAAACCGGTTCCACCACTGCCGGACCGTCTCGTGGCAAATGTCGATGCCACGTTCGAACA
>JAYUBY010000246.1:0-2719 GCA_043740635.1 Alphaproteobacteria bacterium
GCGTTTTCCGCCCATATGTGTGGCGTAGAACTCGGTCGATTCCTCGATGCCCTGGATCACGACATTCATCTCTTCGGTGATGCCCGCGACGCGCTGAAACGCCCGGTCCAGCAGACTGCTGGAGGCCGTCAGGATTCCGAGTTTACGGTTGCCCAGCATGCGGCTGAGCAGCGGCACGACGAGAAGCGGCGAGGTGAAGACCGGCACGCCGACCGCCGCCGCGAGGTAGTCTTGCACCGACACCCAGGGCTACGAGACGCTGCAGACCCGCGAGGGTCTCCAGGCGCTGGCGCTTGCCCGTGAGCACAAGCCTGACCTGATCCTCATGGATATTCAGCTCCCGGAGATTTCCGGGCTGGAAGTCACAAAGTGGCTGAAGGAAGACGCCGAACTGGCCTCGATCCCGGTCGTCGCCGTTACCGCCTTCGCCATGAAGGGTGATGAAGAACGAATACGCGAGGGCGGTTGCGAGGCCTATATCTCCAAGCCGATCTCGGTGGTCCACTTCCTTGAAACCATCCGCCGGCTGATGGGCTGATCCGATGTCGGCGCGTATCTTGGTCGTGGACGACATCGAGGCGAACGTCCGCCTGCTGCAGGCAAAACTCGAAGCCGAATACTACGAGGTACTGACTGCGCCCGATGGGCCGACGGCGCTGGCGCTTGCCGCATCCGATCGGCCCGACATCGTTCTACTGGACGTCATGATGCCCGGCATGGACGGTTTCGCCGTCTGCCGTCGGTTGAAGGACGACGCAGAGACGCGCCACATCCCGGTCGTCCTCCTGACCGCTCTGGACGGCCGCGCTGACCGAGTGGCGGGCCTGGAGGCCGGCGCTGACGACTTCCTCACCAAGCCCATCGACGACGTGATGCTGTTCGCGCGTGTTCGCAGCCTGACCCGCTTAAAATCGGTGATCGACGAGTTGCGCGAACGCGAGGCATCTGGCCGCCGTATGGGTGTGATTGCCGGCGTCGCCTCGCGACTTCGCGGCACCGGGGGTCGTATCCTCGTGGTCGACGACCAGGAACGCCAGGCCCAGCGGGTCTGCTCAGAACTTGCAATTCACCATCGTCCGGTGGTCGAGACCGGCCCAGAGACCGCAATGATGGCGGCCCGAGGCCCGGTGGACTTAATCATCGTCAACGCTGCGGCGAAGACCTTCGATGGCATGCGCTTTGCAGCGCAAATCCGCTCAGACGAAGCGACTCGCGGCCTACCAATCCTGGCGATCGTTGATTTCGATGATCGGCCGCGGCTGGTGAAGGCGCTGGAGATCGGCGTCAACGACGTCCTGCCGCGCCCGATAGATCCGCAGGAGTTGGCCGCGCGGGTGAAGACGCAGATCCTGCGTAAGCGTTATACCGACTACCTGCGTGAGAACCTCGATCAGTCGCTGGAACTGGCGGTCACCGACCAGCTGACCGGCCTGCACAACCGCCGCTACATGGAAACCCAGTTGGAGGCGCTCGTGCAGCGCGCAGTGCTGGGCGGCAGCGATCCAGTGGCCCTGATGGTCATAGACATCGACCACTTTAAGAAGATCAACGACAGCTTCGGCCACGGAGTGGGGGATGAGGTGCTGCGCGAATTCGCAGTGCGGCTCGCCTCAAACGTCCGCGCGATCGATTTGCCGGTCCGCTTTGGCGGCGAAGAATTCTTGGTGGTTATGCCCGAAACCCAGCTGGTCGACGCCCATCGCATCGCCGAGCGCATCCGGATGCATGTGGCCGGCTCGCCATTCCGGGTGATGAACGGTGAGGAACTGCTCACCGTGACAATTTCTATCGGTGTCGCAGCCAGTGCTGCCGAAGATGATCAAACCAAGCTCATAAAGCGGGCCGACGAGGCCATGTACGAGGCCAAGGCCCACGGCCGGAACCAGGTCGTCGCGAAAGCGGCGTGAAACGAAAAACGCCCGGACAAAACCGGGCGCTTTCCTCGCAAATCCAGAAGCTTGTGAAAGCTACTTAATCTTGCCTTCCTTGAACTCGACATGCTTGCGCACGACTGGGTCGTACTTGCGCATGACCAGCTTGTCAGTCTTGGTGCGGGCGTTCTTCTTGGTGACGTAGAAGAAGCCGGTGTCCGCCGAGGAGTTCATGCGGATTTTAATTGAGGCGGGCTTCGCCATGGCGGGTCCTTACGGGCGGGGCCAGACGGACAAGCCGACGGCGGTGTTCGAAGAGCCGCGGAAAATACGAATCCGCGAGCCAAAGTCAATGATCTCCGAGAGATTGAGCCTCAGAGGTGGTCCGGCCGAATCGCGCCCTGGCGGAAACGCATGAAGGGTTTAGGCCGCGCGGCGTCATCCATGCGCAGCACCGCCTCCTTCAGCATCATCCTGGTGACGCTCGGCAATGGAAGGCTTTGGGCCTCGTCGAAGTCGACCCAGTCGATCTCTTCCAACTCGCCGCAATCGGGCTGGCGCTCCAGGCTCATTAGTCGCTCGGCGTCGGCCAAAAGGAACCAGGTGTCAAAACGCTTGCCCACGCTGGGTGGGGTGATGGCGCGTGCGACGATCTCAAGCGCCTCCAGGTCGGCCAGTGCACCCTGGCTCACGAAATCTCGCCAGGGGCCCACCGCAGGGCGCACAGGAGCCGGATGAGCAAGCAGAAGGCCCGTTTCTTCCCAAGTCTCGCGGATCGCGGCCATGGCCAGCGCCCGGCCGCGGCCGACGGGCAGATAGCGATCAAAAAGGGCTGCCGCGTCGGGCTT
>JAYUBY010000247.1:0-9424 GCA_043740635.1 Alphaproteobacteria bacterium
ATCGCCGGCGCAGATTCGCCGCGATCAGCGGACCCAACTTGATCACCCAGAACGGCTACCTGGCACCCCATCAGCGCGCCGACAGGGGTACCCGCGAGCGGCCGCCGCGCGTCGCTCTCTACCCGGGCGCCGAGCGCCGCATATTGCAGGAAAATCCCGATGAGAATAGTCCACAGCCCGCCCTCAAGGGCGCCCCCCACGGCCTGGCCCAGTCCGACCGCCATGAGCAGAAGCGCAAGGATATGCCCAAGGCCCGTCGCAATCCGGGTCGCGCGATCGATGTCGCCGGTGAGCCTCCATAGCCCCGCGCGGACCACCCGCCCCCCATCCAGCGGATAGGCGGGCAGTAGGTTGAAGATCGCCGTGATCAGATTGATCGTCGCGATGAAGGTCAGGGAGCCCACAACCACCTCCGGCGCCCCGCCGACCTGCGCAGCGCCGGCCGTGAAGCCCAATATAACACTGAGGACGGCGCTTAGGATCGGTCCGGCGAGCGCCATGCCGAGTTCCGACAACGCCGACCTGGGCTCTTCATCCAAATCGGCCACGCCACCGAATACGAACAGCGTGATGCGGTCCACGGAAATACCCATGGCTCGACCCACTAGGATGCGGGCCAGCTCGTGAAGCAAGATGGATAGAGCTCCCCGCCGATGACGATTACAGCCATGACCCGATAGGACCGATCGGAGAGGCCAGAATACACGACCGGCAGGGACCCCATGGCCAAGGACCAGCCAATCAGCACCGCGACCAACAGCCACGGCAAGTGCACCCGAACCGGAACACCCACTAGCTTGATGGGGCTTGTCCAGTTGCCCAAGCGAAACCAGTCCATGATCTGCTTCCTCTCCAGACGGGAGCTTCGGCCTTTTTCCGCCGCCGTCTTTGAGCTAACTCAATCTTCGGCTCTTGGCCCCGCCCCTCCTGATCGGTCTCGCGGACGATCAAACCTGAAGGCCTCCGCGTCCCGTCGCGCGAACCTTTGCGATCAATCAATGCCGCGGCGGGATTTCCGGCGACATTGATCTTGTCAAGGATTACCCGCTCTCAACAGGGTTACCCGCGTGAAAAAAAGATCTCTCATGAGCAGCGCCCTAAGTCCCCACTTCCACGCTCCGTTGCGCTTCGCCCTTACCGGCGTGTTCGCACTGGTCCTTCTGTTACTTCTGTTCTGGACCACGAGCTCGGCCGATGTGTTTCCGAACGTGGCCCCAGACTTCGTACGGACGTTTACGCCGGCTTACGGCTTGGTCCGGCTGGTGACCGGCCTCGCCGCCGCCGCAGTTGGGGCGCTACTAACACTGCTAAGCCTCGGGATTTACGACATGGCCAAGAGCCAGACTGTCCAACCGGCGCCGAAGCGCCTGAGCTGACTTGGATGAGTTAATGAGGCCGCCAGTCACCGATCAGCAATCGGCGGGGGCTGCCAGAACCTGACGGACTGCGGCTTCGACCGCTTGGCGCCCGCACAGTCGCCGCATCGGTCGACGCCATCGAGGAGGCCACAGGCGACCCGGAGCACTGGTCCCTGAGGCGTGGCGGCGCTGACCAGAAGTGACCTCGACGCGGCCATAGTCCACGCCGATCGGTCGGACCTAAACCGCCGCCACCACGGAGTGGACATGAGAAGTTAGCACGATGCCGTTGGCCCGCCGCCTTGGCGCCCACCAGAAGAGCCGGGTGAGTCCAAAGGCGTTTCACGGGTCGGTCGGCGACGGCAAACACCCACAGGGGTGAGGGAGCAGCCTGAGGCGAGCGTCAGGGGGCCTTAGACTGCGCAACCGTGCCAGTTTGACCTATCGCCGACGCTGAACCCCAGTTCGCCCAACTCGGCCGCCGACCCCGGTTGGAGAGGCACCGTCTTGCTGGACGCGAAGATTGTTCTGCACGTGCTTCACGCCATAGACCCGTTCGACCAAATCCTCGGCGCGACGCTTGTCTTCGCGGCTGTGAACGGTTCCGTTCAGTGTCACCTCGCAGTTGCTCACCTTGACGTCGATGTCCGATGCGACGAGCCGGCCATTCTCGGTGAGACAATCGTTCACATCCTCGCGGATTCGATCATCGGAGCGGGTGTAGCCTCAAGGCCCACGGCCCCGATGATCGTCCGCGCGTATCTCATCCATCCGACGCCGACGGGCGGCTTCCTCCACTTCGTCGTTCGTACGACCAGGTGCGTTCCTCACCCGGTCGAGTCACGCCGACCGCGCGATAGGGATTCCCCGCGGAGGCAGGGTTGTAACCGACCTGATATCCGCCTTCCGAGCCAGGGAGTGCGTCCCGAAGGCCAAGTCGCGGAATAGCGACTACTCCCGACCCGCCCCCAGAATGAAGACGCCGACCGCTCCTTTCGGAAGGCCGGCGCTCCTGTGTTCAGGCTTCGAGCAGGCCCTACTTCAATGCCGCTTGAATGGCCTTGGCCTTGTCGAGGTGCATCTGGACCTTGGGAGCGGCCTTGGCGGCGCCGGCCTTGAGGCCCGCATCGCCGCCAGTGGCGTCGGCGTAGCCTTGCATGAGCGTCAGCGCCTCGCCGTGGGCTGCAACTTGTTGGTCGATGTAGGTCTTATCGAAGTTGGCGTCGTTGGCGCCCTTCAGGTTGTCGATGAAGCCCTGGCGTCGTTGATCGAGCTTGTCGGCGGGTTTCTCGTTGGCGGCCATCACCAGCGGCTTCATATCGTTCATCATCGCCGTGTGCGCTGTCGCCATCATCTTGGCGAAGGCCTTTACGTCGGCGTTCTTCGAGCGCGTCTCAGCGATCTGGGCGGCTTGCACTTCGTACATGTCGCTCTGGCTGGCGTTGGAGACGAACGCGCCGGTGTTGTGCGCCCCGAGTGTTGCGGCTGAAGTCTGGCCGACCGCGGCGCCGACGGCGTCCTGCGTGGCGCCAACAGATTGGTTGGTGGCTGCGCTCGTATCGGCGACGGTTTTGTCAGCCTGCTTGTTACAGGCGCCGACGGACAGGACGGCAGCGACCGCCGCAGTCAGCATAAGTGCGCGTTTCATGGATTATTGTCTCCGAAGGTAACAAGAGAACCACCCGGGTGAAGTTCGGTTCCCCGGCACGCTGGGTTCCCCGTGGCGACGGGGCTTGCAGAGGCCCCCCACCATATCCCGCACGGCCTGGTCGCGCGTGACGTAGACCGCGGTAGTGCACTCCAGATCTGCATGAGGCTCTCCCTGAGCACTAGCCTGACAGCACGGTCCGGTTTTCAGGCGCGATCTCGAAGTTCGCCCACGCCCTTCTTTTTCGCGCAGTGAACGCAGCAGAACATCACGCCATCGGCTTCGACCCCGTGTCCGATGATCTTACAAGCACAGTGAGCACATGAAGGCGCCAACGCCTGAATTGCGCACTCAAAGCTATCAAAGGTCATGGTCCGTCCGATTCCGGACACTTGAAACGCCTTGTCGTAGTCATTGCCGCAGACGTCGCAGATCATTGTACGATCTCCACCTGATGCCTCGAACTCGCTGACGCTGGCGGTTCCACTGGCCCTCTCCGCGAAAGCTGCTGATGACGGTAACGCCGCCGCTTTCGGTTCTAATTAATGCTGCCGATCGAGTTCGACTTAGCCTGGAGCACGCGCCGCTGACATGATTTCAGCCTTGGTTTGAGAGCTGACCACGTTCTCGCCGTTTAGCGTCAAAGTAGATTGAGGCACGCTAATCAGCTTGCCATCGATCTTCATCACGACCATCGGTCCACGCTCCGCGTCGGCGATGCTTTCGATCGATCCAAGCTGCGCACCGGTTCTATCTCTGACGATCCCCCCCACCTTGAAGGCGGGAGCCGGGGGGGCGATTGTCGCGCGGGGTGGTGCGGCAGTAGATGATCCACTCGTCGGTTGCGCCTCGGCGCTGCATGGTAACGCGAGAATCGCCACGACTGCGACATAGGCAAATATCCGAGACATTTACTCGCTCTCCGTTCGAATCTCGCGGAAGCAACACGACCGAGCGAGCAAGGTTCCGCTGCGCCAAGGATGTGTGCCGACGTCAAGGCGTTATCGCGGATTAGAGGTTAGACGCTCAGAGATCCGCCTAGCGGTCGTCGCAGCAGCGCGGGCCCTTGTCCTCAATGTCAGCTCTATGGCCTCAAGAGAGTTGAACAGACCAGCCGCCTTGTCGATGCCGGGCGGCAGCACCATCACCGAACCCCTTGTTGAAGATGCCAGTCCAGACCAGGCTCGCGAATGCACTCCAGGACCGCCGCCTCGCTAGGCGCTCGGTGGCGACGACGGCGCGACCCACCGGAGCGGTTAGCCGCGGGGGCGTCCGCTGCGGCACACAGCGAGGCACTTTCGACGTCTACCCATTGTTGGAAGCTGATCGGCAAGACCACGCCGTCCCGTAGGCCACATCGTCACCGACTTCGCCATCGAACTCCTGGAGACCGAGGGCGTGTCGGTGGTGTTGAGCGGCACGCCGGCCTCCCACCGTGCTTACGCATCAGCTTCGCGGCATCGGTTAGTGTTTTTCGGTCCAGGAGGCCTTGGCTGAGTCCTTGGTCATGTTCAAGTGCACCTTGTCGTCGGCGATCTGGTCGACCCAGGTGATCGGGATCAGGTGGTGCTTCAGGCCCGAGCCCAAGTCGAGCTTGGCCAGCTCGATGTCGGTGCCCATCACCTTGTCGACCTTGCCGACGTGGCCGCCATCGGAACCGACCACTTCCATATGCTCGCGGATTTCGGAGGATTGGATCATCGTCTCGTCTCCATTGCCGTCAGTTGGGCTTGGATAACGACGAGGGACGTTGGAAGTTTCGCCGATGACGGAGCTAATCAATCGCAACAAGGCCCGCAAAGATCGGGCAAGGCTGCTCCCTGTCGCGCACGACTGCCAGGATCGCGTTGTAGCTGGCGGCGGGTGCGATATTCAGCAGGCGATGCGGGGCGTCCACTGGTCCCGGCTATCAGGCGCCTCGCGAGCGCCAACCACGCCCGCCTCGATCAGGGCACAGCTCAGTCCTTGGTCTGGGCGGGGGACGCGTAGGGGCCTGCACGTCGGTTTGATCGCGGGTGGCGACGCGGCGGAGACCGCCCCTTTGAGCGCTGCCGTAAATACTCCGTCCCCTATCGGGCGACGCTAGGCGGGCCGCCGGCTGAGCCACACGCTTAGCACGCGAGATGGAATGCGACGAGCATGAAGAGGACCTCAGGACGAGCTGCATCAGATGATGAAGGCTCCGAAGGGCCGGGCAGCATCCGCAAGATGGGGACGTTCGTTAGCTGCCGTTAGCCGGTAGCCGAGGAGCGGCGCCGAGGTCCAGACACTACCTAAAGGCAACAGGACGATGCCGCTCCAGCAGCGGACGGTCGCCTTCCCACACTGCGACATAAGCGCAGCTCGGGTGTTCCGCCAACAGCTTCAAGGCGCGATCGGGCGCATAGGTGTCGGAGCCAAGTTCATACGCCTCGAATGACTTCGCGCCGCCGTCTCCGCCGCATAGATAGAAAGTATATATGGCCATCTGAGAAACCCCCGACGAGCGGGAGTGCGTGGCCGTAAGACCAGTCTCTCAGCCGCCGGCGCCCAGGGGCGTTTGCCAGCGATCCGCGGACAATAATCCATGATCAAGTCCTGAGTCTCGATGCATTTGCGTTCGGAATAATTGCCCCCGAAATCCATTCGGCTTGCGGCCGCTCCAGGTTTGGTGGGGTCTCGGCGAAACAGTTTGAATGCTCGCCGATTGAGGCTCGCGCCAGGGGATATCAGGACTTGGCGGTCAGCGGCGGCAGCAAGCTTTAATCCCAGCGTCGGAACTGCCCTCGCAGCGGGAAGTTAATCGCTGGAAGTATTGAAAGGCTCGCTATGACCGAAGTTCCGCCAATGCCCTATGGCGTGGCGCCACCTGTTCAAAATCCTTTGCCAGGCGGACCTGTCGGGGATCCCTATCCGGTTGATAGGCCACCAAAGCCAGTTCCGGGGCCCGACTACGATCCCGGGAAAAGGCCCGAAGACCTACCAACCCTATGATCAAGTCGATGGAAGCGCTAGCCAGCGGCGTCGTCCGGATCCCTCCAGACGGGTTTGGCGCTGGCACTCCATTTCCTCATCCAAATGATGTGAGCAACCGGCGCCAGCATGGCGTTTATGCAACCCTCCCCGCCGCTAAACATTTGCTTAGCGTCGAACATCGAAGGGGCCGCATGGACATTCCGCACAACGCGCACGTGGTGGTCATCGATGGCCGCAAGCTGTTGCTCTTCAAAAACGAGGGTAACCCCGTCCTCCCTAAACTCAGCATGGTCACGCATCGCGAACAGGATAGCGCTGCAACCCACGACCAGGGGAGCGACAAGCCCGGCACCACCTATCAGAGCGTCGGCAGCGCGCGCTCAGGTTATGAGCAGACCGACTTCCATCAACGGGATGAGGATCGCTTCGCCGCCGATGCAGCCGAGATGCTCAAGCGTGAGGTGTTGGCAGGGCGCATCGAGGCGCTGATCGTTGTCGCGGCGCCGCACACACTCGGCGAGTTACGGAAATACTATCACGCCGCCGTTGAAAAGCGCCTACTGGGCGAGATCGCCAAGGACGTTGCGGGTCGACCGAGCGATGAGATCGCCGCGCTCATCGCAAGCAACTGATGGGACTAGAAACCGTCGATCCCCCGCGGAAGCTCCAGGCGCGCCACTGAGGCATGTTTTTGACGCTACTCCAGCACCGCCGCTGAATATTGACCGCCGGTACATGCGGGAGTTCGGCGGCGGTGAATTTATTGGACCCATGACGACTGCGAAATCACCCAGGCGGGTGCCTGCGCCGCCTCAGTCGGAGCGCCGGCCGGTGAGGTTCAAGAGGGCCTGGTTCGCGCCCTTGAGCTACCGTCACGGGGCGGAAGGTTATGTGGCCCCGCGGGGGGCGCTCAAGCGACGGAAGAGGGCGGCGCCGTCCTCCCCGCAGACCGCTCAGGGACCCCTTCCGAGACCTCAGCCGGCGGACGGTGTGATGGAAGTGATGGCAACCGCCAAGCAGCCATGCGGTGTTATCCAGCGCTACATCCTTGGAGCTTGCATGTGATGGACGGCGACAATCACGAGGTCGAACTGAAGTTCGAGATCGATCCGGAGCGGGCGCAGGCGCTCATCGCGCACCTCGCTCCGGGCGGCGCGCCGCCCGCCCGCAGACTGGAGTCGACTTATTTCGATACCGCAGATCAGGCGCTGCGGAAGCGCGGCTTCACCTTGCGAGTCCGAAAGGACGGGCGACGATGGACCCAGACCGTGAAAACCTGTGCTGCTTCGAGCGGCGCCACGCGGGGAGAATGGGAAGCCCCCGTCAAAGGCGGTTCTCCTGATCTCGATCTTCTGCGAGGCGCCCCGGCCGTCGCAGGTCTAACCAGTTTGAGCTTGGAGCCGCTCTTTACCGTTATCGTTCAGCGGCAAAGGGTGACTTTGGTTGAGGCCGGTTCAACGATCGAGGTCAGTCTCGACAAGGGGGGAGCAAGGCACGGGGCCCGCTCGACCTCCTTCGGCGAACTGGAACTGGAACTGGAACTGAAGTCGGGCAACCCGGCGACGCTTTTCACCTTTGCCGGTGGACTGCGCAAAGCCTTTGCCCTTCGCCCAGGCTTCACCACCAAGGCCGATCGCGGCTTTGCCCTGATGGATAAGAAGGGACCGCCGGGCCGTCGCTTCAAGGCCCCGGTCCTGCACCGTAAAATGGCCGCAGGCGTCGCGTTCAAGACGATCGCGCGGGCGGCATTGGAACAGATCGCCGGCAATGCGGAAGACCTGCGCGAGAAGCCGGACGCGGAGGTGATTCATCAGATGAGGGTTGGCGCGCGGCGCCTTCAAAGCACTCTTTCCAGCTTCGAACCGATTGTTTCAGACGGGCGGATGGATGAGGTCAGGACCGAGCTAAAATGGCTTCTGGGTGAGCTCGATCTGGCCCGTAACCTCGATGTCTTCCTCTCCGGCGCTCTTGCGCGGGCCTTGCGGTCGAAGGGGAACAAGGAAGATCTGCTAGCCTTGAGAGGGCCGCTTCGGATGGCGCGAAAAGCGGCCTATGTTCGGGCGCGGACCGCCTGCGAAGGCGATCGGTTTTCTGCGCTTCTGCTCGATATCATGACCTGGATCGAAGTCGGACCTTGGACCGAAGCCGGCGGCAAGGCGGCCGATCTACGCGATGCTCCGATCAGCCAATTCGCCGCTAACGCCCTCGAAAGAGCTCGCCACGGAGTGAGGAAGCGGGCGCGCTCGTTTGACGACCTAAACCGCGAGGGGCGTCACAAACTCCGCATCCGGACCAAGACCCTGCGCTATAGCGCCGACGTGTTCGAGGGTCTCTTCAAGGCGCATCCGAAAAGAGTTCGCCGTTTTTCGGGTAACATCAAGGCACTGCTAGAGTGCCTGGGCGAGCTTAACGACGTTGCCACGGGCGAGAAGCTTCTCGCCGAGCATACCGCGCCTAAATGCCTGACAGACCGGCGGGCGTCGCGCGAGACGCGGTTGATCGGCTCGGCCCGCCGCGCGTGGGATGCCTTTGGCGAAACCAAACGTTTTTGGCCGAAGCAGACCTGAGACTAGAAACTGCTAGCGGTAGATGCCAACTCCCCACCTACTCGTAGGGTTGCCGTCATTTCCGCACTGGATTCCGGGCCGCGTCGCCCGGGCGTTCGCCAATCGACTGCGACGCGGTTGGGTCATGATAAGAAGGCTGCCGAAATCGCGGTCGTTGACACCCGGTCGGCCCGATCACGGCGATGGCCGCAACTATGCTCACCAGAACGGCCACACTTGCCGCGTTGCTACGTCGCATCCGAACACCTTTCCATTTCGGGCAGATCCGACGCGGCCCAGCAAAACCGACCCGCACGTTTCAGGGGCGTCATTTGGGCGAAACTCACGGCGGATAAAAGTCGCGATGGTCGCATCGGGGGCTGGGCCTCAGTTGGTTGCTGGATCAGCCAGTTCCCCACTTCGGTCCAATCCATGGCTCATTCACGAACGCTTCAAGGCATCGCCGATTTTGTCCTGCGCCTTACCAACGGCGTTCTGCGCAGAGCCGACCGCTTTCTCAATGGCGCCTTTGGCTCGCAGCTTGGTGTTGCCCGTGATTTTGCCGGCGGCTTCCTTGATGGAGCCCTGCGCTTTCTTGGAGGCGCCTTGAATCCTGTTGGTGCTCATGATGTCGTCCTCTCATATGTCTGCAGGTCTAGGGCCGCGGCTGTTGCTCGGAGAGCAGGCCGCGAACCCGGCAGTCGGACTTCACCTTGCAGGCGCCCGCCATGATCTCGATCAAAGGCATCGTTGATCGATAGCGCGGCAGGAATTTGCCCTCGACGAGCGCTGGGTGCGTGGGCCGTCAGGTCAGCGGGACTAGTGTCCCGACGCAGTGATTATGACTCGTTGATCGAGGGCGTGGGATAGGATTCGGCCATCTTCACTCGGGCCTGATCTGTAGAGAACATCCAGCG
>JAYUBY010000248.1:0-2505 GCA_043740635.1 Alphaproteobacteria bacterium
ATGGTGTTCGACCTCGTGCGTAGTGCGGTCGGGCGAGGGTTTGAGGGCGAGGAGTTCCGGCACTCGATCGCACGCGCACTCGACCGTATGGCCCGCCGCGAAATCGAGGTGGCCGAGGACCTGATCGAACTGCTCGAACAGTGGGTGGTAAATCTTCCTGCGGGAGCGGAGGACGATGTAGAGGCACAGGAAGCCGAACAGGAAGATGATGTAGCGGGTGAGGAGTTGGACAGCGGCGGCCCGGGCCCGGTCGAGCAGAGCTCGCTCTGGGGCCACCGCGGGTTCGGAGTTTTTCCCGGCGGGGACGTCCCGGTGGCGGACGCGGTCGTCCACATCCGCCTCCTGCGTGGCCAGGTTGAGCTGGCACTGGCGTTCCTCTCGCGATACCTGGACCGGCAGAAGGGGATCCAGGCCTGGGACCTCCTGGCTAGCTATCTGCCCCATCTCGCGAATGCGGAGCCAAGCCAGCGCGTGGCGTTCCTCGACCGTGTCTTCTCCGAAGTCGGCGTCGTCGGTAGCAAGCCCTACGCCGAATTCCTCGCCTGGTCTGAGCGCGCGGACCACAACCTCGTTGAGCGGCACATCGACGCCTGGCGGGACTCTCCGTCCGCGTCGGCCCGACAAGCCTACGGCGAGATCGTGGCGCTGGACGCAATGCTTCGCCCCGACCATTTTTCTTCGGTCGAACGCCTTGAACGCATCATGGGCGATCCGTCCGAACGGCACGCGCGTGCTGGCGCCGCCCTCTCCGCCGCGCACGTCTTGGTCGAGGAGCCAACACGGCGCGAAGCCGCTGCTTCGCTGCTCGTCCGTTCGCTAAAAGGCGACGAGCCCGGCTGCTGGGCCGCCGCCCTCGAACTTTTCAGGCTCAGCGACGAGCTTCCCGCCGACGACGCCACGCGGAAGGTGCTGCGCGCCCTGGCAGACGGCTTGCCGCGATCGCCCAAAATCGATGCCACGTTCATCGTTGACAGGCTCGCAACTCTGCTCCCGCACGAAGCTTCAATCGTCGGCGAGATCGCGCTCGGCCTAGTTTCGAAGTGGGATACCGACCTCGGCGATATCCGGACGGCGACCGCGATGGCAGCATCGGCGCTGGTTGACCTGGCGCTGACGCTCCACCGCCTCGGGCCGGAGACGAGGGAGGTAGGCCTCCAGCTATTTGAACGCCTCATCCGCATCGACGCCTACGAGGCGCGTCAGACACTTGACGAGATCGACAACCGGTTCCGCCCGAGTGCGCCGGTGGCGCGGTCACGCCTGCGACGGCGATCCGAGGTCGCAACCCGCCAACGACGGCGGCGCTAGCAAGACCATCCGCACCATGTCATACGGTCCTGCTCACGAATGACGCAGTCGCCAGAGCTCGCCGGCGGCGCCAGCCTCACCTATGTCGTCCAGGTTGCCGCTCGTTACCTGGCCGCTTTGTTCCTCGGCTCCGGCGCGCCGGGCTTGGGTGTCGCGGTCACGCGACATCGATAGGGCCAATGTCGTGGAATGTGCGCACCAGCTCGGCGGCGTGCTTGGGGCGCAGATCGGCCTCATTGATCCCGGCCGGGCCGAAGCAGGATTCGTCGCGCTGATCTGTGCGGTCGAGGAAAAGGGGTACTGCTACGACCTGCGCACGCCGCTGGTCAACCAAGCAAGGAGGGGGTCGAGCTCGCGCCGCAACGCTTTTTGGGCCCCTTCAGTGGATCGCGGGCGACGTGTACTATCGCGTTTCAACGGTAGCGCAGGGGCGCTCTGGCTTGGGCTTAGAAGCGCAGCAATTCGCCGTGGAAAGCCTCTGTGCCTCGCGCGGCTGGAACATCATCACACCACCATTCACTGAGATTGAGAGCGGCAAGTGCGACGATCGCCCTGAGCTAGCGAAGGCTTTTCATCGGGCGAAGGTCACGGGCTCCACGTTGGTCGTTGCCAAGCTCGATCGGCTCTCGCGCAATGTTGCGTTCCTCGCCACGCTTCAGGAAAGCGGAGTCAAGTTCATCGCGGCTGATAAGCGAAGCCGTCCAGTGGGTCGTTTCACCCGGCGGTGCCTCATGCGTCCGCGCCACAACCAAGGCGACGATCTCCAGAGTCAGAGCAGGGATACGCGACGGGCGGGTCTTGTCGCGCAGCAGGCCTTCCACCCCTTCCTGCATGAACCGCTCCTGCCAGCGCCACACGCATGTCTTGGACGTGCCCGTCCGCCGCATGATCTCGCTGGTGCCAACCCCATCGGCGCTCAGCAGCACGATCTCGGCCCGCCAGACGTGCTTCTGAGGGGTGTTACGGTCCTTGGAGATCCGATCAAGACGCTCTCGGTCCGCGGACGTTACGTTGACGACTATACCACTGCGCATCCCCGATGACTCGCACGACCACAGCCCGCTGGGAATCCCTAATCGGACTCAATCGTCTGGCGACAACCACTAGTTGCGCTAAGGACTGAGATATGCCCCGAACTAACAATATGCAAGCTGGCGCTAAAAATTTCACAATTCCAGCTATTCGATGCGTAACTTG
>JAYUBY010000249.1:0-9976 GCA_043740635.1 Alphaproteobacteria bacterium
AACTCGGAGCGAGCCGCGGAAAACAACTCCTCGCAGATCTTGATGTGGCTATCCATCGAGCCCCCGATGTCGAAGAAGATCAGCACACTGATCTTATTGCGGCGCTCGGGGCGCATGTGGATGTCGAGATAGCCCTTCTCGGCGGTGCCGTGGATGGTGCCGTTCATGTCCAGTTCGTCGGGCGAGCCTTCACGGACCCATTTGCGCAGTCGGCGTAGGGCGACCTTGATGTTGCGGGTGCCGAGTTCGACCTGGTCGTCCAAGTTCTTGTATTCGCGCTTGTCCCAGACCTTGATCGCCTTGCCGTGACGACCCTTGTCCTGGCCGATACGCACGCCTTCGGGGTGATAGCCGTTGGCGCCGAAGGGCGAGGTCCCGCCGGTGCCGATCGCCTTGTCACCTTTTTCGTGGCGTTCCTTCTGCTCGCGGATGCGCTCAGCCAGCGCCTCCATCAGCTTGTCGAAGCCACCCATCGCCTCGATCTGCGCCTTCTCCTCGTCAGTGAGGAACTGGTCGGAGAGCTTCTTCAGCCACTCGGCCGGAATGTCGGCGGTGACGTCGTCGCCCATCCGCTCGAGCCCCTTGAAGACATGGGCGAAGACCTGGTCGAACTTGTCGATATTCTTCTCGTCTTTCACGAGAGCGGCGCGCGACAAGTAGTAGAAATCGTCGACGGAACGGTCGATGACCTGCTTGTGTAGTCCCTCCATGAGCATGAGGTATTCCTTCAGCGTTACCGGCACTTTGGCCTGGCGAAGCTCGGTGAAGAAACGCATGAACATGGGCGAATGCCCCTCGTGACGAACGTCTGTTTGAACGCGGAGGATGGGGCGTTGGCCCTGGCTTGTCCAGAGCACGGCGCTTAGCGTCGGTGTCCTCGTTGACGCACGGCAAGCTCGGACTTTAACCGTCCCAGCGCCTCGAGAGCGGAAAAGTGCAGGGCAAAACTCGCGCCAATGGGAACGGTTGCAACGATATCATTCGGGCCGTCGATCTCAGTGGGCGTGAAGCGATGACCAGCGGCGACGAAAAGAACCATGAGAGCGATCGCCAGGACGATCGCTCTCAACCCCTTGCCGCAGGATGCACCGTTGTTCCACGACATTGAACGTAGGTCGGCGGCGGGTTGAACGCCAAGAGGCATCGCCTCCTCGATCAAGCCGGTTGCCCGCTACGTTCGCTGTCCAATGACGCCATTGCCGCCGAGGGATAACGGCTGCCGGCGGCCGCGTGCTTTGGGACCGCTCTTTCGAACGCGGAAATCGCCACAGGTGTCAGTCGCGCATCGAGCGCGCCCAGGGCTTCTTGGAGACGTTCGCGCGTCCTTGCGCCCAGGATCGGGACAATATCGTCACCCTTCGCCAGAGCCCAGGCGATCGCGGCCTGCGCTGGGCTAAGGTCCAGCGTCGCGGCGCTCTCGCGCAGTGCATCGGCGAGCACCAGATTGCGTTGAAGGTTCTCACCCTGGAACCGGGGACTGTGGCCACGGAAGTCACCGGGCGCGGTGGTGTTCATCTTATGCCCGCTGATCAGGCCCCGCGATAGGACGCCATAGGCGGTGACGCCGATCCCAAGCTCGCGTGTCACATCGAAGATCTCGTCCTCAGGGCCGCGTGACATCAGCGAATATTCGATCTGCAGGTCGACGATCGGGTGGACGGCGGCGGCTTTGCGGATCGTTGCGCCGCCCACTTCTGAAAGGCCGATATGGCGTACGAAGCCGGCCTTAACGAGGTCAGCGATCGCGCCAATGGTGTCTTCGATCGGCACATTGGGATCGAGGCGCGCGGGTCGATAGATGTCGATGAAGTCCACACCCAGCCGCTGGAGACTGTAGGCACACGCGGTCTTCAGCGCGGCGGGCCGGGCGTCAAATCCGATCCAGCCGGATGCCGGATCGCGCTGGGCTCCAAACTTCACGCTGAGCACGACCTCGTGTCGGCTTCGGCTCTTCAAAGCCTCGCCGATCAGCATTTCATTGTGGCCCATTCCGTAGAAGTCGCCGGTGTCGATCAGGTTGATCCCAGCATCGAGCGCGGCGTGGATCGTGGCGAGACTCTCTGTACGGTCCGAGGGGCCGTACATCCCCGACATCCCCATGGCGCCCAGGCCGATCGCCGAGACCTCGGGTCCGGTCTTTCCAAGTTTGCGCATTTTCATATTGAAGCCTCCTGGCCGGCTATTCGCCGATGAGCTGAAAACTAAGGCTGACCTGTCGGAAGGATAGGGCGCATAATCCCGCACGGACTGTGCGGAAAAACGAACAATGGACCCGATAGTTTTGGGCGCGCTCGACAGCTTCGCTGCCATCGCGCGGCTCGGCAACTTCCGTCGCGCCGCCATTGAGCGTGGCGTCTCGCCCTCGACCCTTAGTCAAAACCTGAGGAACCTCGAGGCCCGCCTTGGTGTTCGTCTGCTAAACCGAACAACGCGTAGCGTCGCCCTTACGGAAGCCGGCGCCGTCCTCCTGAAATCTCTGCGGCCGGCGCTCGCTCAGATCGCGTTAGCGGTTGATGACGCCCGTTCGGCCCAGGACGTGCCGTCTGGCCTGTTGCGGATCAACGCGCCGGAGCCCGCCATCCAGATCGCACTGGCCCCTATGGTCGCCGAATTCCTGGCGGCGTTTCCGGCGATCCGCCTGGAGGTCGCCTCTGAGTCCGGTCTAGTCGATATTGTAGCCAAGGGCTTTGACGCTGGTGTGCGCTGGGAAGAAACGCTCGCCCAAGACATGATCGCAGTGCCTCTGGGTCCGTCACAGCGCTATGTCGTAGTCGCTACGCCCGCGGTCATCGAAAGGTTTGGCGCACCGGTCCATCCTAGTGAACTCCTCAATCGGCCGTGTCTTCGTGTGCGCTTTCCCAGCGGCGCCGAGCCGCCATGGGAGTTCGAGCGCGCCAACGAGGTTCTCAAGGTTCCGGTACAGGGGCCGCTCGTCACCTCAAGTCCGTCGCTGCTCCTACGAGCCGCGCTCGATGGCGCTGGTTTCCTTCAGACGTTCGACGCAACCGTTGCGTCCCACCTGGCCGCCGGACGGCTGGTGAGCGTGCTCGACGATTGGAGCGAAAGTTTCCCAGGACCTCTCCTCTATTACCCCAGCGGGCGACATCCGCCCTCGGCGCTCCGGGCCTTCGTTGATTTCATCCGTGACCGCCGACGGCGCGATCGGCCTTCCTAACGGTGAAGAGCCGCGCAGCGCGCGAACCCGCGCGTCACCGCGGGCACGGGAGTCGAAATTGCAACTATCAATCTACCGCAGAGTTTCGACCCGCTGCGCGATGATCTGGCCGACCTGGCCGACAATCTTTTCCTCTGTTGCGTTCCTTTCGCCGGGGAGCCTAAGTCCAGCCGAGACCGCAGCGCTCAAGCCCTCGTCGACCTCGCGCAAGGACTTTCTCGCATTTCAGATGTGCGAAACTCCTGTGAGCTGTCTAAGCGCCAGCGCCGCAGGCTCGGGAAGCCCTCCCAGAGCTCGCGGGAAACTTCCCGTGCGGTGCGCCGCACATAAGCGTCGACCCGGTCCCGAAGGCGGGCGCAGCCGTCGGCCAGTGAGTGGCGAGGCTGGGGAAGACGAGTGTGGTCTGCGCGATCGCAGCGCTCCGGTCCGTGCGCCGCGCCATGGCGAGATGAAACGTTGCATATCTTATGCTCAAGGTCGGTCCCGGGGTCGGTCCTTGAAATCTAGGTGCTTTTCTTCGAAGGCTGATAGTCGTCAGTTTCGCGTTCCAAAAGCGCGCAAAAACGTCTTGGCGGCGAGCGCCGCTTCATCGTCAATCTGTTCTTGCGACAATTCCGGAATGGCATTGCAAAGACGTGCCTTGAAGTAGCGGTTCTGCACCAATCCTAGGAACTGGTGGGCCGCATCCAAAGGATCGTCCAAGTCCAGGTGCCCTGCCGCCTGCATGCCGCTCAAGAGCTCGGCCACCCTTTCGGCGCCTTTGCGTGGGCCAGCGTCATAAAACGTCTGCCCGATCTCTGGCGATCGCTCGGCTTCCGACGCGATCAGGCGAAAATTACGAAGGTTGAAGTCGGTGAGGACCCGCAAAAGATAAGCGCATCCAATCCGGCGCAGGGTCTCGTCCGTCGTTTCGTTTTCCAGCGGCAAGGCGAAGATCTCGTCTTGCCAAAGACAGCGCCGCTCAACGTAGGCGTTGAAGAGCTCGTCCTTGCTTTTGAAGTAATTGTAGAGCGTGCCCTTGGACCCGCCGAGGCGGGCTGCGATGGTCGACATCGAGGCGTTTGCGAAGCCCTCTTCCAGAAACACGCCTTGAGCCACATCTAGGATCAGTTCGCGACGCGCGTCGCGGTCCAGTCTCGTTTTCGCAAGTTGCATCTTACTTCCAACCGTACGGTATGGTCAGTCTTGACCCGCCGGGGTAGCGCTCGCTATATCGTCTATCACAATATATGACCGTACTGTACGGTATGACAAGAGTCAGATCATGAGAGCCTCCCTCCGTCGCTTTATCGCGCTGAGCCTGCTCGCAGCCACGGCGCTCAGCGCGTGCGCGACTCTGCCGCCGGCCGCGCCAGCCAGGGTCGTCAAGGCGCCGGAGGCCTATGCCGCAGCCCACGCCCTGTCGGGGTCAAACCGCGACTGGCCCTCGGACGCGTGGTGGACGGCCTATAGCGACAGCCAGCTCGACACTCTGATTCGGGAAGCCCTGGCGGACTCTCCAACGCTGGCCTCGGCGGAAGCTCGAATCCGCAAAGCCCAGTCGGTGACAGCCCAAGCCCATGCACGTGAACTTCCATCGCTCAGCGGGAACGCCAGCGCCGAGGAGATGAAGCAGAGCTATCATCTCGGTTTTCCGCCGCAGTTCGTGCCGCCAGGTTACAACGACTACGGCCGCGCCACGCTCGACTTTAGCTGGGAACTGGACTTCTGGGGCAAGAACCGAGCGGCCGTGGCCGCCGCGACCTCAGACGCACGCGCCGCTGAGGCTGACGCTGCCGAGGCGCGGTTGATGCTTTCGACCAACATCGCGGCTTCCTATGCCGACCTCGCGCGTCTCTATGCCGAAGGTGACATCGCCGAACGCGCCGTGAGCGTGCAGAGCGAGACCAGCAAGTTGGTGAGCGATCGCGTCGCTAACGGTCTCGACACCCTAGGCGAGCAGCGCCTGGCCGAAGCCAACCCCTTACAGGCGAGGGCCGATCTCGGCGCTATCGACGAGCAAATCGCGCTCAACCGCAATCGCCTGGCGGCTCTGGCCGGAGCTGGACCTGACCGCGGTCTCGCCCTTGCGCGACCCAGCATCACGACACTGAGGCCCCTCGGCGTCCCGGCGCAACTCGCCGCCAACCTAGTTGGCCGCCGCCCCGACGTGACTGCCGCGCGGTGGCGCGCCGAAGCGGCTGCGGAACGAATCCACGAGGCCCGCGCGAGGTTCTATCCCGACGTAAACTTGGCAGCCTTCATCGGCGTCCAGTCGCTACTGTTGAACAAGCTGGCGGCTTCAGGGTCTGACATAGGGTCCGTCGGCCCTGCAATCAGCCTTCCGATCTTCGGGGGCGGCCGTCTGAAGGCCGGACTGCGCGGCGCCGAAGCCGATCGCGACGCGGCAGTCGCCAGCTACGACGCTGCCGTAACTGAGGCCTTCCACCAGGTCGCCGACGTGCTGGCCTCCAGCCGCGCACTGCAGTCGCAGCTCGCCGACTCCCGAGCCGCGCTGGCGGCGAGTGAGGATGCCTACCGGATCGCCAAGCTGCGCTACCAGGGCGGGCTTTCCACCTATCCCGCCGTCCTGCTGGCCGAGCAGGGTGTTTTGCAACGTCGGCGCACCGTGGCTGACCTAGATGCGCGCGCGCTCGCCCTCGATGTCCAGCTCGTTCGGGCCATCGGCGGCGGCTATCAAGCCGCCGCCTGAGGCCGCCTCTTCAAAATCCACGACGCCGCGTTTCTCCAAGGACCACCCCGATGTCCGACACCGCCACTATCGCCAAGACCTCCGTCGCCTCAGGGCTTGGCGTCGCGCAGGGCGTCATCGCCGCCAAAACACGCCGCCGCCGGATGCTGACCTGGCTCGCAATCGTCGTCGTCGTCGGAGCCGCGCTGTTCGGCGTCTGGTGGCTGCTGACATCCGGGAAATCCGTCGAGACCGACAACGCTTACGTTGGCGCCGACGTGGCCCAAGTTACGCCGCTGATCGCCGGTCCTGTCGCCAAGGTGCTGGTGCGCGAAACCGAGATGGTGAAGGCCGGCACCGCGTTGGTCGTGCTCGACGATGCCGACGCCAAGATCGCCGTTGAGCAGGCCCAGGCGGCGCTCGGCCAAGCCGAGCGCAAAGTCCGCGCCTATGGAGCCAACGACGTGGCTCTCGCTGGCCAGCTCGGCGCACGCGACGCCGACATTGTCCGCGCCAAGTCGGACCTCGACCGCGCCAAGACCGACTTGGATCGCCGCCAGGCCCTGTCGGCCTCCGGCGCAGTCTCCGGTGACGAACTGACCAACGCCCGGAACCGTTTCGCCGAGGCGAAATCCTCTCTGGCGCAGGCTCAAGCCAGCCGCGCCGCTGCTGTCGGTAGCCGGCAGGCCAATCGCGTGCTGATCGAAGGCGTCAGCCTGGAGCAGAATCCAGAGGTTGCCGCAGCCAAAGCGCGTCTGGACGCCGCCCAACTGATGCTCGAGCGCACCGTGCTGCGTGCCCCGGTGGACGGCATCATTTCCAAGAAGCAGGTCGAGGTCGGACAGCAGGTCGCGGTCGGCGCACCGCTGATGGCGATCGTCCCCGCAACCGACGCTTACGTCGACGCCAACTTCAAGGAAGTGCAGCTTGCAAGGGTCCGCCCTGGCCAGCCAGCGACCCTGACCTCAGACCTCTACGGAAAGTCCGTGACCTTCCACGGCAAGGTGCGCGGCCTTTCGGGCGGCACCGGCTCTGCCTTTTCGCTGATCCCAGCGCAAAACGCCTCCGGCAATTGGATCAAGGTCGTGCAACGTTTGCCTGTCCGCATCGACCTCGACCCGAAGGAGTTGGCGCAACATCCGCTGCGCGTCGGTCTCTCCATGAAGGCCTCCGTCGACATCTCCAGCGCGCACTGAGCCGCCGATCTCGGGAGATTGAAGCCATGGCCAACACCGGATCTGCGCCCGGCATGCCCGCCTCTATGACGGGCCCGCTGCTGGCGCTGACGTCGATCGCACTGGCGCTCGGCACCTTCATGCAGGTGCTGGATTCGACGATCGCCAACGTCTCAATCCCGACCATCGCCGGAAACCTCGGCGTTTCAACGAGCCAGGGCACCTGGGTAATCACCTCATTCGCCGTCGCCAACGGTGTCTCGGTGCCGCTGACCGGCTGGCTTATGATGCGCTACGGCGTCGTGAAGACATTCGTGGGGTCGGTGGTGATGTTCACGATCGCCTCGTTCCTGTGCGGTATCTCATGGAACCTGCCGTCGCTGATCATCTTCCGTGTGCTTCAGGGCGCGGTTTCAGGGCCGATGATCCCGGGTTCGCAGGCGCTCCTGATCATGATCTTCCCTGCGGCGCAGCGCGGGACGGCCCTGGCAATCTGGTCGATGACCACGCTGGTCGCCCCGATCTGCGGGCCGATCCTTGGCGGCTTCATCTCCGATAACATCTCCTGGCCCTGGATATTTTTGATCAATCTGCCGGTAGGGATCGTCTGTAGTGTGGTCTGTTGGCGCAATATGAGAAGTCGCGAAACGCCGACGCGCATCGTGCCCATCGATCGCACAGGCTTCCTCCTGCTTCTGACCTGGGTTGGTGCGCTGCAGGTGCTGCTCGACACCGGTAAGGACGCCGACTGGTTCAATTCCTCGGCGATCATCGTTGAAGCGATCATCGCGGTCATCGCCTTCGCCGCCTGGGTGATCTGGGAACTCAACGAAGAGTTCCCGATCGTCGACCTGTCGCTGATGAAGTCGCGCAACTTCGTCGTCGCGGCTCTGGTTTCCTGCGTCGGCTTTGCGCTGTTTTTTGGCGCAAACCTTCTTCAGCCGCTCTGGCTGCAGACTCGCATGGGCTACATCGCCACCTGGGCAGGTTTGGTGGCTGCGCCCTCTGGGGTTGTCGCAGTGCTCCTGACGCCGTTTGCCGCGCGGCTCTTGAACCGGGTCGACGCCCGCTGGACAGCCAGCCTTTCGCTGGTGGCCTTCGCGGCCTCTTATTACCTACGTTCCCGCTTCACGACAGACGCCGATTTCTACGCTCTTGTGCTGCCCAGCCTGGTCCAAGGCATCGCGATGGCCACCTTCTTTGTTTCGATGATCACGCTCACGCTCAACGGCGTGCCGGGACAGCAAATTCCACAGGCGTCCGGTCTCTATAATTTCCTGCGTCTCACCGCCGGGAGCTTCGCAGCCTCCCTGGTGAGCACGGTTTGGGAGCAGACAGCCACATTGCATCAGAGCCGTCTCTCTGAGGTGATGGCATCAGGCAATCCAGCCTTCACCGGCGCCCTCCAGAAACTGCAAGCCGCCGGACTAAGCGCGACGCAGGCCGTGGGCGCGGTAACCAATCAGGTTACGAACCAGTCTTACCTTCTGGCCACGACCGACATCTATCGGGTCGCGGCGGGACTGATGATTTTGCTGATACCCTGTGTCTGGCTGACCAAGCGGTCCCTGGGGGCTGGGGCCGCGTCTGCAGCGGCGGACTAGTACTCGTCAAACCTCGCAGGATTGTAGCGCTTCAGCTTGCGCCAGACGGTCATCCGCGAGACGCCGCGGCGCCGGGCGATCTCCACCGGACCGACGCCGGAGAGCCGAAGGTCCCGGATATCGGCCGCCGCGGCCGGGCGGCGAGGTTGGCCAGAACGCGCCGCCTCGACAGCGGCCAGTGGCTCAAGAGCGGCACGGAGCGCAGGCCCAACAGGTCCGTCGCTGGAAATGTCGGGGTTGATGATCCGCAGGCTTGCGCCACGACAGTCGAGGCGCTGGTACGCCGCCAACATGGATCGCCCATTGGCTCGTAGGTGCTCGAGCCGGTCGACGACGAGCTGATACCGGCGCCGATGAAATCAAGGATCGAGTGAAGGACGGCGAAGCCCGCTCCAGATGGACGCTCCAGGCGCACGACGTCGCAGCCAATAGCCGTCAGCGCCGCCCTGCGCCTTCAGGACGAGAAAGGCCTTGCGGTCCCAGCGCCTCGGAACCTTCACTGTCCGAGCTTGTTTTGCCTTGACCGGCACAGTCTTTCCTTCCTCAGGAGCGCTTCAAATGCAGAGAAAAGCTTTCGCCGCCGCGATCGCCATTTCAGCCCTCATTCCCTCGCTCGCGATGGCGCAGGAAACCTGCGAACAGCGCAGCGCCAACCGCACGGCCGGAACGGCAATCGGCGCCGTCGCGGGCGCCTTGCTCGGCAGCGCAGTGGCCGGTCACGGTGAGAAGGGAACCGGCGCGGTGATCGGCGGCGTGGGCGGCGCGATAATCGGCAATCAACTGGCTCGTGGCCCTCGCGACTGCGAGCATGCTTACGGTTGGTACGACAACGATGGACGCTGGCACGCCAATTCCATCGATCGGACTGCGGGGACGGGCTATTATGATCGGTCGGGTGACTGGGTAGAAGGCGAACCCCGTGGCTATTACGACGACCGCGGCGTCTGGATCGCCAACACCGGCCCGTCCGGATGGTACGACGCCAGCGGAAAGTGGCATGCGAGCTCGATCGACCGAGCGGTTGCCGCGGGCTACTACGACCGCAACGGCGCGTGGGTCCCAGGCGCGCCGCGAGAGGGCTACGACGCTCGCCAGGTTGCCGTTGCCAGTCGCACGGACCGCTATGGCTCAGCCCCGTCGTACGACAGCGGTTTTGCGGAGTTTCGCGGTGTCGAGGACCATATCCGACGTGAGATCGATGATGGGGTAAGAGACGACCTGCTCGATCGGCGCGATGCCGCGGACTTCCACGATCAGCTCCGCCGTATTCAGGCTCTGGAAGCGCGGCAGAAGGCGGAAATCCGGGCGCAGCTCGATCAGCTCGATCGTGACGTGGATCGTACCCGCAACG
>JAYUBY010000250.1:0-1557 GCA_043740635.1 Alphaproteobacteria bacterium
TCCGGGCCGTGGCGGCGAGCGGCCCAACCCCGCCCGATCGAAAGCGCAAACCCGACCGCCCACCGCCAAATCATCCAGCACGAAGTCCCAGTCGGCCGATGTCCCGAACGCGCCCGCCTCAAGGATTACGGTCGGCGATGATGTCCGCTCGCCGCGGCAGTCGACGAACAGGGCCGGGAAGGGAGGTGGTGGGGCCGCGGCTACCTGGCCCGTCGCGTCGAAGGCGCAGACAAGCGTGACGGCGGCCACGGTTCCGGCGATCCAATCATTGATCGCGATGCGCGTCATGGGACACCCAAGCAGGTCACTGTAGCTAGATTAGAAATAGATGAAGCTGCCGCGCGGCGCGAACTGCTGGATCAGGTCGAATTCATCTCGGTTGGCGGTCAGGACGGGAAGTCCTGCCTTCGTCGCGGTCAGGAAGATCAGCGCATCGGCCAAGCATTCCTTACGCTGATGCCGCTGATAATTCTGCGTTCTCGCCAGCGTCCCCGCGATCAATCCTGCCTCGGCCCAGATCTCCGGATCGGGAGTAAGCAGCCTGGTTTGCGTAATGCTGGCGATCAGGCCGGCGTAGTGAGCGCGAAGCGCTCTCCAGCTGACGTGCGTCGGGTCGGCATTGGCGACTCCCGTTGTCAGTTCGGAGACACAGACCGAGCAATGAAACAACAGCCCGCGGCCGATCAGGTCCTCCACCGGCCCCGGAAGCCTGCCGGCCGCCGACTGGATATAAACGTTGGTATCCAGCAGGATGGTGGCGCGGCCGGCTCCATCGACATCCACCGCGGCGATCAAAGCCGTGGCGGGGCGCGGCTTAAGCTGCGCGCGACGCTTGTCGACCTTGATCCGGCGAAGGCTCGCCGCGAGATCAATAGTCAAACTGGTGATCCGGCCGCAGCTTGCCACGCGTCTCCTTGAGGAATCTCGCCGTCGGACCGGGTTGCGCCATCATCGCCAGCGCGATCAGACCGAGCTCGGTCGGCTTGGTAACGCCGCTCTCACGCTGGGCGGCCTCGATCAGAGCCTTGGGCGCGCGGAAACTGACGTGCTCCGTCTTGTCGCCATCCAAAAGGCCAGCGCGCCGCGCTTCCATGATGACGGAGGCGCTGGTAGGCTGAGCGGTCGCGCCATTGGGCGCGAGCTTCGCCACGGTAGTTTTCGTGACCATGCTTTGACTTCTCAATGTGCAGAATATGCTCCGATGTCATACAACGCAAGGGCGACGGTCCGATCGAAGATCAGGCGGCGGAGCGTATCCAGGACAGCTCCATCACGGATCTGATCTATTATCCCGTTGGGTTCGTCACCCACGTGTCTGGGCTAAACCGGAGAGCGATGGCCCGGGCAGGACTCGCGAGCCTCCTATATAATGCTGTTTATATTATCTATTTCTCATGACTCTAGAAAGGGTGACCCCCAAAGTGACCCCCTGGTGTGGCCGCATCACGTGAATGTGACGAAATTTGAGCCGGTCTCGCTTGCGGTGGACCAGTCGGAACATGGGGGCAAAACATTTATTTCGGTGCTGTCAGTCCAACGGCAAGTTGTCTCCGCTTG
>JAYUBY010000251.1:0-2860 GCA_043740635.1 Alphaproteobacteria bacterium
AAATGTGCCTGCGGACCATCCGCGAGCGCCTGGGTGTCAAGGCGATCCCAATCCAGCTGCCGATCGGCTCCGAAGCGGCCCTCAAGGGAATCGTCGACCTGGTCCGTATGAAGGCCGTGGTATGGGACAGCGAAGGCCTCGGCGCGAACTATCACGACGAAGAAATTCCGGCTGACATGAAGGTCGCGTGCGACGAAGCGCGTCACTACATGATCGAGAACGCAGTCGAACTCGATGACGAGGCTATGGAAGCATACTTGTCGGGCGAAGAACCGTCGGAAGCAGTGATCAAGAAGTGCCTCCGGAAGGCGGTTCTCATTGGTGCTTTCTATCCGATCCTCGCTGGCTCAGCCTTTAAGAACAAGGGCGTGCAGCCGCTGCTCGACGCCGTTGTCGACTATCTGCCCTCGCCGGTGGACATCCCACCGACGCCCGGCATCGACTTCCGCACCGAACAGCCGGTCGTTCGCCGCGCCTCCGACGACGAGTCGCTTTCGGTCTTGGCGTTCAAGATCATGGATGACCCGTTCGTGGGCTCGCTGACCTTCTGCCGCATCTATTCGGGCAAGCTCGAGACCGGCATGGGTCTCCTGAACTCGACCCGCGACAAGAAGGAACGCGTCGGCCGCATGCTGCTGATGCACTCCAACAACCGCGAGGACATCAAAGAAGCTTTTGCGGGTGACATCGTCGCCCTGGCCGGCCTGAAGGACACCCGAACCGGGGACACCCTGTGTGATCCGACGAAGTCGCCGGTGATCCTGGAAAAGATGGATTTCCCCGATCCGGTCATCGAGATCGCGATCGAGCCCAAGTCCAAGGCCGACCAGGAAAAGCTGGGCATTGCCCTGGCCAAGATGGTCGCCGAAGACCCGTCATTCACCGTCTTCACCGACCAAGAGTCGGGCCAGACGGTTATGAAGGGCATGGGCGAGCTGCACCTGGACATCAAGGTCGACATCCTCAAGCGCACCTACAAGGTGGAAGCCAACATTGGCGCGCCGCAAGTGGCCTATCGCGAGAGCCTGGGTAAGGTCACCGACATCGACTACACCCACAAGAAGCAGACCGGCGGTACGGGCCAGTTCGCCCGCGTGAAGATCAAGTTCGAGCCCGGTGAACAAGGGTCGGGATTCGTGTTCGAAAGCTCCGTCGTCGGCGGGTCGGTTCCGAAGGAATTCATCGCCGGCGTGGAAAAGGGCCTGACGTCTGCCAAGGAAAATGGCCTGCTGGCCGGCTTCCCGGTGATCGATTTCAAGGCGACGCTCTACGACGGCGGCTACCACGACGTGGATAGCTCGGTGCTTGCCTTCGAAATCGCCAGCCGAGCGGCCTTCCGCGAACTGCGTGAGCGGGGCGCACCGAAGCTGCTCGAGCCGATCATGAAGGTCGAGGTGGTGACGCCTGATGAATACATGGGCGACGTCATCGGCGACCTAAACAGCCGCCGTGGCCAGATTCAGGGCACGGAGACCCGCGGCAACGCCCAGGTGGTCACCGCCTTTGTTCCGCTGGCCAACATGTTCGGCTACATCAACACCCTGCGGTCTTTCTCGCAGGGCCGTGCAAACTTCTCGATGACGTACGACCACTACGACCCGGTGCCGCAAGCCGTCGCCGACGAAGTGATCAAGAAGTACGCCTAACCCTATCCAACCCTAGCTAGAGGACGAGCCCGGACAGGGCTGGAGCTTGAAATGGCAAAAGAAAAATTCGAACGCACGAAGCCGCATTGCAACATCGGCACGATTGGACACGTTGACCACGGCAAGACGACGCTGACGGCGGCGATCACGTTCACTCTGGCCAAGACCGGCGGGGCCAAGGCGATGGCCTATGCGGACATTGATGCGGCGCCGGAAGAAAAGGCCCGTGGGATCACGATCAACACGGCGCACGTGGAATATGAGACGAAGAACCGTCACTACGCCCACGTCGACTGCCCTGGGCACGCTGACTATGTGAAGAATATGATTACCGGTGCGGCGCAGATGGACGGCGCGATCCTGGTGGTGAGCGCCGCCGATGGTCCGATGCCTCAGACCCGCGAGCACATTCTGCTGGCCCGTCAGGTCGGGGTTCCGGCTCTGGTGGTCTACATGAACAAGGTCGACCTGGTCGACGACGCCGAACTGCTCGACCTGGTCGAGATGGAAGTCCGCGAGTTGCTGTCGTCCTACCAGTTCCCGGGCGATGACATTCCGATCGTCAAGGGCTCGGCCAAGGTGGCGCTGGACGGTGGCGATCCGGTGATCGGCGAGGACTCGATCCTGGAGCTGATGACCCAGGTTGACGCTTATATCCCGCAGCCGGAGCGTCCGATTGACCAGCCGTTCCTGATGCCGGTGGAAGACGTGTTCTCCATCTCGGGCCGCGGCACCGTGGTGACGGGCCGGATCGAAAAGGGCGTGGTCAAGGTCGGCGAGGAAGTCGAGATCGTCGGCATCCGCGAAGTGCAGAAGACCATCTGCACGGGCGTCGAAATGTTCCGCAAGCTCTTGGACCAAGGTCAAGCTGGCGACAACGTGGGCGTGCTGCTGCGCGGCACCAAGCGTGAAGACGTTGAGCGTGGCCAGGTGCTCTGCAAGCCGGGCTCGATCACCCCGCATACCGAGTTCCTGGCGGAGGCCTATATCCTGACCAAGGAAGAAGGCGGCCGTCACACTCCGTTCTTCACCAACTACCGTCCTCAGTTCTACTTCCGGACCACCGATGTGACCGGGATCATCAAGCTGAAGGAAGGCGTTGAGATGATCATGCCCGGCGACAACGCCGAGCTGACCGTCGAGCTGATCACGCCGATCGCCATGGACACCGGGCTGCGCTTCGCCATTCGCGAAGGCGGCCGCACCGTCGGCGC
>JAYUBY010000252.1:0-1621 GCA_043740635.1 Alphaproteobacteria bacterium
CGAGCCATGCAAGCTGGCCTCCATCCAGCTCACATCTTGAATCACGATCCGGCCCCAACCGGAATCATCGATTCAACCAAGGCCAAACAGGCTCTAGACCGCAACGTGTCCCATCCCCGCTGGTCGATGGATGGCCGAACCCTCCGCTTCATCGAGGAGGGCGACGAGGCCGCGGTGATCGCCGAAGTCCTGGGGCGGGCGGCCCGGTGAAGTCCTTCGTCGGCGGCTGGCGGACCTTCAGTGCGCCATCGCCCGCGGCGCCTGCGGAGGTCTACGCCGTGGACGCTTCAGGCACTGTCCGACAGCTCACCCACCAAAACGACGCGTGGCTGAAGGAGGTCGATGTGGCGCCCACCGTGCGCACGAGCTTCAAGAGTCGTGACGGGACCGAGGTCCACGGCTTCCTGGTGACCCCGCCGAACGCGAAGCCCGGGTTGCGCCTGCCCACTATGCTGTTCAATCACGGCGGCCCGCAGTCGCAGCTCCCCGCCGCTTTCTCTATGGATTGGCAGATCTACGCCGGTCACGGCTATGCCGTCGCGGCCTCAAACTTCCGAGGTGGCACGGGCCGCGGCCAGGCCTACTCCAGCGCGATCTACGCGAATGGGGGACGGTCGATGTTCAGGATGCTTTGGGCGGCGTGGACGATGCAGTAGCGCGCGGCGTTGCTGACCCGAACCGGCTCGTTGTCGGCGGCTGGAACTATGGCGGCATTCTGACCAACTACCTGATCGCAAGCGACAAACGCTTCAAGGCCGCCGTCAGCGGCGCCTCAATCTCCAACGTTTTGGCGGGCTACGGCACCGACCAATACGCCCTGGATTACGAGACCGAGCTTGGCCGCCCCTGGGAGAACCCCAGCGTCTGGATGAAGCTCAGCTACCCCTTCTACCAGAACGGTCGGATCACCACGCCGACCCTGTTCATGGCGGGCGACAAGGATTTCAACGTCCCCCTGCAAAATAGCGAGCAGATGTACCAGGCGCTACGCAGCCGGAGCATCGATACCGGCCTGATCATCTATCCCGGCCAGTTCCACGGCCTCACGCGACCCAGCTTCCTGAAGGACCGCATGGAGCGCTGGCTCGCATGGTACGATAACCATTTGCCGAAGTAGCTCGGAAGGCCGCCTCGGAAAAACCTGGGACTCGGGCCTTGATGCGTCGCCTCATGGAACGCCGTCGATGACCTTGCGCCTCTCACAGTTCGTGCACCTCCTGCCGGTGGGGGAGGGCCGCGTGCTGGTTGTCCATGCGATCACCCACACACGCTTGGTGGCCGACGCCGAGCTGGCTGAAATGATCGAGTTCTTTCGGACCCCGCGGGAGCTTTCCGCCAATGGACCTGGCGAAGCCGGCTTCGCCGCGCTGATCGAGCGCGGAATCCTGACCAACAAGACACCGGCAGAGGAACTCGCGCAACAGACGCAGGCGCTGGGCGCCTACTATGGGCGCGACCCGGTCGAAGCGTTGGAACGGTTCCGGCGCGAGGCGAAGGAAGGTGTGGAGGCCTATTGGTCGGCGGGCGCGGCTTTGGGCGTTGGAGACATCACCGCCGCTGGGCCGCGCCTCCAGGTCCTCCTGTTCGGCGATTGCGACATCCAGATGGAGGCCGACTTTCT
>JAYUBY010000253.1:0-8042 GCA_043740635.1 Alphaproteobacteria bacterium
GACGGTCTCGCCCGAAGCAGACCGCGAGCGGACTCCCCGAAGGGACGCAAGGGGTCGCGAACCGAAATTAAAGCCGGTCCGGAAACCCGACCTTCAGGATCCCGGTCCGGCCGACGAAGCCTCACAGCTCAGAAGCGACGCGGCGAACGCTTCGGCCGGCGTCATGAACCCGAGGCACTTTCGCGGCGTGCCGTTCATCTGCGCAGCGAGGGCTCGCAGGTCGGCGGTGCTGCGGTCGGAGATATCCGCGTCGAGCGGCAGAAAGCGCCTGAGGCGACCATTGGTGTTCTCGACTGTGCCCTTCTGCCAGGGTGCCTGAGGCGCACAGAAGTAGGCGTCCATCCCGAGCGACGTTTTCAGAGCGGGATAGGCCGCGAATTCGGTTCCTCGATCGAAAGTGACCGTCTGCCGCGCTTCAGGCGGTAGTCCGCCGAGGTCTTCGGCCAGGCCGTTCATGATCGGCTTGGAATGGCGGCTCGGCTGGACGCGCAGGACGGCAAACCGCGTCTGTCGCTCGACGAGCGAGAGCACATTCCTTTGGCCATGCGCCCTGCGGAACATCACCAGGTCGCCCTCCCAATGACCGAACGAACTGCGCGCAGCGATCTCGGTAGGCCGCTCGGCGAAAGTGTTCTCGAGCGGGATCGTCACGCCGCGGGGCTTGCGTGCATAGCGCTTCCGCCGTCGGCGGCGTTGGCACGGCAGCAGCTGATACAGGTTCTGCTCGCGTCCGAGCTCGCTGTAGATGAACTGGTAGATGGTTTCGTGGCTGATCCGTTCTTCGCCGCCGGACTCGCGCCGCAGCCGACCGGCGATCTGCTCCGGCGACCATGCCTGCTGCAGGCGGGCGATGACGTGCCGCGCCAGGTTCGGATTCTGGTGCAGCTTGCGCCGGCGGACGCGGCGCCGGTCGGTGCGCGACTGAGCGGCCTGGGGGAAGTAGCCGCGCAGCCAGGGACCGTCGTCGTGCCAGTTGCGCCGGATTTCGCGGTGGATGGTCGAGCGATGCCGGCCGAGCCGCTCGGCGATCCGCGGCACGGACATCTTCGCTTCGCGCAGCTGGAAAATCAGCTTCCGCTCATCCAAGGTGAGGTGGTCGTAGCGCGTTCCCAAGGCCCGGATCCCATCTTGTCGCAACCCGCTGAAAAGCTTGGCAGGTCGCACTTCAGAATGGAATCCACCCGCCTACATCAACTTCGCGCCTAAGGAACATTATCGGAAATATTTGTTGGATTTTTAGACCTGTCCTGTCAGATTCCGAAGCAGCTGTGACTGGTGCGCTGGCTTCGGATTTCGACCCCAGGACCGCGCGACTATTCGCTCTGACGTTCGAAATAAGTGCGACTGTCTCATCGGGATACTCAGACCGATCCGATAGCTTGAACGCTCTTGGCGACGGGCTTGTCGCCGTGCAGATCGATGGCCATGGACGGCCGATCTGGAAATTCGACCATTAATCGCAGTTCGCCGCCGAGTGCGCGGATGTGTCGACGCAGCGTCGAAACGAGCGCGTCATCGCCGTGTTCCAGCTTGGATACCCGATCCTGTGATGTGCCCATGGCGGCGGCGACCTCGACTTGGGTGCGCTTTACCGCCTCCCGGACCTCCCGAAGCGTGACTTCGCGGATGAGTTCCTCGCCGCGAGCTTCGCCGGCCTCCTGGACCGTCTTGGGTTGCCGCGCGATCCAATCGTTGGCGTCGATGGTGCGATAGGTCATTTCAGCGCCTCCAAATGTTGATCAAGCGGGCGTCAGCCCGCTTGATCAGTCCCTTGTAGAAACGGCCCGAACTGACGCCTGACTTGTCGCCGCCAACGAGCAGGATGGCGGCTCGTTCGGGGTCGAACGCAAAGGCGATGTGCCACACCCCGCCATCGGCGCGAAAGCGCAGCTCCTTCATGTTAGCGTGCTTGGAGCCGCTCAGGGTGTCAACGGCGGGCCGACCGAGGCCGGGCCCGAGATGCTCAAGCAACCTGACCCCCGCGATCAACTCGATACGCACGGCTTCCGACAGAGCATCCGCCTCGGCCGCGAAGTCGGGGCGGAACTGTACCGTCCAAGGTCGTTACTATATATGTCGTGAAATGAATATTATGTCAAATGCATATTTTGAATTGGTACGGCGTATGGATCTGTGTCTGACTCGCCTATCCATCGAACAATCTCGGACCCTGGGCGATCGTACAGCCGATCGCCGAATAGCCGGCGGCGCGCTCGGCCGCCATACGGGCGAGCACCGGGACGTCGCGGTCGACGTCATAGATGACCACTTCCCGCTTGGGGTCATGAAGCCGGTGAAGGCGGCCGGCGTATTGCGCCAGGGTTCCCCTCCAGGCGATCGGCATGGTGAGGAAGAGCGTGTCCAGGCGCTGGTCGTCAAAGCCCACTCCGAGGTAGCGCCCGGTCGCCACGATCACCCGTTCGTCCTGCTCCGGAATCGCCGCAAGGCGCTCCATAGATTCTCGCCGCTTCAGCTCGCTCTGGCCGCCACGCAGAACGACGACATTCTTGGAGAAGCGGGAAAGCCGATCCGCCAGCGCCTCGCGAGCCGCGGTGTTGATGCGCCGCAAAACGATATGTCAGGCAGACGCGGAGGTCGAAGGCCGCGTCGATGGGCAAACGATCAGGTTCGATACGACGATTTCACCCTCCGCCTGCGCGGCTCCCGAAACTCATTGGGTATTTGGCAGCTGCAGTTCCCCGGACGCGATCCGTTTCAGAGTCTCAAGAAAGAACCCGGGTTCTAGCGAGGTGATCCGGGTCTCGAGGCTTTCAGCCGTATCATTCGGCTCTAAGCCTACGCTGCGGCGTGCAATGACCGGACCGCGGTCGTATTCTTCATTCACCAGATGAATACAAACGCCGCTTTCGCGGACTCCTGCCGCGATCACCGCCTCATGGACACGACGCCCGTACATCCCATGTCCGCCAAAGGCCGGAAGAGGCCCCGGGTGGATATTCAGGATCTTGCCGGCGTAGCGCTCCAACGTCTGAGCACCGAGTTGGCGAAGGTAGCCCGACAGTACGATCAGTTCGACGCCGTGACTTGTCATGGCCGCCGCCAGCGCCTTGTCCGCGGCGTGAGGATTGGCTTGAGTTGGAATGCAGAACGCCGGCACGCCCGCCTCGACTGCGAATGCGAGCGCTGGCGAGGACTTCATGTTGCTCACCAGCAGGCGGGCTTCGCCCTTCAGGTCTCCAGTTGAGATGGCCGCAATGATGGCGCGAGCACTGGAGCCGTTCCCGGACGCGAGGAATCCAATCCTAAGTAATTGAGTATTCAAGAAAATATTCCGTTGAGTTCATGCGAAAACCGAAGGCCGTCGAAAGCAGGTTCAACTCCCGGGGGCAGTTCCGCCTTGAGGGTTTCGTAGTCAAAGTCGATGTGCAGATTGGTGAGGATCGCCCGCCTGGGCTTGAGGCGCGAGATCCAAGCCAGTGTCCGCTCCAGGTGGGCGTGCGTTGGATGCGGCCGGTATCGCAACGCGTCCACGATCCAGACGTCCAGACTGGCCAGCGCCTCGAACGCCGATTCATCTAGATTAACGACGTCGCTGGAGTAGGCGACGTCTCCAAACCTGTATCCAACCGAGCGAACGCCGCCATGATCCTGGTCGAATGTCGCGACAGGAATTGCGCCGGATGGACCGTCTACGCGCCATGCGACTCCATGGGTCGGAATCGGCGCGCGCTCGCATATTGCGGGATAGCCACCTTCACCTTCAAAGATGTAACCGAACCGCCGCATCATTGAGGCGTCCGTCGCCGCGTCCATGTGGCACGCGATCTTTGCGCGTTGGCGAATAAAGAAGGCGCGAACGTCATCGACGCCGTGCACCTGGTCGGCATGGTCGTGGGTCAGAAGGATCGCATCCAGCCGCTTGGCCCCCGCTTGCGCCGTCTGCAGACGAAGATCAGGCGAGGTGTCCACGATCAGGGTAGTGTCGTTCTCTGGCCCCTGTCCTGTTCGCCGGACGAGTAGGGAACAACGGGAGCGTTCGTTCTTCGAATTGCCCGGATCGCAGACGCCCCAGTCACCGTCGGCCCGCGGCACGCCGCCGGACGAGCCGCACCCAAGGATCGTAAATTCAAGTGTCCCGCTCACGGTCGCGGAATCCGGTCGAACACCGCGAAGAAGGCGTCCTCTGTCCGAGCTTCAGCCTCGTCCAGAGACCACCCCCGGATCTCGGCGAGCTTTGCCAACACGTGGGGCACGTAGGCTGGCTCGTTGCGGCGGCCCCGATGAGGCACAGGAGCCAGATAGGGGCAGTCGGTCTCCACTATGATCCGATCCGCCGGCATGCCGCGGATCACGGCGCGGACGTTCTCGGCAGCCTTGAAGGTCGCGATACCTGAGACCGAGAACCAAGCTCCAAGCGCTGCCGCTCGCGCCGCCAACTCCGAACCTGACGTGTAGCAGTGCATCAAGATCCGAAACGCGCCCTTGGCGTGCTCCTGCTCAAGAATGGCGCCCATCACCTCGTCAGCCTCACGGGTATGGACGACGAGCGGCAGGCCAGTTTCCCGAGCCGCAGCAACATGTTCTCGGAAGACCTTGGCTTGGATGTCGCGTGGGCTCAGGTCGTAGTGGAAGTCGAGGCCGGTCTCGCCGATGCCTACGACCCGAGGATCGGTAGCCAACTCTACTAGTCGCGCTGCCGACAGGTTTGGGTCTTCCTTGGCCTCGTGCGGGTGTGTTCCGACCGTGCACCAGATGTCAGCGGCATCGGCGACGGCGCGCACTTTCTCGAAGTGCGAGACCTTGTCGGAAATGTTGACCATCAACCCAACGCCGGCGGCGCGAGCGCGTTCGATCACCGCCTCGCGGTCATCATCAAATTGCGGCGCGTGAAGGTTGACGTGGCTGTCGATCAGCATGGGACTTGCGTCTAGGCTGCCCGGGCGGCCTGGCGCAACTCTCCAAGCACTGTAAAAAGGGCGTCGCTACGATCCAGGTTCAGCGCTTCCACATCGCGCGACAGGCGCTGCAGGGTCTCCCAGGCCGCCGCCCAGCGGTCTAGACCGCCGATCCCCTGCCCGGCCCGTTCGGCGGTGAAGCTATGGACCCGCTCGGACAGCCTATCGAACAGCAGATCGAATTGGCGCTGGCCTTCCCCACCGCGGAACCGGTCCGCGAGCGACAGCGCTAAGGCCTCGTCCACACGAGGCAGGCTCTCGATCAGTGCGCGAGCCGCATCGTCCATGGCGAGGGCATTGGCGCCCGCCAGAGCCCAAGCGCGGCCGGGCGCTCCACCAGCCATTTTCGCCAATCTCAAAGCATCTTCAACGCTGACGGCCTCTCGATCTCGCACGAAGGCCGCCGCCGCCTCCAGCGTCAGCGGCTGGAACGCCAACCTGCGGCACCGCGACCGGATGGTGGGCAAGAGACCCCCCGGTGCATGGCTGACCATCAGTAGGATTCCGTGCGCAGGCGGCTCCTCCAGGGTCTTCAGTATGGCGTTGGCCGCGTTGACGTTGAGATCGTCGGCGGCATCGATAATGGCCACGCGATGTGGCGCACTGGCCGGAGACTTGGAAAAGAATTCAGAGAGCCCCCGCGCCTCTTCGACCGGGATCACCTTGCGAACCTTTCCGTCCTCGCCGAGGCGTTCCAACACGAAGAGATCAGGGTGCGCGTGGGCGATGATCTGGCGGCTCACCGGATGGTCCGGATTAGCGCCCAGCACACCGTGCGAAGTGTCCACCGGCGCGCCCAAGAGCCGCCGTGCAGCACGGTAAGCAAAGGTCGCCTTTCCGACGCCCTCGGGGCCGGTCAGCAACCAGGCGTGATGCAGCCGTCCCCGCGCCCGCGTCGCCTCGAACGCGGCCTCGGTGGCCTCGTGGCCTTGAAGGTCGAATACCTCGCGGGGATGATGCATTTCAGCCATGGATGACGAGACGGTCTTGGACCGCCGCCCAGACCCTGGCTTCGACTTCGTCCAGCGAGCCCGTCGCGTCAATCACGGCACACCTTTGGGGTTCCGTTTTAGCGATGGCCAAAAAGCCCTCGCGCAAACGTTCGTGGAAGGCTTGGCCTTTCGACTCAAAGCGCATCTCAGCGCCAGCCCTGGCATGCGCCCGTTCCAGTCCTACGGCGACCGGAAGATCGAAGATCAACGTAAGGTCCGGCCGGGTTTCCTCGAGAATATGGACCTCGAGTGCCGCAATCAGCGCCGGGTCCGTGCCCCCGGCCGCGCCTTGATAGGCCCGGGTTGAATCGGCGAAGCGGTCGCAAACGACCCACGCGCCGCGGGCCAGCGCCGGGCGGATCACCCGCTCGACGTGGTCGCGTCGAGCGGCATACATCAGTAGCGTCTCTGTTACCGGGCTCCAGCGGTCGGCCGAGCCCTTCAAGACCAAATCGCGGATGCTCTCGGCGCCTGGAGAGCCGCCGGGCTCTCGTGTCGCCACGACCTCGCGTCCGCTGCCCTCAATTCGCGCGACCAAGCGCTTGAGCTGGGTGGATTTCCCTGCTCCTTCGCCGCCTTCGAATGAGATGAACCGACCTTGCGCCACAGGCCCAAAATGGCCGCTTCGCACCTAAAGTCTAGGGGCGCACAACGCGTGCGTCGGCAAAGCCGCTGGCGGCAACCTTGTCGCGCACGGCATAGGCGTCTGCCTCGTCCGCGGGTCCCGGCAGATAAACGCGATAGAAGGTCACCCCGCCTCGATCGAATGGCTCGACGGTCGCGGCGCCAGTCGAAGCGAGCTGGGCAGCAGCGCGCCGCGCGTTATCCTCATCGCTATAAGCGCCGGCTTGGATCCGGAAACCCTGGGCGTAGGTCGCGGAAGGGCTGGAATTCGGCGGAATTGCAACGCTGGCGAAAGGCGCGGCACGCGCAGGCGGCAGCGGCGCAAGTGTGGTCACGGACACGGCTTCTGGTGGCCTGACGAGCGGTGTAGCCGGCGTCACGATAGGCGTTGAGCTCAGGAGCGCGTCCTCAAAAATCACTTCATCGGCTGGCCGCCGTCCGCTGATAGGCCCGCCGGCCGCGTGAGCCGTCGTAGTCGGGACGCTCGCATAGCGAACACCGGCATCTGGACCGGCCAGCGGGGCGGGGCCGACGTAGCGCACGCGGACATGGGCGATTCCGGCCCGGTCGTAGCCGAGCTCCTGGGCTGCCGCGTGACTGAGGTCGATAATCCGGCCTCCGACAAATGGACCGCGATCATTCACCCGCACTGTCAGCTTGCGGCCGTTATCGAGGTTGGTCACTTCGACCATCGACGGTAGCGGCAAGCTCGTGTGCGCTGCCGAGACCCGGTTCATGTCGAAAAGCTCGCCATCGGCGGTGGCCTTCATGTTGAAGGCGGGACCGTACCAGGATGCGATCCCGGTCTCGTCGTAGTGAGGCTGATCATGCGGCACGTACCAGATTCCACCGACCTGGTAGGGGGCGTTGGTCCCATGAGCATTCGGCGTACTTGCCGGACGCGAAACGCTCCCGTCAGCGCCGCCTTGGATTGAGTATCTCGGTGTCGTCACCGAAGCGCACGCCGCCAAGGACGCGCCAGCCATCAGCACGATGGCCGAACGGGTGGCTCGAATTCTCAGTGCGCGGTCCATGGCAATCTCCGCTGTCTTGCGGGCGCTAGCTTGCCGACCCAAGGCTTTAGTCAGGGTTAACCGGGTCTTGCCAAACTACGCTGCCGCGCGGGAAGTACCAGGGGCCCGCGAAAGACTGTGGGTAGCAGACGACATGTCCGTTTTTCGTAGCAGACGATCTGTCCGGTTTAGCCGGAGCGGATCTGATGCATGCGGAGATACGGATGGCACGGATTGGTGAGGCGATTGGACGCTACAAGGGCGGGGAGTTGAGCTGCGTCGAGGCGGCTGAGCTCCTGGGGATGAGCGAGCGGCATTTTCACCGATTGCGCGATCGCCATGAGCATGAGGGCGCGGAGGGGTTGATTGACTGGCGGCGGGGGAAGGCTTGGAGCCGCCGCGCGCCGGTGGACACCATCGAGTGGGTGGTGGAGCAGTTTCGGACCCGCTACTTCGACTTCACCACGAAGCATTTCCACGAGGCGCTGCGGGCCGAG
>JAYUBY010000254.1:0-2755 GCA_043740635.1 Alphaproteobacteria bacterium
CTGGGAAGAAGCGTAGTGAGCGCCAAGCCGCCGGCGATGCGTGAGGCGCCCCGCAACAGCTGGCGACGGTCGAAGTCCGTCATGTTCGTCTGAAGTCCCATGCGATGTTCGCTGCGCAGGGCTAGCCGGCGCACTCACTGTGAATACGCGCAGCGGGTCGTTTCGCCCTCATCTTTGAGCCAGCTTCGCGGTTTGAGGGCGCGAGGCCCAGTCGCGCGTAGTCACAAGAGGGCGGTCTTCTTGGGACAACGCTCTACTTCGTCAGCAGGGCGGGAGCAGAACATGGCGAACAGGAAACCTCTCGATCTTAAGCGGCACCTGCCGAGTTGGCCGTTCGTCGCCCTGGCTTCCCTGTTGGTGGGCGGTGTAGCCGGCGCCGTGATCTTCACGGGCCTCTACGATATCGGGGCCGACGCCCCGCACACGATGCCGGTTCACTGGCTGATCGAGAATCTACGCGACCGTTCGATCGCGGTCCGCGCACAGGGTGTCGTCGTGCCGGCAAATCTGAATGATCCGAAACGTATCGCTACGGGCGCCGGCCTCTATGCCGACATGTGCAGCGGCTGCCATCTGGCTCCAGGCATGGAGAAAACAGAAATCAGCCAAGGTCTCTATCCGCCCGCGCCCGAGTTGAGCCGAGGGCTGGCCCATACGCCGAGGCAGGAGTTCTGGATGGTCAAGCACGGGGTCAAGCTGACGGCGATGCCTGCATGGGGCCGAACGCACAGCGATGAGCTCATGTGGGACATGGTGGCGTTCATACGGACGCTGCCGCGGCTCTCGCCAGAGCAATACCAAGCGGCCGTCAAGAGCGCCCCGGCGGACCACGACACCATGATGCGCGACATGCCGGGTATGGATATGAACGCCGCTTCTGCGACGGCGGCTCCGCACTGACGTCAGGCTGCGAGCAACGTCCTGTTGGGCGAATTGCTGGCACGAGATTCGCTTCATTGGCGAGCACCGTCCCAATTTGAGCAGCTCGCCTGTCATGCCCCAGAACCTGAAGTCACTGACCGCGATGCGCTTCTTCGCCGCCATGTGGGTGGTGTGCTTCCACTTCTGGCCCAGCCTGGGATTGGCGATGCCAAACCTCGTCGCCAAGGGCTACCTCGGCGTCGAACTATTCTTCGTGCTCTCCGGCTTCATCCTCAGCCATGTCTACCTGCACGCTTTCGGCACACAGCGTTTCCGTTATCGCGACTTCCTGTGGGCGCGGTTGGCGCGCATCTATCCGGTTCACCTCGTCACGGTCGTTGGCATGGGCGTCCTGATCGCCGGGGCGACGTTGGTCGGACTTCAGACGGGTGACAAAGTCCTGATCTGGTCTTCGCTGCCGGCCCAGTTGACGCTCACACAGGCCTGGGGTCTGTCCCCGCTCGGAGGCTGGAACCACCCCTCCTGGTCGATCTCGGCGGAGTGGTTCGCATACCTGACCTTCCCGCTGTTCGCGTGGGTCGCCTGGCGGCTAAGAACACGGCCCAAGACCGCGGTGCTGCTGGCGCTTGTCCTAGTGGTCGGACTGGAAACCGGGTTCGAGCGCCTCGCCGGCTTTCCGCTTACCCGGGCCACCATCGCCTGGGGCGCGCTGCGGATCGTCCCGTGCTTCGCGCTGGGCTGCGCCGTCTTTCTCGCCTGGTCAGCCCAGCCGATCAAGAACCCGCGCCGCGCCCTTGTCGTCTCCGCGGCAGCGCTCGTCGGCATTGTCGCCGCGGCTCAGTTTGGCGCGCCGGACTGGCTGTCGGTGGCCCTGTTCGGCGCGATGATGTTCGGTCTGGCCGGTCTCGCCAGCTCCGGTTCACGCATCCTGACCGCGCCGCTGTGGGTCTACCTCGGCGAGGTGAGCTTCTCGATCTACATGGTCTGCATCCCGTGGCAGCTGGTCTTTGAAAAAGGCGCGCACAGGCTTGCTGGGCTGGCTGACGGGGCGCTTCCCCTGCCGTTGTGGTTCGTCCAATTCTTCGGTGTGATCCCTGCCGCGATGGTCCTCCATCACTTGGTGGAGCGGCCGGCCCGGGAAATCATGCGCCGACATGGCGTTCCGTTCCTGCGCGCCGACCAGACTGCGGCCGCAGGGACCGTCGCCGCGGTTCCTTTGGCCAGATAGACGCCCGCAGTCTCGTTGCGCGCCTCTGCGCGACGCTGAGCTGATAGCCTCGGCAGCTAGGCGTCCTCCTCCCTCAGGCTGTTGTGAATCGCGGTCGCCGCGATCGCGGCTTCGCCCATGGCGACGCTTATCTGGTCCAAGCCGCGAACAACGTCCCCCGCCGCATAGACTCTCGGCAATGACGTCTGTTGCTTGGCGTCCACCGCAATGCAGCCTCCGTCCAAGTCGACGCCGAGGCGGCTCAGTAGCTGTGTTTGCGGATCGACGCCGAGAGCGCCGTAGGCGATCTCGTAAGGTTGCAATGCCACCCCGTGTTTGTCGTCGCCGCGAATGCGGTCGCCGACAAAGCGAAGCGATCCAGGCTTGATAGGTACATGTTCAACGCCCTGAGAGGCTAAGCGCGCGCGCATCCCTTCGGAGAGACTCTCTCGCTCGGTCAGCAAGTCAACGGAGGCGCTGTAGGTCCTGAGAAAGAGCGCCTCTCGCGCGGCGTGGTCAGTGTCGCCAATGACCGCGATCCGGCCTTCGCGAGCTTCGAAGCCGTCGCAGACCGGACAGTACCTCAGGACGCCTTTGCGAATTGCGTCTTCGGCATTGAGGACTGGCGGCATGCGGTCAACGACGCCTGTCGCGAGAACCACGCTG